>CAMCCS010000054.1 GCA_945873295.1 uncultured Clostridia bacterium
TCGCCCGGTGCTTCTTCACCGCGAACGTGCGCAGCACCCCCGGTGTTGGCAACGCCTTGGTTGGTAAGATCATGGTGAACTCCCGGGTCGAGATTCTGGAGACCAGAATGTACAGCGGCGAACAGTGGGGCCGCACCAGCATCGGCTGGATCAACATGAACTACGTCCTCCTGGACGGTGCGTCCGCGATTTAAATCAAGTATTTCAAAGGGGCTGTCTTCTTGTGAAGGCAGCCCCTTGAAAACACCATCGCCCGGCTTTCACAAAAGCCGGGCGATGGCGTATCATTTTTCCTGATACTTCCCCCTGGACCGGTGTGGCAGGATAAAAATTGCGAGTCCCACAGCGGCTACCGCTACGATCAGGCCTACAATCAGAAGAATCGTACCTGTTTTTACTCCCTTTACTTGCGCTGGCGTTTCGGGAACTGTTTCCGGTATGGACGGTTCCGTTTCGGGCTGTGCTGTTGGTATTGTTTCCGGCTCCGGAGACAGGACCGGATCTTCTCTGGTCACCTCCGCGCCGCATCGAACGCAGGTGCCTGTACTCTCGCCGGTGTGTTCTGTTGTAGACGCGATTCTTACGTTCCAGTCCTTTACATCGTGGGAATGCAGGGTGTAATGATCGGTATAGGTATACCCGCAGCCTTGGCAGCAATACTCGGTATATCCAAACGTATCACAGCTGGAGAGCATCACCGTTTCAGAATAGATCGGGTTTTGGCACCCTTCCGGGCGAAGCTCCCGGTCGTATTCCTTCACCTCGTGCTTATCCAGCCTTTGCTGATTGTCCAGAATTCCGTAGTTAAAATTCAGAAGCAGCTCCCCAACGATGGGTTCACAGTAGGCTCTGCGGTCTGTGTTATCTTCAAAGAAAGTGATTCTCGCGTCCACCTTGTTCCGAACAATCCGCGAAGCCTTGTCCATGGCCACCGGATACTGCATCATCATTCCGGCGAGACCGCCGCTGTGGACATATCCGTGCTCTGAGATGTAGGCGTCCAGCCGGATTTCACTGTCTGACACGGTCATAAATCCCATGCCGAAAACGCCGCCCAGGAACTGTTCGTCCCGGGTGCCGGAGTCCGTATCCACGCAGATCAGGGTCATGTCTACCAGGCAGTCTTCCACAGAACCTACGCCGTATCCCAGCACACCGGCAACGCCGAACATCCTGTCATGGGCTCTGAGCTCCAATTCCCCGGAAACAGAGCAGTTGACTACCGAGCTGTCCATGCTGTAGCCTGCTATCGCACCCAGGAAACAGGGTTGATCGGTGGTAATGACCCCGCGGACATTGCAAAGATTCAGGTTCCGGATCTGCGCATTTTCGAGCTTTCCAAAGAGCCCTGCAAAAACCGAATCATAGCGCTTCTGATTGCCGTCCGTGGTAACCGCGGTGGATACTCCGGTACCGGTAATGGTCAGATTCAGAATGCTGTGTCCGTTGCCGTCCAGAGTGCCTGAAAAGTCCGGCCCAATCCAGTCAATGCCGGACATATCCAGATCCTCCATCAGAATGTAATCCCCACCCGGATTCTCCGCGATGGCCGCAAGATCCTCCGGGGATGAAATCGGGATGCTCTCCTGCGCGTGGACGGGCAGGACCACTCCGGCAAGCAGCACGATCAGCCAAAACCATTTTTTCATGGCACTTATCCGACTCCTTTTTTGAAATACGGCCTAACCCGTAATTCCACTGTTTTTCCTTCCCAAAAATCACAATCCGTATTATAATGTTCCATAATAGCAGATTCCCCGGCAGGTTGCAATGCCCTGGAAATAAAAATGGGGCGGAACCGGTTCTATTTCCGTATATCTTCTCTACGGCCTTGAGAGAGAAGGACTGGACGTATGGTTTGGAATAATCAGTTCTGAGACAGTCCTATTTGCGGTTCGGGGTGGAAATGCCCGTAAAATCCTCTGGAAAAATCAGACGCAATATGATAGAATGGCAGAAATAAAAAAAGAGGAGACGCGATATATGAGCAGAGCGGACGAACTGTACAAAGCAACCTGCCGGGACATCCTGGAAAACGGCTTTTCCGATGAAGATCTTCCCGTACGTCCTCACTGGGCTGATGGAACCCCTGCCCACACCATTAAGAAATTCGGTGTGGTGAACCGGTACAATCTGGCGGAGGAATTTCCCATCATGACCCTGCGCAGGACCTATTGGAAATCCGCGGTGGACGAGCTGCTTTGGATCTGGCAGAAGAAATCCAACCGGATTGCCGATCTGGGCAGTCATGTATGGGATGAGTGGGCAGGCCCCGACGGCACCATCGGCAAGGCCTACGGCTACCAGCTGGGCATCAAGCACCAATACGCCGAGGGAATGTTTGACCAGGTGGACCGGGTGCTGTATGACCTGAAGCACAATCCCAATTCCCGGCGGATTCTGACCAATATCTATAATTTCCAGGATCTGCACGAGATGAACCTGTATCCCTGCGCCTACTCCATGACCTTTAATGTCACCGGGAATACCTTGAACGCAATTCTGAACCAGCGGTCCCAGGATATGCTCACCGCCAACAACTGGAATGTGGTGCAGTACGCCGTCCTGGTCCATATGATGGCTCAGGTTTCCGGCCTGAAAGTGGGCGAGCTGGTCCATGTGATCGCCGACTGCCACATCTATGACCGGCACATCCCTGCGGTGAAAGCCATGCTGGAGCTGGAGGGCTACGAAGCGCCCAAATTCCATGTGGATGAAAGCATCACGGATTTCTATGCCTTTACCAAGAACTCTTTCTCCATGGAAAATTACCGGTACCATCCCTTTAATTTTGAAATCCCCATGGCGATCTAGGAGGGGCCTATGGAGCTGATTGTTGCGGTATATGATGATTGGGGAATCGGCAAGGACGGAACCCAGCCCATTGCCCTCAGCGCGGACCGGAAGTTCTTCCGGGAGACCACCCGGGGCGCGGCGGTGATTGCCGGACGCCGGACGGTGGAGGATTTCCCCGGAAAGAAACCTCTTCCGGGCCGGGAAAACTTTTTACTGAGCAGAAGCGGTGGGGATTACCCCGGCTTTACCGCGTGCGCTTCCGTACAGGAGGTGCTGGAACGGACGAAGCATATTCCCCGGGTTTTCGTGATTGGGGGAGGCAGCGTGTACGCCCAGTTTATGGAAGTATGTGACCGGGCCTATGTTACCAAGGTCCATACCGTGGTCCCGTCGGACACCTGGTTTCCCGATCTGGACGCGGATCCCAAATGGAATCTGGAAAGCGTTCTGCAGTCCGGTGAGGAAGACGGGATTCCCTATGAAATGTGCCTGTATGTGAAAACAGCCTGATAAACATTACGCCCACGGAAAAACCTTTCCGTGGGCGTTGCATCATTTTCTGCGGCTCTTTGCCGGAGCCCCATTTTTCTTCTTCCCGGGTATATTTCCGGGGGCCTTTACTCTCGGATCTTTCGGCGGCCAGGGTCGGATCAGACATTTGGGTCCGGTGCCGATGAGGTCTTCCCGTCCCGCTTTTACCAGTGCCTCTCGAACGAGACTATAGTTGACGGGGTTCCGGTACTGGATGAGGGCCCGCTGCATGGCTTTCTCATGGGGATCCGTGGGGATGTAGACCTTTTCCATGGTTCTGGGATCCAGTCCCGTGGCGTACATCACTGTGGACAGGGTGGAGGGGGTGGGGTAGAAGTCCTGCACCTGCTCCGGGTTGTAGCCCATGTCCCGAATGTACTCCGCCAGCGCCACCGCGTCTGCCAGGGTGGAGCCGGGGTGGCTGGACATGAGGTAGGGGACAAGGTACTGCTTCATCCCAAACTCCTGGTTCAGCCGGAAGTATTTCTCCACAAACCGGTTGTACACTTCGTTCTTGGGCTTTCCCATCCGAGCCAGGACCCGGTCGGAAACGTGCTCCGGCGCAACCTTGAGCTGTCCGGAGATGTGGTATTTTACCAACTCCCGGAAGAAGGTGTCCTTCTTGTCCGCCAGCAAATAATCAAACCGGATGCCGCTGCGGACAAATACTTTCTTCACCCCGGGCAGGGCACGGAGCTTCCGCAGCAGGGCAACATAGTCGCTGTGATCCGCGTCCATATTTTTGCAGGGGGTGGGGTAGAGGCACTGCCGTCCTCCACAGGCACCCTTGGACATCTGCTTTTTGCAGGCGGGGTGGCGGAAATTGGCGGTGGGGCCGCCAACATCGTGGATATAGCCCTTGAAATCCGGGTCCTTTGTCATAATCTCCGCTTCCCGGAGGATGGATTCGTGGCTCCGGACCTGGACGATCCGTCCTTGGTGGAAGGTCAGGGCGCAGAAGGAGCAGGCGCCGAAGCAGCCCCGGTTGCTGACCAGGCTGAACTTAACTTCCTCAATGGCGGGAACGCCGCCGGCCTTTTGGTAGCTGGGGTGGTAGGTGCGCATATAGGGCAGATCGTAGATTTCGTCCATTTCCTCCGTAGTCAGGGGCTTCTGGGGCGGATTCTGCACCACATATTTTTTGCCGTACCACTCCGCCATTCGCTTGGCGGTGAAGGGATCACAGTTGGCGTACTGGATCCGGAAGGACTCGGCGTATTTGCGTTTATCATCCTTCACTTCGTCAAAGCTGGGAAGCATAATGGTGGGAAGACTGTCGTCGGGCTGGGCGGTTTTGAAAACCGTCCCGTCCACATAGGTAATGTCCTTAACATCCATTCCCGCGTTTAGGGCATCGGCGATCTCCACCACGCTCCGCTCCCCCATGCCGTACATGAGAAGATCCGCCTGGCTGTCTAGGAGGATGGACCGTTTCATTTTATCGGACCAATAGTCGTAGTGGGCCAGCCGCCGCAGGCTGGCCTCAATGCCGCCGATGAGAATGGGAATATCCTTATAGGTGCGGCGGATCAGGTTGCAGTAAACGATAGTGGCGTAATCGGGCCGTTTTCCCATGATACCGCCCGGGGTAAAGGCATCGGTTTTCCGGCGGTGGCAGGTGACGGAATAGTGGTTCACCATGGAGTCCATATTGCCGCCGGAGACCAGAAACGCCAGCCGGGGCGGTCCGAATACATTGATGGATTCGGGATCCTTCCAGTCCGGCTGGGAGATGATGCCCACGCTGTAGCCGTGATGCTCCAGAACCCGGCTGATAATGGCGTGGCCAAAGGAGGGATGATCCACATAGGCATCCCCAATCACATATACAAAGTCGCACTGGACCCATCCCCGGGCTTCCATTTCCTCCCGGGTCACAGGCAGAAAAGCCATAGTATCCTCCAATTATCCTGTACTCTTTTTTATCAGCTTGCTGTAGATCCGTTCCAGAAACCAGGGCTCTGAAACCTTTTCGGGCAGCTCGTCGATGGGGATCCAGGCAACCCCGGTGTTTTCGTCTGGCTTGCACCGCAGGGGAGCAACCGGGTCTGCCTCAAAAAGGTAGGTCACATTCAGGTGCAGATGGGTGGACACATACTGTCCCCGCTTCTCGTGACCGTCCACACTGAGAATCTCCAGAGAGAAAATGCCGGGATCCAGGAGTTTCAGATTTTCAATGCCGCTTTCCTCCATGGCTTCCCGCCGGGCAACATTGCACAGATCCCGCTCACCGTCGGCGTGCCCCCCAGTCCAGGCCCAGGAGTTGTAGATCTTATGATAGGCCATCAGAACCTGTTTCCGGTCCGGGCTGACGACCCATGCGGAGGCGGTGAGATGGGCAGCGGCACAGTCCCGGCTGTACAGGTCAATTCCGCTGCCAAGCCAGGCAAGGAACTGCTGTTTGTCCTTTTCCTCCTGCGCATTTACCGGACGGTAGCAGGCAATTTGTTCCCAAAGTTCCATTATTTGTGCTCCAGTTTCTTCTTTTTACCGTCAGGCCCGACGATGTAGGTGTTTTCCAGCTGACCGACGAGATTGGCCTTTACCGAGTCGATGTAGATCCGGCGGAGTTTGTCCCGCTCCTGGACTTCTTCCGGGGATAGGCCAGTTTCCTTTGCTTTCTTTGCCAGCGCGTTGATCCGCGCGATTACTTCCTGCATGTTCATATTTGCGCCCTCACACATACCGGCGGATGATGACACTGATCCGCCCTTTTTTTGTTTCGCCGCCCACCTGGGCAAGCTGTATTTTTCCCAGACCCCGCACGGAGATCTTGGCACCCTCTGAAACAAGCTTATCCGGCTTCTCACAGGGCAGACCGTCAATGGCCGCTTTCCCGGCGGCAACATATTGGGCCGCCAGGCTCCTGCCGATACGGAAGCCCGAACTGATGACACTGTCTAAGCGCAGGGAGGCAAGGGTGTCCCGCAGCTCCTTCGTTTCCGGTTCCGGGACCAGAACCGCGTCCAGGGGTACCTGCTTTAGATGGAGCGCCGTCCGTCCGGCGCTGGTGAAGCTCTGCATCAGATAGGGCGCGATCTCCGCTGTAACAAAGAAATCCGCGCAGCCGGTACCGACGCAGATGTCGCCCACGGTTTCCCGGGCGATTCCGGCACCCATGAGAGCTCCCAATAGATCCCGGTGAGTCAGCTTATCCTCCCGATAGAAGTCCGCGTGGATGCATACCACCGGGCTGTCCTCACCCAGAAGCCAGCTTTTCTCCAGATATTCCGGAAGATAGACAAGCATTTTTCGTTCCGCGTCAGGGTAGCCGCCGAAGGCCAACAGCCCCTGGGGACTGCCGAAGAGGAACCGGGCCAGCTCCTGCTCCCGGGGGGAGAGAAAAGCAGTGGAGGCAGGAATACTTTTCTGCATCCCGGAATTTATTTTGTCGAAGACCTTTGCCAAAAGCATCCGGTCTTCCGTGGTTTTTCCGATTTTTTCGATCAGACTTCGGTCCATACTATCACCACAGCGTATTATACCATATCTTTTCCCATTCGCAAAGAAGTTTTTCTTGTGCCCGGGAGATTTGTGGGGTATAATGGGGACAATCCATATTTGCAAGGAGAAAAAGTATGGTCATTGGAATCATCGGCGGCGGCGCCTCCGGTATGGCCGCGGCCCTGGCGGCGTCGGAAGCAAAGGACGCCCAGGTGGTGCTTTTTGAGCGCCAGGCCCGGTTGGGGCGGAAGCTGCGGGCCACCGGCAACGGGCGGTGCAACCTGACGAATCTGCACGCCGGAGAAACAGGCTATCATGGGGAGCAGTCCGGCTTCTGGAAGTATGCCCTGAACCGGTTTTCACCGGAGGAAACGATTAATTGGTTTCGCCGCATGGGTCTTTATACCGTGGCGGAAGCGTCGGGCCGGGTGTATCCCTATTCCGACCAGGCCAATTCCGTGGCGGACATATTACGCTTTGCACTGAGCAGGCCGAATATTACCGTAAAATTGGGTTTTGAAGCAGAGAAGATCCGAAAGACAGCCGGAAGCTTCCGAGTGGAAGCACAAGAGGAAGCGGTGGACTGTGACCGGGTGATTGTTGCCTGCGGCGGACTTGCGGGGACGGCCCTGGGCGGCAGCATGTCCGGCTATAAGCTTCTGCGGGCTTTGGGCCACCACAGCACAAAGCTGCGGCCCAATCTGGTGCAGCTGCGTTCTTCCTGGGGCGCCCTTGCGTCCTTAAAGGGTGTAAGGACAAACTGCGAAGTGTCCGTTTTCCGGGACGGGAGTCTGTTTGCCGGGAGCAGGGGAGAACTGCAATTTACGGAATACGGCCTGTCCGGTCCGGTGATTTTTGAAATCTCCCGGGATGTGTGCCAGGGCGGGGGCGAGTGGACCTGCCGGCTGGATTTTCTTCCCGATTTGGACCGGCAGACACTGGCAGAGGAACTGCTTCGCAGGAAGAAAACCGACCTGCCCGCGTCCGACTTGTTTACGGGGATCCTCCACAACCGCCTGGGCAGAGTGCTGACCGGGGAGGCCGGGATTTCCCAGCAGGGGGTTATCCGGGATATACCGGAAGAGGCGCTTACCCTGGCGACGGAAAAGGCAAAGGCGCTGGAAGTGACCCTGACTCAGCCCATGGGCATGGATGCTGCCCAGGTGACGGCAGGGGGCATTTGTACCGGGGAATTTAACGAAGAAACCATGGAAAGCCGCCTGGTTCCCGGGCTGTATGCCTGCGGCGAGGTGCTGGATGTGGATGGAGACTGCGGCGGCTATAACCTGCAATGGGCCTGGAGCTCCGGGCGTCTGGCAGGAGAAAGCGCCGGAAGGAGTAAAACATGATACGACTGCGGGATATTTCCCTCCCACCGGAGCATGAGGCGAATCAGCTTCGGTACGAGGCGTCGAAAATTTTGAAGATACCCGGCTCCAGGATCCGGGAGCTGACCATTGTCCGCCGCTCGGTGGATGCCCGGAAAAAGCCGGAGGTCCGGATCATTTATACCGTGGATGTCCGGGTGGAGGGAAACGAGAAAAAGCTCTTGATGAAATCCGGGAGCCGCCGGGCGGAGCTCGCCCCGGTATACCGCTATACGGTGCCGAAAGCGCCTAAAGCTCCCCAGCGGCCGGTGGTGGTGGGCTTCGGACCTGCCGGGATGTTTGCGGCGCTGGTGCTGGCCCTGGCAGGACAGTGTCCCCTGATCCTGGAGCGGGGAGACGATGCTCTGACCAGAAAGGAGAAAGTGGATTCCTTTTTCTCCGGCGGGACGCTGGACCCCCAAAGCAACGTGCAGTTCGGTGAGGGCGGTGCCGGAACCTTCTCCGACGGAAAGCTGAATACCGGGGTCAGTAACCCCCGGATCCACTGGATTCTGGAACAGTTTGTGAAGGCGGGAGCGGGGGAGGACATTCTCTTTGATGCCAAGCCCCATGTGGGTACGGATGTTCTGGTGGAGGTCGTGCAGTCCATCCGCCGCCGGATTGAAGCGCTGGGGGGCGAGGTCCGTTTCCGCACCCAGGTGACGGGAATCAAGCAGACAGGGGACCGGATTACGGCAATCACCACCCAGACGGGAGAGGAGATCCCCTGCACCCGGCTGATCCTGGCGATTGGCCACAGCGCCCGGGACACCTTCCGGATGCTGGAGGAAATGGGCGTTCCCATGGAGCCAAAGCCCTTTGCCATGGGCGCGCGGATTGAGCATTTGCAAAAGAATATCGACTATGCCCAGTATGGTGGGGAGAATCCGGCACTGCCCCCGGCGGATTATAAGCTGGCGGAGCATTTGGAGGACGGAACGGTGTATACCTTCTGTATGTGCCCCGGAGGCTATGTGGTGGCGGCTGCCTCGGAAGAAGGAGGCGTGGTCACAAACGGCATGAGCAATTCCGACCGTGGGGGAGAAAATGCCAACGCTGCCCTGCTGGTAACGGTCAGGCCGGAGGACTTTCCCTATCCCGGTCCGCTGGGGGGCATGCTCTGGCAGCGGGAGATTGAACAGCTTGCCTATCGTGTGGCTGGTGGTTACCGGGCGCCTGCCCAGACGGTGGGGGATTTTCTCGCCGGAAAGCCAAGCACCGGCCCGGCAGCGGTGCAGCCCACCTACCGTCCCGGGGTAGTCTGGTGTGACCTGAACACCATCCTGCCGGAAAGGATCACCGGGGCTATGAAGCAGGCGCTTCCCAGATTAGAAACGCGGCTTCACGGTTTCGCGGACCCCAACGCAGTGCTGACGGCCCCGGAGACCCGCAGCTCTTCTCCGGTGCGGATCCTCCGGGGGGAGGATCGGCAGTCGAAGCTCCGGGGACTGTACCCGGCCGGTGAGGGCGCGGGCTATGCCGGCGGAATCATGTCTGCCGCCATTGACGGCATGCTCTGCGCCGAGAAAATTCTGGAAGAAATCCGGGAGGAAATCCAGTGACGGATAAAGAAATTAACAAGATCCTGCGCCGCCGTTTTGGCTCGGCGGGCTGGACACTGCTTATCTATTATGGAATCATGAATGTCATGGTGATCCTGACCATGTTCGTTCAGGGAATGGCAGACGTGCTGGAAGCGGTGCGCGCAGGTTCCCTGCCGGATCCTGTGGAGATCACCGCCGGGATCACGGGAAACGCCTGGGGTTACCTGTACGCCGCTGCTGTAGGCCTGGTAATCCTGATCGGCTGGAAAGGTCTGCCCTTTTTGGGAAAGGAAATGTGGCGGCCGCGGGGGAAAATGGATTCGGCATCTTTTCTCGCTGTCCTGTGTGTCTTTGTCAGCACCCAGCTGGTTTTTTCTGTGCTGACGGGATTGTTGGATTCTCTGCTTTCGCCCCTTGGTGTGGATATTACGGCCTCCGTAGAAGCGGCGACCATGCAGAGCAGCAGCGTGAGCCTGCTCCTGTACGGCTGTCTGATTGCGCCGCTCGTCGAGGAAATGCTGTTCCGGGGCTTGATTCAGGGTATGTTCCGCCCCTACGGAAAGCGTTTCGGCATTCTTGCTTCCGCGTTTCTGTTTGGTATGTACCACGGAAATCTGGTGCAGACGCCCTACGCGTTTGCGGTGGGACTGGTGCTGGGCTATGTTGCCGAGGAATACTCCCTGGGCTGGTGCGTGCTGCTGC
>CAMCCS010000055.1 GCA_945873295.1 uncultured Clostridia bacterium
GCCTTGGTAAAGGTTTCAGGCACGCTCAGGGTGACCTTGGTCCGGCTGTTCTCGCACTCGTACATACGCAGGACCGTGCCCTCGCCGCTTTCCGCCTGTTTGACCGTCTCCAGGATCACATTGTCCCGGTTTACGGAGGCGAAGCTGTATTCCCTGCCGGCGGTTCCGGCGCTGACGGTATAGGCGCTCTGGTTCAGCTTGTAGGCCTCCGCCACAGTGCCGCCCTGCTTCCAGGTCTCGCCGTGGGGGTACAGGGCGTAAGTGAAGTGGTGCACTTCCACATCCGCGTTGGGGTTGGGCTCCACGCCGCACTTGATGAGGGTCAGGCCGATGACGCCTTCCCGGACGGAGTGGCCGTACTTGCAGTCATTGAGGACGCTGACGCCGTAGTGACCCTCGGACAGGTCCATCCACTTCTGGCCGCAGCTTTCAAACCGGGCCTTGTCCCAGCTGGTGTTGGTGTGTACCTTCCGGGTGACATTGCCGAACTGGACATCAAAGGTAGCCTCGTCGCTGTGGATGTCCACGGGGAACTCGGCTTTCAGCAGGTGCTGGTGCTCCTTCCAGTCCGCCACTGTCTCAAAATCGATGCGGCGGGTGTCGGCATAGAAGTGGATCTTCTGGGTGATGGTGCTCCGGCTGCACTTCCAGGTAAGCTCCAGAGTCGTACGCACGGGGCCGTCCTCAGTCCAGCAGGAGGACACCAGCTCGTCCACGGGCCAGGACTTCTCGGTGTAGTACATGTCGATGTCCCAGTTATCGTAGTACACCGGCTTGTCCTCGTAGAGCCGGAGCTGGTTGCCGGTCTTACCTGCCTGCAAGATTTCCCGGTCGTAGGCCTTGTCGAAAATGGAGGTAAAGTGGCCGTTTCCGTCCAGGACAATCCGGTAGAAAGGCGTCTCCAGATGCTGGTCATCGGTGCGGACAAAGGGGCTGTCCGCGCTAGCCTTTACAGGAGCAAAGGTCTTGAAGCCCTTGGCGGGGATTCCCCGCAGATAGGCAACGGCACCTTCTCCGGTCTTCTGCACGGGGAACACATTGCCGTCAGCATCCGCCAGGGCCTGGGCATCCACATCTCCCAGGGCTACCACATCGTCCCGGCGGAAGCCCAGGGTGTTGAATACGGTAATGCCGTCACCGCTGCCGGCAAGCTTCACCAGGCGCTCCCGGATCATTTGGGAAACCTCGGCTGCCAGGGCTTCGTACTCGCCCTTGGTGACCTGGTACACCTCGGCAATGGAGCTGCCGGGGAGAATGTCGTGGAACTGGTTCAGCAGGATGATGTCCCGCCACAGCCGGGTATCCGCCTCGGCGGGATAGTCACCGGCCAGAACGCCCAGGGTCTCCAGATCCATCATCATGAGCTCGCTCTTCCGGTTGCCCCGCTTGTTCCGGGCCATGGAGGTGTAGGTGCCCCGGTGGTACTCGAAGTAGAATTCGCCCTCCCAGGTTTCCAGCCGCCGGTTGTCCTTGACCCGCTCATTGAGTTCGTCAAAGTAGGTTCTGGCGGTCTCCTGACGGACCATGGGAATGCCCTTGACGCCCTTTTCCATACGCTTGGAGATTTCCAGCATCTTCCGGGTGGGGCCGCCGCCGCCGTCGCCGTAGCCATAGGAGATCAGAATATCATTATTGATCTCCTTATTCTGGTACCGCTCCCAGCCGCCCATGATGGAGCCGGGATGGAGCATGCCGTTATAGGTGGTAAAGAAGCTCTGCTTGGGATCCTGATCCTCGCCCACGGTGGTAATCAGGTGGGTCAGCACTTCGCTGCCGTCAATGCCCTTCCAGATAAAGGTATCGTTGGGAATCTTGTTGATCTGGTTCCAGGCAAGCTTGGTGGTCATGAAGTAGTCCACGCCGGACTTCTTCATGATCTGCGGCAGGGCGCCGGAGTAGCCGAATACGTCAGGCAGCCACAGGATCTTGTTGTCCACGCCGAACTCTTCCTTGAAGAACCGCTTGCCGTGGAGGAACTGGCGAACCAGGGACTCTCCGGAGGTCAGGTTGCAGTCGGCTTCCAGCCACATGCCGCCCTCGGGCTCCCAGCGGCCTTCCTTGACCCGCTCCTTAATCCGGTCCAGAACCTCGGGATAGCGCTGCTTCAGGAAGTAATACAGCACAGGCTGGCTGGACATGAACTTATAGCTGGGATACTCCTCCATCAGCTTCAGAACCGTAGCAAAGGAGCGGGCAACCTTCTCCCGGGTCTGGGCTACGGTCCACCACCAGGCCACATCGATATGGGTGTGGCCGATGCAGGTGGCAACTACCTCGTCCCAGCCGCCCATTTCCTCGTACAGGTGCTTCTGGATATAGGCTTCGGCCTCCCGAATGGATGCGTAGAAGGCGTCGGAGTAGGGCGTGCGCATATCCAGCAGGTTAATGGTATCGTTGAGCACGGTCTGAATATCCAGCCGCACCTTGCTGTCCTTGTCCATCCGGGGGAAGGCCCACAGGGGCACCTGGATGTCATAGTACAGGTTGTGAATTTCCTCGTCCAGCTGGAACAGCTCCGTAATAAAGCGGAACTCCCGGTGCAGGGTACCGGTATAGGCCTGGATGTCCAGGGTGAGGGTCTCGCCGCCCCGGGCCTTTTCCAGCAGGCGGATCTCCCGGTGGTTCATATCCGCGCCCTGGGTCACTTTCCTATCCACAAAGATCAGGAACTGGGGATTCTTCCCATCGTCCCACTCCTCGATCTGGGTCTTGATCTTCATCCAGACGGACTTGCCGGCAAAGGTTTCCGGCACGGTCAGATGGCAGCGGAACCAGTAGTGGCTCCCCTGGATGCCGTGGAAGTCGCCCACATAGCCCTGAAATTTGCCCTCAAACTGGTCGCTTCCGTCATACTCCGAATACCAGCGCATGGTATTGCAGTCAAAGGGCTCCCAGGGGGTCCGGTCCGCGTCCGCTTCCTCCGGGCGGAAGAAGAGACCGGGCTTATACTGCCACTGGGCAATGGGGGTGTTCTCCCGAATCCGCAGCAGCTTCAGCTGGTTGCAGATAACCTGAATTCTCTGGTCGATAAAATACATGTACAGTTACCTCACAGGCTGTTTTCTTTGATATAGTTCAGCAGGGTGTCCACCGTGGTGAAAGCCAGACCGGTGACGGTGTCCGCGCAGCCGTAATAAATGGCAATCCGGCCCGTAGCGGCATCGGTAAGGCAGGCGCAGGGGAAGGTCACGTTGGGCACATCTCCCATCAGCTCATAGGGCTCATAGGGAGCAAGGATATAGTCCTTGGAGCGATAAAGGACCTTCCAGGGCTCGTCAATATCCAGCAGTGCCGCACCCATCCGGTACACATAGCCCTGGCAGGTGGTGATGACGCCGTGGTAAATGAGCAGCCACCCCTCGTCGGTTTCGATGGGGATAGGGCCTGCGCCGATCTTGGTGCACTGCCAGCCGGAGACCTCAAACTTGGTCGGACCCATGACGTGGCGGTGCTGGCCCCAGAACACCAGGTCCGGGCTCTGGCTGATGAAGATGTCGCCGAAGGGGGTGTGGCCGGTATCGGAGGGCCGGGAGAGCATCAGGTACTTGTCGTTTACCTTCCGGGGGAACAGCAGACCGTTGCGGTTATAGGGCAGGAAGGCGTTTTCCAGCTGGTGGAAGGTCTTGAAGTCCTCGGTCCAGCCCACGCCGATGGTGGGGCCGTGGTAGCCGTTGCACCAGGTGATGTAGTACTTGCCATCCAGGAAGCAGACCCGGGGGTCATAGCGGTATTCCTTCCTGGTCACATTCTCGTCGCCCTCAAAAACGATGGGCTCGTCACTGATGTCCCAGTGGATGCCATCCTTGGAGAAACCCACGAAGATATCCATCTGGACGGAGCGGCTGTCACAGCGAAAAACACCGGCGAAGCCGTCACCAAAGGGCACCACCGCGCTGTTGAATACACTGTTGGAACGCTTTGTGGCATGGCGGCCAATAATGGGGTTTTCGGTGTAGCGCCACACGGGCATGGGATCACCCTGGGGCCGGTCCTGCCAGGGGATATTCTTGAGTTCGTTTCCAATGATCCTGCTCATAAATAATTCTCCTTTTTTGGCTTTTTTCCGGTAATCGGCTTTCAGGGAAGCCCCAAACACGCCATTCCCGGCTGGACGGCGGATTTCCTGCCGGCCGCGCCTGCGGACCGGATCACAGCTTCCCAGTTTCCCTGTTTTCGGGACACATTCTCCGGATGCTTCTCTCCGGAAAATCTGGCCCGAAAACAGAGGATTCTCAGTGGGATTCTATCATAGAATCCCGGAAAGTCAATGGGGAATTCTGTATCAAAACCAGGCTTGTTTTTGTCGTTTTCGCCAATTTAAAGGGTACGGCAAATTCCACCCGCCGATAAACAAATCATGAAAAAAGCGGGGCGATTGCGGATGCAATCGCCCCGCCGCGTTTCGCGTCAGGAAAAAACTTCAGATGATTTACTTGGAAGCAACCCAAGCATCCAGCTGGGCCTGGACTTCAGCCTGAATGTCATCAAAGCCGGCGTCACGCATCTTGGCCATCATCTCAGGGCAGACCTCATCAGGATCGGCCGTACCGGTCAGGATCAGGGACTTGTACTCGTCGTAGATAGCGCCGACAGCCTTCATCTTGTCGTCGATCTTTTCACGGTTGCACACGAAGCCGAAAGCGGGAGAAGCCTTGGCGTTCTCGTTCTGCACCTTAACCTCGTCAACGAAGTAGTTGCCGACGGAGCCGGTGGTCAGGGACATGTCGAAGAAGGTACCCTGGGTGTAAGCAGCCAGCGTCCAGTCGTTGTTCAGCTTGTTAACCCGCTTGTAGTCGCCTTCCTGGACATACTCGAAGTTCACGCCCTCTTCGCCGTAGGCCAGAGCGTCACGGAGCCAGTTGTCGGTATTGACCAGCTCCAGCAGCTTCAGAGCCTCCAGAGGATGCTTGGAGGAAGCGGAGATGCAGGCCATGGAGCCCTGCACGGTGTCGGTGGACACAACGGTGTCCTCAAACTGGGAGACAACGACCTCAGCGCCGCGGCCTTCGCCCCAGCCCTGAGCAGCGGAGGGCCAGCCCTGAGCAACGCCCACGCCGCACATACCGGTAGCTTCCTGCCGGACAGCAGCGTCAGAGTTGATAAGGCCTTCCTGCATCCAGGAGTGGATGATTCGCAGATCGCTCAGCACATCTTCCTGTTCGAAAATGGCCACAGCCTTGGCCTCGGTGCCATTGTAGGAAACGCCCAGACCGATGTTGCCCAGGCCCATAGCGTCGTACTTGTTGCCGGCAACACAGGAGATACCATCCTGGTTCAGCATAAAGGGAGCTTCGCCGAAGTCTTCCTTCATCTGGCGCAGGCCGTCGGTGATGTCAGCCAGGGTGTGAGCATTGGCATAGCCGGGGAAGCTCTTCTCAACCCGCTCCTTGGTCCACACGAAGAAGTTGGTCATAGAGGAATCCTTGTAAGCGGGCACAGCGTACAGCTTGCCGTCGATCTTACAGGCATCCAGATACTCGGCGGGGATCAGGTCAGTCAGGCCGGGGGTCTGCTTGATCAGCTCGGTGATGTCGGCGAAAGCGCCCATCTTCACATCGCTGGCGTAGGAGCCCATGTCGGTGAACATGATGTCATAGGGCTCGTTGGTGGAGACGATGTTGGTACGACGGTTGCCCCAGTCGCCCCAGGAGATGCACTGGACATCCAGGTGAACACCGATCTTCTCTTCCAGATAAGCGTCAACCTTGGTCTTCCAGGAGTCGATATTGGCGGGCTGGCCGCCGCCCACCATGTACCAGGTGATGGTGGGTACGCCGTCGTCCTTCTTCTGCTCGGAGCTGGAGCAGCCGGCCAGCATGCCGACTACCATAACCACCGCCAGAAGCAGCGCAAGAATCTTCTTCATTTGTTTTCCTCCTAAGTAGTTGTTTTTTATTGGAACGGCTGAAGCCGCTCAATACAAAGGATAATACCAATCAGCCCTTCACCGCGCCCACGGTCAGGCCGGAGATGAAGTACTTCTGGAAGAACGGATAGATGCAGGCGATGGGCACGGCAACCACGAAGGCGATTGCCATACGAACGCTTTCCTGGGGCATGTTCCGCTTCAGATCCGTTGCGGAAGTCAGCATAGCGGTGGGGTTCTTGGTCAGGTATTCCACGTTGTTCTGAATGGAGTTCAGCATGGACTGCAGGGAACGCAGGCTGTCCTTGCTGATGTACAGCTGTGCCTGGAACCAGTCATTCCAGTAGCCGAAAGCCAGGAACAGGCCGATGGTGGCAAGAACGGGCTTGGAAATGGGCAGCACAATTTTCGCAAAGATGGTGCCCTGGGAAGCGCCGTCGATTTTCGCGGACTCGATGATGGAATCCGGGATAGTGGAGCGGAAGAAGGTTCTGGAAATGGTGACGTTCCAGCTGGAAACCAGCAGCGGCAGGATCAGTACCCAGAGGGTATCCCGCAGGTGGAGAATCTGGGTATTGACAACGTAGCTTGCCGCCATGCCGCCGCCGAAGACCATGGGGATGAAAATCAGAATGGTCAGGAAGTTATTGAGCTTATGCTCCTGGCGGGACAGGACGTAGCCCATCATACAGGTGAGCATAACGCCCAGGACGGTGCCGATGACGGTGACCTCCACGGAAACCCACAGGGCCCGCAGAATCGTGGCTCTCTGGCCCCAGAGGTAAACATACGCGTCGGCGGAGAAATTCTCCGCGGTGAGCCAAAGCTGGTAGCCCTCTCTGCGGATCACATCGTTGGAGGTAAGGGAAATGATCAGAATGAAGATAATGGGCAGGAAGCAGGCCAGAGCCAGGATCACAAACAGCAGGTTAAAGAAGAAGTTGGTGACCGGATGGATCCGGTTCAGCCGACTCATATTGTCCAGTTCTTTTTTCTTAGCCATTACGAGTCACCTCCTCAGATCAGGGCGCTGGCTTTGTCCACCTTGCGGACAACAGCGTTGGCGGTCAGGATCATGATGCAGCCAATGACGGACTGGAACAGGGACGCGGCAGAGGTCTGACCCAGGGTCGTGGAGGCGCTGGTCAGCATCTGGTAGGTCTTCACGTCAAAGGTCGCCACAATGGGGGTCAGGGGCTGCTTGGCGCCCTGGGTGACCTGGTAGAACAGGCCGAAGTCGGAAGAGAAGATCCGTCCCACAGCCAGAATGAACATCATGATGATGATGGGCTGCAGGGAGGGCAGGGTGATGTAGCGGGCCTGCTGGGCCTTGGAAGCGCCGTCCAGAACGGCGGCTTCATACAGGCTGGTATCGATACCGGTAATGGAGGCCAGGTACACGACCATGCTGTAGCCGATGCCCTTCCAGATGTGCATGATAATCAGAATCGCGGGCCAGTACTTGGGGGTGAAATACCAGTCGATATTTTCGCCGCCCAGCATCCGGATCAGGCCGTTGGCAAGGCCCTTGTCGGTGACCAGGAATGCGTACACAAAGTAGCTGACCACAACCCAGGACATGAAGTGGGGCATGAACATCAGCGTCTGGTAAACCTTGGACTTTGTCTTGGAGTAGATATTGCCGATCATGATGGCCAGACCAACAGGAAGCACAATATCCAGCACGATAAATACCAGGTTATACAGGACGGTGTTGCGCAGGATCATGGGGAAGTCCGGCAGGCTGAAGAAGTACTGGAAGTTCTTGAAGCCGACCCATTCACTCTTCATCAAACTGGTCAGGAAGCCGGCACCTCCGGAGATCCGGTAATCCTTGAAAGCCAGGATGATACCGAACATGGGCAGGTAGCAGAACAGGATGTACCAAACTGTGGTAGGCAGAGCCAGAATCGTCAGCTCGGTATCGTCTCTCGTCCACTTGTTCCGGCGCTGAAGCTTATGGGGCTTGGCCCGGGTTTTTTCATCAGTCATAGACTTTATTCATTCCTTTCCTCTTGACTCGCGGGGGAAACTCGTTTCCCCCTGAAACACCTTTATTATATTTTTATTTCCCTCTTCCCGAAAGTCCCAAAAGGATACTTTATAGTGCACAAAAGATACTTTTCTGAACGGAATATTTTTGTCATAATTTGACAAGCGTTTATAATTTATACATATTTTACAAATAATGTGTTCTAAACATATTAAAAATGACGAAAATCTTTTTTTTATCATTTTAGACTTCCCTTTTGAGAGGATTTGGAGGATAATGCTAAAGAGCGGCTGCAGCAGTACCGGGAATTTCCGCCCTAACAGGCCGGAATCTGCCTGTCCGCTTCCCCGTCGGAGAGGCCATGGCCGTGCAAATATCCATTTTTAATTTATCTTTTTCAATTCTGAAAGGAGCCTCTAATGGAAAAAATCCGTATTCTGGGAATACCGCCGGCAGGCTGGGAAACCGCTCTCGCCCAGTTGCGGGACGATCTGGGGATGACCCTGTCGGAGGATGGTCTTCCCATCACCGTGTGCCGGGGCGACTGCCTGGCCGTGGACAGTGACGGTGCCTCCGTCACCGTCACCTGGGCCGCTCCCATCCAGTTTTACCGGGCCCTCAGCCTGATCCCGCTGCCCCTGACCCCCTGTCATATTCAGGAATCTCCTGCTTTTGAATCCACCGGCGTCATGTTCGACTGCTCCCGCAACGCGGTCCTCACCCCGGAAAGCCTGCGCTTTTTCCTTCGGAAAATGGCACTTATGGGACTGAACCTGGGCATGATGTACACCGAAGACACCTATGAGGTCCCGGAGCAGCCCTTCTTCGGCTACAAGCGGGGCCGCTACACCTACGACGAGCTGAAAGCCATTGACGACTACGCGTTTCTCTTTGGCATCGAGCTGATCCCCTGCATCCAGACCCTGGGCCACCTGGACCGGGTCATGCACTGGCCCGCCTACTACGGTGTCCGGGAGGACAGCGCCATCATCGAGCCGGACCGGGAGGAAAGCTATACCATCCTGGAGCAGCTCATTCGTTCCGCCAGCGCCCCCTACCGCTCCAAGCGGATTCACTTGGGCATGGACGAAGCTTTCGGCGTGGGGCTGGGCGCTCACCTGTACCACTTCGGCTATGAAAACCCCAACAACATCCTCGGCCGCCACCTGAAGCGGCTTCTGGAGATTACGGACAAGCTGGGCCTGCAGGCCATGATGTGGAGCGACATGTACTTTGCCATCGACGGCAAAAATTACCACAGTGATGGCGATCCCAGTGACGCCGCCATTGCCGCGGTGGATCCCAGAGCCACTCTGGTCTACTGGGACTACTACCAGTCCCGGGAGGAAATGTACCTGGACGCTCTGAAAAAGCACAGCCGCCTCCCCGCCCCCACGGTATTTGCCGGGGGCATCTGGACCTGGATCGGTCCGGCTCCCGCCTATGAAATCTCCATCCGGAATACCGTCGCTGCCCTTTCCGCATGCCGGAAAGCCGGAATCCCCCTGGTGGTCGCCACCTGCTGGGGCGATGACGGCCAGGAGTGCAATATGCTTGCCGCTCTGCCGGGCATGCAGCTCTACGGAGAAATGGCCTACACCGGTGTCTATGACCCCCAGACTCTTTCGGACCGCTTCCGCCGGTGCTGCCACGGAGCGCTTTCCGACTTCCTTTCCTTAAGCGAGCTGAACACCCTCCCCGGTCTGGAATCCCGCTCCAACGATCCCAGCAACATCTGTAAGATCCTGCTGTATCAGGATCCCCTGGTGCAGCTGTTTGAAAAGGATCTGGAGGGCTTCCGCCCCGAGGAGCACTTCGCTGGGCTGGTGGGAAAATACGCCCTGGCCACCCGGAACAATCCGGAGTATGCCGCTTTCTTTGACTTCTACACCGCCCTGGCCCACGCGCTGACGCTGAAGAGCCGCTGGCACGCCGCTGCTGCCCAGGCGGTTCGGGAGCGGAACCGGGAAGCTGCCGGCGCGCTTGCGGAGGACATTCCTGCCGCCATGGACGCGGTGGAAGCCCTGCGGAAGGTCTGGCGTACTCTCTGGGAGAGCACCAACAAGCCCTTTGGCTTTGAAGTCATCGACTTCCGCATGGGCGGCGTCCGGGCCCGGCTGGCTACCGCGGGAGAGCGGATGGCAGCCTTCGCCCGGGGGGAGATCACGGACATCCCCGAGCTGTCCGGCGAGGTTCTCCCCTACCGCCGCAACGGTGATTTTATCGGCTGCACCAATACCATGCGGGATCTGCTCACCGCCGCAAGGCTGGACCACCCGGACTGATTAAAAAAACAACCATCAATTCAGGCGATCTTTATGCGGCAAACTGAAAAATTGGAATTTGTCGGCAGGGCCGACAGCCAAGTCGTGCGCAAGATATGTGTAGTCGTTTCTGCCCTGCGCCGCTCGGTATC
>CAMCCS010000056.1 GCA_945873295.1 uncultured Clostridia bacterium
ATCGTCATACAGACCATTCTTTTTTGTACCGTTTCCCGGAATTGATCCGCGAGAAATGGTCTTCTATCCGGGAGATTGCCACGCCAGTGTGCGCACTGGCTCGCAATGACATGAAATTCGATACCGTGCCCGCCAGCCCCGGAAATTCCAATTTACCGTTCCATTACCGAGAAAGAAGGGAGGAAAACCCATGGATGAAGAGCTGCTTTCCCGTCAGGCGCCCCAGTCACTGGAGGCGGAGCAGGCGGTACTCGGTTCCATCCTCATCGACAGCCGGTGCCTTACGGATGTGGTGGGCGTCGTAAAGCCGGAAGATTTCTATCTCCGGCAGAACCGGGAAATCTATGAAGCCATCTACACCATGTTTAACTTCTCCCAGACCATCGACCCGGTGACGGTGCTGGACAAGCTGAAGGAACTGGGCACCTATCACGACAATTCCCGGGACTATATCCTCCAGCTTATGGAGATCACCCCCACCGCCGCCAACGCTGAACGCTATGCCCGGATCGTACGGGAAAAGGCCATGCTCCGGGAGCTGGGCCAAGCGGGTGAGGATATTACCCAAATGGTTTCCGAGCAGGTGGGCACTCCCGCCGAGATTCTGGAGTCAGCGGAGAAAAAAATCTATGCCCTGCGCAAGGGCGAGCGGGGCGACAGCCTGGAACATATCGGCACAACCCTGCACAAGGTCTTTGACCGTTTGGCGGAGCTGAGCCAGTCGGATTCCCTGATTCCCGGCCTGTCCACCGGAATGCGGGACCTGGACACAAAAATCAACGGCCTGAACAAGTCGGACCTGCTGCTGATCGCGGCCCGGCCTGCCATGGGCAAGTCTGCTTTCGCCCTTAATATCGGGGTGAATGTGGCGAAAAAATACAAGAAAACTGTAGCGATTTTCAATCTGGAAATGTCCCGGGAGCAGCTTGCCATGCGTCTGCTTGCCAATGAGAGCTTTGTGGAGCTGCAGAAGCTTGCTACCGGCAAGCTCAGTGAGGAGGAGTGGACCAAGCTGTGCATGGCCTCCGCCGCCCTGAGCCAGACTGACATCCGCATTGACGACAACCCTTCCGTCACCGTGGCGGACATCAATGCCAAGTGCCGCCGCCTGGACAACCTGGGGCTTGTCATCATCGACTATTTGCAGCTGATGCAGGGCTCCGGCTATGGCCGCAATTCGGAAAACCGGGTCACCGTGGTGGGTGAGATTTCCCGTTCCTTGAAGATCATGGCCAAGGAGCTGAACATCCCCGTGATCTGCCTGAGCCAGCTGTCCCGTGCGGTGGAGAGCCGGACGGACAAGCGGCCCATTCTTTCCGACCTGCGGGAATCCGGCGCTATCGAGCAGGACGCGGACTCTGTAATGTTCCTGTACCGGGACGAATACTATAACCCCAACACCGAAGATAAGGGTGTTGCTGAGTGCATCGTGGCCAAGAACCGCCACGGCGAAACCGGAGCCGTGAAGCTCCAGTGGGTCGGTCAGTATCAGGCCTT
Organism: uncultured Clostridia bacterium; assembly: GCA_945873295.1. Classification (GTDB taxonomy): domain Bacteria; phylum Bacillota; class Clostridia; order Oscillospirales; family Oscillospiraceae; genus Faecousia. The sequence goes on from CAMCCS010000056.1 coordinate 1,498, forward strand.
TACGGACCGGGAGTGGAAGCATGCTGAATAAGCTGGCGACGTTTCTGGAAGAAAATCAAATGCTCCAGCCGGGAGACGCGCTTATCTGCGCGGTGTCCGGCGGGGCGGATTCCGTGGCGCTGCTTTTTGCCATGTATCTGCTGAAAGACAAGCTGGATATTCACCTGTCCGCCGCCCATTTTAACCACCATCTGCGCGGCAGCGAGTCGGATCGGGATGCCCGGTTTGTAGAAGACTTCTGCGGCGGCCTTGGGATCCCCCTGTATATGGGGGAGGGAACCGTTGTTCCCGGAGAAAAGGGCCTGGAAGCTGCTGCCAGGGACGCCCGGTACGCATTCTTAATGGGACTTCCCGGAAAAATCGCCACGGCCCATACCGCCGATGACAACGCGGAGACGGTGCTCCTGCATCTGGTGCGGGGCACCGGGCTGAAAGGTCTGGGCGGGATCCCTCCGGTATCCGGCAGGCTTCTGCGCCCCATGCTCACCGTGACCCGCCGGGAGGTGGAAAACTTCCTCCAGGAATACCACCTTAAGCATGTGGAGGACAGCTCCAATGAAAGCGACGTCTTTCTGCGCAACCGGATCCGCCATGAGGTAATGCCCCTGCTGCGCAGGGAGAACCCCAGGATCGGGGAAAATCTGTCCCGTCTGGCCCTGGGACTGCGGCTGGATGAAGAATTCCTGGAAGCCCAGGCATCCGCACCCCAACCCGGGGTTTCCCGCCTGCGGCAGCTGCATCCGGCGGTGCGCCGGCGGTACCTGCGCTTATTTTTGGAAGACAGCGGTGTCCGGGAGCCGGAGCAAAGCCATATTGAACTGGCGGAATCCCTGGTTTTTTCCGATAACCCCTCCGCCCGGGGGGATTTCCCCGGGGGGAAGACCATTGCCCGGGAATATGACCGGCTGGTGCTTTTGGAAGAAAGTGACGAGCTTCCGGAGCGGCGGCTCACCTGCCCGGGACGGACGGAGCTGCCGGAGGCGGGGCTCGCCGCGGTGTGTACCCCGGCGGAAAACCTGGAAAACGGGCCGGAAGTTTTCACCGTGGTGCCCCGGGGGCAGATGGTTCTTCGCAGCCGGCGGAGCGGGGATGTACTCCGGCTCTCGGGCGGCAGGAAGCTTTTGAAAAAGCGGATGATTGACTGCAAGATCCCTGCCGCCCGGCGGGGCCGGATCCCGGTGCTCTGCGATGATGCTGGTATCCTGGGGGTCTGGGGCTTCGGCGCGGACCTGGATCGGATTGCGAAGGAGCTTCCCGCGGTGACCGTACGGTTTGTCAAGTTGAATAATTGATAGAAATATGGAGGCGCAGATATGGAAAAAGATATTCAGCGGATCCTTTTGTCGGAGGAAGCCATCCGCCGCAGGGTGGAGGAAATGGGAAAGCTCCTGACGGAGGAATACGCGGGAAAGGATCCCGTTGTGGTAGGCGTTCTGAAAGGCGTGGTGGTGTTCTACTCGGATATGATCCGGCAGATCAAGGTGCCCTGCCAGATGGACTTTATGTGGCTGTCCTCCTATTCCGGGACCAACTCTACCGGGGAACTGATCGTTCGCCGGGATGTATCCGTGGATATTAAGGACCGGCATGTGCTGATCCTGGAGGATATTTACGACACGGGCACTTCCCTGGATTTTACCTACCGGCATCTGATGGCCAAGGGCCCCGCGTCCTTAAAGATCTGCACTTTGCTTGACAAGCCGGAGCGCCGCAAGCCGGGGATCACCCTGAAGCCCGACTATGTGGGCTTCACCATTCCCAACGAGTTTGTGGTCGGCTATGGCCTGGACTATAACGAGCATTTCAGAAACCTGCCCTATGTGGGGGTGCTGAAGCCCGAAGCCTATCAATGAAGCCTATCAATAAGGAGAAACAGCAAAATTGAACAACCGAAAGATCTTACCCCTTTTGATTTACGCGGTGGTGCTGGTACTGGTCCTGTCCTGGGCCAGCGGGCTGTTTGGACCCGCCCGGAACGCCGTTCCCTATTCCCAGGTGCTCACCCTGTTTGAAAAAGAACAGGTTAGAAGCTTTGTGGTGGAGGGAAATACCCTGACCCTCTATCTGAATACCCCCTACGGCGGGAAAACCACCCTGTCCTCCGTCCTGGCCGATCCCGACGCATTCCGGCAGGAGTTGGGGGATACCTTCCGGGAGCAAACCGCCTCCGGCGTGCTGGAAAGCTATGATTTCCTCCCGAAGGAAAGCTTTTCTCCCTATTCTCTGATCCTCCCCCTGCTGATTGTGGGCCTTGTGCTGCTGGCGGTCTGGTCCATACTGATGGGCAAAATGAGCGGCGGCAATCCGCTGAACAATTTCGGAAAGGCCCGGACGGTGCTGGGGATTCCCGACGGCAAAAAAGTCACCTTTGCGGATGTGGCGGGCGCCGACGAGGAAAAGGCGGAGCTTCAGGAGGTCGTGGATTTCCTCCGGGCGCCGGAGAAGTACACCGCCATCGGCGCCAGGATTCCCCACGGCTTGCTCCTGGTCGGCCCTCCCGGCACCGGCAAAACCCTCCTTGCCCGGGCAGTTGCCGGTGAGGCGGATGTCCAGTTCCTGTCCATCTCCGGCTCGGACTTCGTGGAGATGTATGTGGGCGTGGGCGCCAGCCGTGTCCGTGACCTGTTTGAGCAGGCCAAGAAGATGGCTCCTGCCATTGTATTTATTGACGAAATCGACGCGGTGGGCCGCAAGCGTGGTACCGGCCTGGGCGGCGGTCATGACGAGAAGGAGCAGACCCTGAACCAGCTGCTGGTGGAGATGGACGGCTTTGGCCGTACCGAGGGGGTCATTGTTCTCGCGGCCACCAACCGGCCGGACATTCTGGACCCCGCCCTGCTGCGCCCCGGCCGGTTTGACCGGCAGATCCAGGTGGGCCGCCCGGATGTAAAGGGCCGAGAGGAAATCCTGAAGGTCCATGCCAAGGGCAAGAAGCTGGACGATTCCGTGGATCTTTCCGTCATTGCCCGCTCCACCGCCGGCTTTACCGGCGCGGACCTGAGTAACCTTCTGAACGAGGCGGCCATTATGGCGGCACGGAACAACCGCCCCGTGCTGAATATGGAGGACATCAACGAGGCCATGATGAAGATCGTGGCGGGGCCAGCCAAGCGCAGCCATGTGCCCTCCCGAAAGGACCTGAAAACCACCGCCATTCATGAGGCGGGCCACGCCGTTGCCATGTATCGGCTGCCCACCCACGATCCCGTGCGGCAGATCTCCATTATCCCCCGGGGCAGCAGCCTGGGCGCAACCTGGTACCTTCCCAAGGACGATTCGTCCAATATGACCCGCAACGAGATGTATGAGCAGATTGTGGGGCTGCTGGGCGGGCGTGTTGCCGAGGCGCTGTATGTGGGGGATATTTCCGTGGGCGCTTCCAACGACATTGACCGGGCAACCAAGCTGGCAAAGAACATGGTGGCCCGGTACGGCATGTGTGAGCGGCTTGGCACGGTGTCCTACCTGGACGATGGGGAGGTCTTCATCGGCCGGGATTTCCAGAACACCAAGAGCTATTCCGAGAAGGTGGCAGGGGCTATCGACGAGGAGGTCAAGGCCCTCATTGACAAAGCCTATGACCACTGCCGGACGATTCTTCAAAAGGACGGAGAAAAGCTGCAGGCTGTGGCAGAGTATCTGCTTGCCAATGAGTCCATGACCGGCGCACAGTTCGCCGACCTGATGGAGGGCCGGGAAATCGGGACTGCTTCCACTACCGCACTCACCGACGGCTTTTGAGAAGTTGACAGTGAAGGGCCACTTCGCGCAATAAAAGAAATGTGCGTATCGGTTTTTCTCAGCAAGTATACAAATTGGAAATTGCTGAGGGAAGTGTGGGCCCGAACAACATTGTCATTCCGAACCAGTGCGCACTACTGACCTGGGAATCTCCATCGAATTCCGGATAATCCATCGTCATACAGACCGTTCTTTTGCACCGTTTTCTGGAATTCATCCATGAGAAATTGTACTCCTATCCAGGAGATTGCCACACCACTTAAGAGGACTGGTTCGCAATGACCCGGAATTCGCCAAATTCCAACTTGCCGTTTCGCTGAAAAAAGACGATAAGCACAAAAAGAAATTACCCGGATTTTCCGTTTGTACGGAATATCCGGGTAATTCTTTCGGAAAATCAGATTGCATACAGCAGCACGGCGAAGAATTGGAGGACACTTCCCAGCACCACAAAAATGTGGAACACCGAGTGCATCCATTTTTTCCGGCTCCCGATGCCGTAGAGCACCGCGCCGATGGTATAGGCGATGCCCCCCAGCAGCAGGAACAGGAAGCCGGGCAGGGTCAGTACCTCCAGAGTCTGCCGGGCAAAGGGAATGATGGCCCACCCCAGGCCGATATAGCAGATCATGGAAATGACATTGTATTTCTTTAGGTCGATGGCGGTGAGGGTGGTGGCAAGGGCTGCCATGGCCCACTCAAATATGAAAAGGCCCCAGCCGAGAACCGGATATCGGGGGCGGATGGCGGACAGAACGATGACGGTGTAGGTTCCCGCGATGAGGAAATAGATGGTGCAGTGGTCAATGATCTGCATGACCTTCTTTCCCATGCCGGGCTTTAAGCCGTGGTACACGCTGGATACGGTGTACAGGGCGATAAGAGAAGCCCCATAGATGGCGGAGCCTACCACGCCGTAGACATTCTGGCGGAGGGCCGCGAAGACTACGCACAGCGTAAGCGCCGCCACGCCCAGGGCTCCGCCAACAATATGGGTGATGGTGTTCATCAGTTCCTCGCCCCGGGAGTAATTGGGAAGAACCCGGTCAGACAGTTTCGTGCGTTTCATAGCATGTTCCTTCCTTTTTGAGGGATTGGCCGTGCCGGAGGGCGCGGCAGTTCAGCAGATAAGAGTATAGCATATTTTTTCAAAAAAAGAAGCCATTTTTGTTTCCGCTCCCTCTACAGCAGGTAGAGAGGACCGTTCTATCCCCGGTAGAGGGAATTTGCCATTGACAAACCTATCTATCTCCGTTAAAATCTTACCCAGAATGCTACGAAAGAAGCAGAATGTCGAGAAAGAAGAGGAATCCCCATGAAAAAGACCCCCTTTGTGACCCTGGAAAAGATTCAGGAGATCACAAAAACCATCCCCACCCCCTTTCACATCTATGACGAAGCCGGAATTCGGGCCAATGCCCGGGCACTCCGGGAGGCCTTTGCCTGGAACAAGGGATTTAAGGAGTATTTTGCCGTAAAAGCTACCCCCAATCCCTACATCCTGAAGCTGCTCCACGAGGAGGGCTGCGGCTGCGACTGCGCCACCTACACGGAGCTTTTGCTTGCGGAGGCTGTGGGGATCACGGGGCACGATATTATGTTTTCCTCCAATGTAACGCCGGAGCTGGACATGCGCAAGGCTCGGGAGCTGGGGGCCTACATTAATCTGGACGATGCCACCTATGTGGATTTCCTGGCAAAGCTCGGACCTGTGCCGGAGACTGTCTGCCTGCGGTATAACCCCGGCGGCTCCTTCAGCCTGGGCAATACCATTATGGATATGCCCCGGGACGCCAAATACGGCATGACGGAGGATCAGCTGGGCGGCGCGGTTCTGCGCCTGCAGAAGCTGGGGGTGAAGCACTTCGGCATTCACGCCTTCCTTGCTTCCAATACCACCACCAATGAGTATTATCCCGAGCTGGCGGCAAAGCTGTTCCGCCTGGCAGTGCGGCTGAAAAACGCCACAGGGGCCCACATCGCCTTTATCAATCTTTCCGGCGGCATCGGCGTGGACTACCGTCCGGAGCAGCCTGCCTGCGATATTCGCGTGATCGGCCAGGGTGTCCGGGAAAAGTATGAGCAGATTCTGACCCCTGCCGGGATGGACGATGTGGCTATCTTCTCGGAGCTGGGCAGATTTATGCTGGCGCCCTACGGCGAATTGATTTCCACCGTGCTCCACCAGAAGCACATCTACCGGGAGTATGTGGGCCTGGATGCCTGCGCGGCGGACCTGATGCGGCCTGCCATGTACGGGGCTTACCACCACATTACGGTTCTCGGCAAGGAGGACGCGGTGCTGGACCATGTCTACGATGTTACCGGCGGCCTGTGCGAGAACAACGACAAATTCGCCATCGAGCGGAGCCTGCCGGAGATCCGGGTGGGGGATATTCTGGCAATCCACGATACCGGCGCCCACGGACACTGCATGGGCTACAACTACAACGGGAAGCTCCGGGGCGCGGAGGTGCTGCTCCATCCCGACGGCAGCTTCGATCTCATTCGCCGGGCGGAGACTCCTATGGACTATTTTGCCACGCTGGACTGTACGGAGTTCTCGTTCCACAACTGATGACTGGCATTTTGCACAAGATTGGACGAAATTTTTTGGACATTGAATGACAGTTGCAACAAAAAAAGTTCATGCAATTTCCTTTTCCCTATGGTATAATAACTACGGGGACGGTGAAAGGAAGGTGACAGATCCCAGTCCGGCTTTTGCCGGCGGGCGCCCTAAGGAAACCGCGAAAGGAAGTTGCCTATGAACAATATCCTGTTTTTTCTGATGCCAAAGGCCATGTGTGCCTATTTATATGATGATTATACCATTCGTCAGGCCCTGGAGAAGATGGAGGCCGCAGGCTACGCGGCGATCCCCATCCTGAACCGCCGGGGCGAATACCGGGGAACCCTGACGGAGGGGGACTTGCTGTGGGCCCTCAAAAATATGTGCTATATGGATATGCGCCAGGCGGAGGCCCACCGGATTACGGAGATATCCCACCGAAAGGAATATGTTCCCGTTCGGGTTACAACCTCCATGCACGATCTCATTGACCGGGCTTCTACACAGAACTTTGTTCCCGTAGTGGATGATAAGGATGCCTTTATCGGTATTGTCACCCGCCGCTCCATTATTAAGTATTGCCGGGAAATGCTTTTTCCCGAAGACTGAGGATCATGAAAATCCGCAGTCGGCAGAGCCTATACCGGCGGCTGCCGGAATTCCATAGAAACGGGTTTGCGCCATTTTTATGGAATTTCAGGCAGACAACGGGGAAAACGCCGGACGTATGCCCGCAGCGGCCTGACGCTGGTAAATAATGGGAGCGATATGTATATTGAACATAATCAATGCCACCAGTTTTTTGCTGGTGGCATTGATGCGTGAAAGCAAAAATACGCGGAGTTTACAAGGCCGGATTCTGTGTGGTATAATGAAAAAATGATCGTTTAGCTGACTACTTTACCTTGGATGGTATGCGGTCCGATGCGGTACGCGGCATGGGCTCCCTTGTGCAAAGGGAGCTGTCACCAGTCCGCAGACTGGTGACTGAGGGATTGTAACGGAGGACTTCCGTATGTGCTTATCGTCAGAACGGACAGCATTATCTTTTGTCCCATTTCGCCCATCTGCCGTCAAAATCGAAATGCCGTACCGCACAATCCCTCAGTCGCTGCGCGACAGCTCCCTTTACACAAGGGAGCCTTGGGGCGCTCCCGCGCCAGTTGAACCGTCGTTCCATAGTGCGCTAAACGATCATTTACACCAAAATATCTACCATGACTGAATACCTATCTGTCCAGCCTCCGCACGCCAAAATCACTGGCGGTTTTCGTCTTCCGGGCGATCCATTCGTCCAGCACATCGGTCAGTCCGGTGAGGGCATATACCCAAAAGAAGCCCGTGGAAAGGGGACGTAAAAACACGAGCAGCAGCGTTCCGGCAATCCAAAAGGAAGTAACAGCGTCTGCGGCATTCCATTTGTGCTGGACTATCAGGTCATTTTTCGTGGTATCCGTTCGTACCTGTTTTCTCTTCCTCATTATATGCAACGCACGGGATATTTTCAATCGACGCTTCGTAGAGTGCGCTCAGTGCATCCGTCCTGTCAGTACCCCTTCGGTTTCTAAAATATCCTCTTTAATCAACGGGCGCATACTATCTTTGTATTTGGACAGGTCTGCGTCACGCAAGGCGGACAAAATCTTGGGGATGTACTGGGGCTTTGCCTGGCCCACCAGAGCCAGGGCCTTGACACACTGTCTGGCGGTGATGGGTTTTTCATCCGTAATATGGGCGAGGAAGTCAGGAAGCACCAAATCAAACCGGTTTTCCTCGTCCCATTGGGCGTTCACCGCCAGAATAGACAGGGCCCGGTTCCGGACCAGGGATTTAGGAGATTTGAGAAGCGTGGCAAAGTCAAAGAAGTATTCGTACCATGTATCCGTTTCCTGGCTTTCTGAAATGATCTTGTCCGCAAAAGCGCAGGCGAATTTATCATTCTTTGCTGTCAGGTTTGCGATGATCTGTTCTTTCATTGCGGCTTCCCTCTGGGTTCTGTGTCTGTATATAATATGCATATTGGTTTAGCCAGCAGTGCAACAAATTGGAATTTGCCCGCAGGGCGGGCGGCCAAGTCGTGACGGGCGTGGTCTGTAATCGCTCCCAACCTGACCCGCTCGGTATCGTTCTGTGGTGCGACAAATTGGAATTTGGCGAGGGAAACCAGCGCATCGAACAACATTGTCATTCCGAACCAGTGCGCAC
>CAMCCS010000057.1 GCA_945873295.1 uncultured Clostridia bacterium
AACGGCGGCCAGCAATGCAGCCGCCGTTCCGGCGAAAACTCGTTTCATTTTCCTCACCCAGGAAAATCATTCCCGGAAAGGAACAAATTTATTCTGCTTATTTCTCCGTCCTGGAATCAATAAAAGCAGAAATCTTGTCCAGAGTATCCGGCACCATTTCCACGATCCGATCCGCCGTGGTGCTGGCAGGCTCCGCAACCGGCATCATCCGTACCGCGCCGTCCTTTACGATCAAAAAGCAGATGGGTGTCACTTTCACGCCGCCGCCGGCGCCGCCGCCAAAAGGATTATCCTCACCGGGGCGGGAGGACTTGGTGGTAAAATCCGAACCGCCGCCGCCAAAACCAACGCTGACCTTGGACACCGGGATAATGGTCACCCCATCCGGTGTTGTGATGGGTGCTCCGATCACGGAATTCACATCCACCATTTCCTTGATCTTCTGAATGGTACTCTCCAGCATATTGGGAAGCTTCTGACTCATTTCACTGCACCGCCTTTTCTTTTCTTCTTAATTTTCAATAACACTTTCAAAGCACGGATGCCATACACGGCACCCAGAGAAAGCAGCCTGCCCAGCGTGATCGTAAGGTCCAACCGCGCGATTACCAGGGTCTCATTCGCGGTGAAATCACACTCCACCTCAAGATCCCGTTTTTGTATCACAAATACCCGCTCAAGCCGGGGAAGCAGATTCCCCAGCGCGGCCCAGGCCTTTCCATAGTTTACCGCAAGGTCACAGGGATCATCCCCTGCCAGAATCAGCTTCAGTTCCAGCACATTGACACGGAGCTTCCGCCGAAAGGCGCCGAGCATATCAAGCCCGACTTTTACAAGAGGAAGAAAGTCCGTCCACGGTCCGCCAGACTTCTGCTTCTGCTGTGCTTTTCCGTCCGGCTTTTCCGTCCGCGCAGAAGAATCCGGCTTAGCGGAGGCGGGCGTTTTCTTTTCCTTTTTCTGTTCTTTTTCCTGTCCCGCTTTCCGGGAGGACTTCTTTTTCTTCGGTCTGGGAAACAGGGTGATCTTCACCGGGCCGGCGATCAGGCGGACCAGCACGCCTTCAGAATCATACCGCACCGACGCACCCAACGGAAGAATTGCTAATAAAACCAGTACCCCAAGGGCAATCAGCCAACCCATCAGCGCCCCTCCCCAACCGTCTCCTCCGGGATCATCTCCGGCTCACTGAAAGAAACCTTTTCGATCTCGGGAAGCTCCTCCAATGAGGAAAGTCCAAAGGTACGCAGAAAATCCGGTGTCGTCCGGTACTGAATAGGTCTTCCGGGAACATTCAGCCGCCCGGCCTCTTCGATCAGCTTCTTATTGAGAAGGGCAGAAATGGAATACGCGCTGTCCACACCCCGGATCTGCTCCACCATAGCCTTGGTAGCCGGTTGATAATACGCAACAATCACCAAAGTTTCCAGCTGGGAAGAGGAAAGCTTCGGCGGCTTTCTTGTCTCCAGCGCTTTGGTTACATAATCCGCCATTTCACCGGAGGAAACCATCTGGTAGCCATCCTCCAGACGAAGAATCCGGATGCCCCGGCGTTGAAAAGCATACCGGTCTGCCAGCGCATTCACGGCTGCCTCCGCCGCCTCCGGGGTTACATCGGCAGCAAAAGCCAGTCTGGACAGCTCCACCCGTTCTCCGGCGGCAAACAGAATGGCCTCAATGGCTCGTTCCAGATCTTCTTGTTCCATCAGGTCATCTCCTCCGTGGTGGACTGTCTCCGGTTCAGAAGCCGGACCTTGGGATTCTCCCCGGACAGATCATCCTCCAATGTTACGGAATTGGTCTTGCACAGGTCCAAAATGGCAAGGAATGTGGCAACGATCTCCGACCGGCTTTTGCTGTTGCGGAACAGGGTTTTCAGTCTCTCCACCCCCCGCAGGAGAAGGCTTCGAAGGACCTCGCCTGCTTTCCGGGAAACCGGATACCGCTCCTTGCCGACAATGCCCCGGAAATTATCCGCAGGAGGCGGAAGCTGACGGCCCTGGCGCTGGGAAATCGTATCGAGGGCACGGTAAATATCCAGAATATCATGCTGATAGCGATACTTCTGATCCCTTCGAAGGGGCTCCGGCTCTTTGGTAAAAAGGCACCGCCCGATTTCATTACGGGGCTCCAAAACAGAAACCGCCCTGCGGATCTGCTCCATCGCTTCTTTCCGGCGGCGGTCCATCAAGCTTTGCCGAAGGAGATCCAGCTCCGTTTCCGCTTCCTGCTGCTCAGCGGCAGAAAGAAGCATTTTCGTTTTAATGAGCATCAAATGGGATGCCATGGTAATAAACTCACTGGCAATCTCCATATCCAGCCGCTTCATCTCGTCCAGGTAGGCAAGATACTGCTCCAAAATAGCGGTAATGGATACATTCTGAATTTCGATTTTGTTTTTGCTCAGCAGCAGAAAAATGGCGTCAAGCGGGCCTTCAAAATCCTCCATTTCCTCGCTGCGGGTATGGACGATCCCCTCAAGACGATATTGGGGTTCTGACATAACGGCTCCCTTTTCTTTCCGAATCCAACAATTTGGTGGTATTATACCATTCTTTTCCCATAAGCGCAAGCGTCTTGAAAAATTTTAAGCTTTCTCTCCAAAAAGATTGCATTTTTCGACAGGATGTGTTAAGATATGCACAAGAGTTTTTGCGGAGGGGATCCATCATGGCAAGGCGCAACCGGTATCGTGAATTCGAAAGCTTAATGACCAAGGTCATGGCAGGCGACGCGCTTGCGTTTGTGCTCTACCTGATCTTTGCCGGCAAGGGATGGACTGTTGTTCAGGTAATCGCAGCCGTTCTTGTTTTTATCGTCTCCATCCTTGCACTGGTTTGGCTTTTCATCACCAAGGAGTTATTCCGCCGCCGCAGCCTGTGGATGGTCACCGGCTTCGGGGCCATCTTCCTGTGCCTGTTGTTCTCTCTGATTTTGAAGTATCCCTGCCCTCCCGTTGTTGCAGGATAAAACCGATTTTCGTTGCTTGCAAAGCGGCAGCCCTTTGGCTGCCGCTTTTTTTGTATGGCAATTTAAAACGTATTTTCTTAACGGTAGAAGCTGTTCCCGCCGATAAACTCCCGGACAAGGCTCGTAGGCGGGATCTCATCATCCACATCTGCCTCCAGGACAAAGTTCAGAATCTTAACGATTCCCCGCACCTCTTCGTAGCACGCGTCCTCCGGCTGGACAGCAGTCAGAAGGGGGAAAATATGCTTTTTCAGGACCCCAAGCTCATAAAGGGAGGAACTATTGAAAATCACATCCGCATTCTCCTGGAACGGGAAAATCCAGCGTTTTTCTCCCTGGCGGACAGAATCCCACATGGCCAGTGTCTTCTGTACGGAAGCTCCCCGGGTTTCATAGTCCCGGACGATCCGGCGCAGAAGCCGCAGATAGCTGGTAGGGATCCGGTTGTGGTCATCCAGGTTCAGGGGAAGCAGCGGGCTGACATAGAGCCGGAAAATCAGGTGCTTATCCACATTCTCAGGAAGCATAACCGGGTTCAGTCCATGAAGGCCCTCCACGATAATGACACTCTTTTCATCCAGCTTCAGGCACTTTTCCGTCCATTCCCGCTTGCCGGTTACAAAATTGAAGCTGGGCAAGCGTATTTCCCCGCCCTCCAGAAGCTTACGCATCTGGCTGCGGAACAAATCTGTATCAATGGTGTTGATATGCTCCAGATCCAGTTTTCCATCCGGTCCGACAGGGATTTTGTCCCGGTTAATATAATAGTCATCCAGACTCAAAAGAACAGGCTTTTTCCCATGGACCCGAAGCTGGGTCGCCAGCCGGTTGGCGGAGGTCGTTTTTCCGGAAGAACTGGGCCCTGCCAGCATGACAACCTTGGCCTCCCGCTGGCATACCATATCCGCCACCTGCGAAAAACGCTTCTCGTGAAGCGCCTCATTGACCCGAATCAGCTCCCGGATTCGTCCTGAGGCAGTCAGATCGTTGAGGTCCGCTACAGTAGCGCATTCCATCAGTTCGCACCAACGCTCCCCCTCGGAAAAAACGCTGAAGAAATGGGGCATCTCCCTGAAAGAAGCGGTGACATTGGGATCCTGATCGTCGGGATAGACGAACAGAAACCCGCCCTCCGCCGGAAGTATATCGTACACGGTCAGATAGCCGGTGGACGGTACCATTTCACCATAGTAATAGTCGGCAAAATCCCCGTAGGTATATTCATCGAAATAATCCACACTTCGCCAGGAAAGGAGCCTGGCCTTATCCTCCTGACCGGAGACGCGGAACTGCTCGATTGCCTGGGAAAGTGGTACTCTGCGGCGAATCAGAGGAATGTCCTGCTGAACCAACGCCCGGACTCTCTGCTTAAGCCTTTCCAGGCAGAAATCCTCCGCCCCCGTCACGGAAATGAACACACTGGAGCCCAGGGTGCAGCTCACCATCCCACGGGCGTTAGGCCAGAGCTGACGAAGAGCCAGAAAAATCACAAACTGTGCGGTACGGATATACGCCTCTTTTCCCGCTTCGTCATTATAACGGAGCAGCCGGACCTCTCCGCCGGAAGCAGCCATCGCCCGGCGCATGGACGGACGATCCTGGTCCACATCCTTTTTCCGCAGAGGAACATAGTTCAGCGTAAAAACCTCACCGGCAATTTTTGCCGCCAGAGGACGGCTGGAAAGCTCGGAACGATCCAGGCCAAGCTGCCGGACGATCTGCAGCAGGGACTGATCCGGCTGGGCTTCCACACAGTGTCCGTCAATCCTTAAAAGCATATATCTGCCCCCTTTTTCTTTGTTCATTATGGATAACCACCAATTATTCCCCGGTATTTACCGCAGCGATTGTTGGTTTTTTTATTTTATCACATTGGGGCATAATTTGCAATATTATCCGCCTTCCTGCAAACATTTTTCCAGAACCGTTCCCGGGTAATAGTGACTGAGAATCTGCCGAAAATCCGACCCAGCAGCAGCCATCGCGTCCGCTCCGTACTGACTCATGCCAACCCTGTGCCCATATCCATAGGTCACAATCCGGATCTCATTATCCTGTACCGTAATCGTAAACGCAGTGGAGCGCAGACCCAGAGCAGCGCGCAGCTCCACACCGCTGTACTTTACTCCACCGATTTCCATAGTATCCACGCCATCCCCAGCCGTGTATGTCACCTCCCCTAACCATTGCGCAGGCTCTCCGGCAAGCGCAACACCAAGCGCCTCCTGAAACGCCTCCGATGTAAACCTTTTTGTTTCCGAATAATGCGCTGCATTCTCTTCCCCCGGGCTGTCTGTAGAGCGCAGATAGGGATAATCCGTTCCCCATACCGCCACTGCATCCTCGGTTTTTCCTCCGGAACAGGAAAAATAAACCGCTTCGATCAGTTCACCGTTGTAGGTAAGCACATAGCCGGTGGTATCCAGCACCGCAGAGCGTACTTTCTGAATATCATCACGGGTACCGCCTTTTTCCAGGTATTCTTCCGGAGACTGGTAGGCCTGACAACAGGTATAGTCCGTACATACGCTGCCATCCCCATGCTTCCCGCCTGTCACGGATGCTTTTCTGGCGTATGTCCTGGCTGCGACAGCCTGTGCTTTCAGAGCCTCCGATTCAAAAAACGCGGGCATTTCCGCCAGCACCACACCGGTCAGATACGCATCCATATCCATCTGCTCCACCACCCCGTCCGGCCACAGGACAAGGACAGAAAGGGAAACAGGAGCCGTCAGAGTCTCCGGTTCTGTATTCGATTCGGGCTTGTCCTTCTCCCAGAACATCACCAGGATTGCGAGGATCAGCCCCGGGACAGCCATTCCCATCCAAATTGCGTACAGGGTTTCCTGCCAGGCCTTTTTCATGGTCTTCCCTCCCGTGCTCACCATCATAGCACGTTTGCAAAGCGGAAAATGTCAAAAGGAAATTGCTTTTTTGTTTGCAGTCTGATATAATGGGAGCGTTTTAATTTTAAAAACCGTCACGGAGGTTTTTTATGAAGAGAAAAAGAAAATGGGGAGACCGTTCCGATGCCGTCTGGCTGAAGGATCTTCCGCCGCTCAACCGCATCATGCCCGGAATTATGCCGAACCGGGCGGACAATGAGGCTTACATCAATGTGGAAGTGGACCTTGCTCCTTTGTATGCGTACCTGGAAAAGAAGAACGCGGGACGCACAGAGGACAAATATACTTTTTTCCATGTTGTAAGCGCCGCCATCGCTAAAGCCTTTGTTCTTCGGCCCAGAATGAACCGGTTTATCTGCAATCATAAGGTCTACCAGCGTAACGATCTGACAGTGGCTTTTGTGGTGAAGAAGCACTTCAATGACAAGTCGGAGGAAGGCCTGGCTTTTCTGACCTTTGATGATAAGGAAACCATGGACAGCTACCACCAGAAGATCATGAAGGTGATCCACACCACCCGGCGGGATGATGTTCTGGACACCTCTTCCGGGGCCATGAATATTATTTCCAAGCTCCCTCAATGGTGCATCAATCTGATTATCAACACTGTTTTGTGGCTGGATAAGCACGGCTGGGCGCCCCAGGCTCTGATCGGCACGGACCCCAATCACGCTTCCATTTTTCTGAGCAATCTGGGCTCCATTGGTCTGGAGGGCGGGTACCACCACCTCGTAAACTGGGGAACCAATTCCTGCTTTATTGTTGTCGGCAAGAAGTACTGGAAAATGGACTATCCCGACGGCGGTGAGGGTGTTCTCCACGAGGTACTGCCCCTGGGTATTACCCTGGATGAGCGGATCGGAGACGGCTATTACTATTCCGGCACTGTTGCCCTAGTCAAGGAACTGCTGGCCCATCCGGAGCTGCTGGATCTGCCTGCGGACACGCCGGTGGAATACGCGATTAAACGCTGAAATGATTTTAAAAGCCGGGAAGGTATTGACTTTCCCGGCTTTTTATGGTAGCATTGTGAAAAAGAATATAGCCTATGAGGGAGTAGCAGGCGCTTTTCGCGCGCAGCTGGTCAACATTCCCGGTCCCTGCGGACCTGGCCCGCCGCTATACTGCAAGACTCATGTGATTTGCTTTCCGGCTGTCCGTGAGTGCCCCGGGGCTAGTTTGCCCGACATTTCCGGCGTTTGGAAATAGTCGGGTTTTTTCTTTTTCCTATACAATTGTGATTATCCGGTTTGATTCCGGTAAGAAAAAAGGAGTGTCAACTATGCTCGTATCCGTTCTTCTGTTTGCCCTGGGTCTCATTCTTCTCATCAAGGGCGGCGACTGGTTCGTGGACGGAGCCACCGGAATTGCCCGCCGGTTCCATCTGCCGGACATTGTGGTCGGCGCTACCGTGGTTTCCATCGGCACAACCTTGCCGGAGGTTATGGTATCCACCACCGGTGCCCTCCTTGGTCAGGGCGCAATGGCCTACGGCAATGCCATCGGTTCCGTGATCTGCAATACAGCCCTGATCGCTGCTATCTCCGTTGCTTTCAACCCCGGCCCGGTCAATACCAAGTCCCTGAAAATGCCGGTCCTCTTCTTCTTTGGCAGCGCGGCCATCTACTGCTTCTCCGCTTATGTCATGGGCAGGTTTGACCGCAGCGTTGGCATCATCCTGCTGGTTATCTGTGTCGTCTATCTGATCCTCACCGTCCGGCAGGGTATGAAAAATCCGGACAGCGTGGAAAGCGAGGAAGAAGCCGAGGAGAAGGAGCGCAAACTCTGGCAGGAACTGGCACTGCTCGTTGTGGGTGCTGCCCTCATTGCCTGGGGCGCGGACCTGCTCGTGGAGCACGGCACCAAAATCGCACAGGCCCTTGGCGTTCCTGAAACTGTGATCGCCCTTACCTTTGTCGCCCTGGGTACCAGCCTTCCGGAGCTTGTTACCACCATCACTTCCCTGAAAAAGGGACATGCCCACCTGGGTATTGGCAATGTCATTGGTGCCAATGTTTTCAATCTGGTCATGGTGTCCGGCGTCTCCGTCACCCTGGCCCCCTTTGATGTGCCCGTTGGCAAAGTCCTGTTTGGACACAACGCCTCCCTTGTGCTGGATATTCCTCTGATGCTCACGGTTATGCTCCTGCTGTGCGTGCCCGCTCTCGCAACCAAAAAACTGCATCGCTGGCAGGGCATCGCCCTTCTTGTGATTTACGCCGCATTCTGCGCGTTCCAGTTCGCTTTCTGATAATTTCTACAGGCAGCCCCAAAAAGGCTGCCTGTTTTTTCTCTGTCAGAAATCTTTTTCCTTGACTTTCACCTTTCTCCGCGTTATAATACTCTGGCAGTTCAAAAGGATACGAAATGGGCCTGTAGCTCAGCTGGGAGAGCGTTCGGTTCGCATCCGAGAGGTCGAGAGTTCGAGTCTCTTCAGGTCCACCAGAAAAAAGCCTCTTTTGTCTATCAAGACAAGAGAGGTTTTTGTGTTTTGTTGAAAAATGTATAATTTTGTGGTATAATCAGCTAAACAAACTTGAATTTGACAAAGGAGGCTTTCTTACGAAAAAGAATATAGCAGTAGTTGTTCTTTATGTTGTATTCCTGTTAACTATTACTTCTTGTGCAGTGCCAGAAGACAAAGTGATTGCTTCATTAGGCGAATACGAAAAGAAAGAATTCTTCACTTCGGGGGGATTTCAGGATTATACCGATTATGCAAAGATTTATTTCACCTCTGCCAATGTCGAAGAGAATAAGTACTTGAGCAAAATACAGGAAACTGACTTTGCTATAATTAACACGCATTTGGATGATTTTGAGGAATGGATTGCGACTATTAAGAACGGTGATCCTTCGAGTGAAGTTGTTGTAAATTATGATTTTGACCGAGGAATCATCGATATAGAAGATTCTTTCTATATTGATTCCGTAGAGCATACATGGAGCGATGGCCATACTTCACTTGTAAAGTACAACATTTACTTGTTTGATACTCAAACTCAAGTCCTATATTATTTCCACAACAACATATAACGACCAACAAGAATAGATAACAAATTCCAATTCATCTGGGTGAGCTTTCATGGTGTACTTTTGGTCGTTTTTACCCCCACTTATACACCGTTTGGTCGCTCTTTCGCAGAAAAGGCACGCTGAAAAGCGTGCTTTTTTCAACGAAATAAATCCCTTGCGGGATTTGTGAAATGCTCTCCGAGCGTGAAATATTGCTTCGCGATGTGAAATGCGCTGCGGCGCGTGAGAGGATTTATTTCATTTCACTTAATGCGACAGCATCAAATTTCATAATGTGCTTAGATGTTGTCTAATACATTATCAGAGAAGGGCTTCACATTCTATATAGAATATATGATTTTTGGTAAAAAATAACGAGGTGACAATGATCTTTTGAAAGTAAAAATTTTTCATATTGTCATTATATATCATCAAAATAAGAACACTCGTTATGGTGCACCATAAGAGACTCAATACATTATGGTGTCAGCATCGTCGAGCCGCCGGTCAAATGTCCACCGGACACTTCTTTTCCCGGCCTGCGGCCGGGCCGCTCTTTCGAGTCCATTCTGATGTACCAAAAAACAGGTTATCCCGTGTGGGATAACCTGTTTTAGCACGAATGTACTCGCAGGGTCTTTTAAGAAGTATACGGTACAAATCATTTCCGGTATCGTATTGGTTTTGATTTCATCCACATCCGTACCGGATGCGTCTGAAATCAAAAGGGACTCTCCCACGGCCTACAAAACAGTCCACCGGACTGTTTTGTACCTTCGCTTCGCTCAGGCCGGCCTTTCAAGTCCCTTCTGGCGTACCAAAAAACGGGTTATCCCGTGTGGGATAACCCGTTTTTTGGTACGCCAGAAGGGACTCGAACCCCCGACCTACTGATTCGTAGTCAGT
>CAMCCS010000058.1 GCA_945873295.1 uncultured Clostridia bacterium
CGGACCAGAATCGGGGCGCAGGTAGCGGCCATAATGCAGTAGGTCGCGGTGGTGGGCACGCCCATGCCCAGAATGATGCAGCAAATCATGGTCAGGAACAGGGCGATAAAGGTGCTGTTGCCTGCCAGGACAACGATGCCGTTAATAATCATATTGGCAAGGCCGGTCATGGTGATGGTTCCGGCAATGATGCCCGCCACGCCGCAGGCAGCCGCAACCGTAATGGTTCCCTGTCCGCCGGCGGCAAGGGCCTCCAGCAATCGCATGGGGGTGATCCGGGTCTCCCGGCTGAACAGCGTCACAAAGATGCAGGCCACAATGGACAGGGCCGCGGCATACTGGATACTCCGCTGGCTGGTTCCCACCAGATAGATGAGCAGCAGCAGAGGCAGCAGCAGATAGGTCTTTTTCAGCAGGGGCTTAACTTTCGGCAGTTCTTCCTTGCTCAGACCTTTCAGGCCCAGCTTCTTTGCCTCCAGATGGACGGAGATAAAAATACCGGTAAAGTACAAAATGGCAGGAAGTATGGCTTTCATTACAATCTGGCTGTAGGGCAGCTGGACATAATCCGCCATCAGGAATGCCGCGGCACCCATAATGGGGGGCATGATCTGCCCGCCGGTGGAAGCGGAGGCTTCCGCGGCAGCCGCGAACTCCGGAGAGTAGCCGGTTTTCTTCATAAGGGGAATGGTCACGGAACCGGAGCCCACGGTATTGGCAACGGAGGAACCGGACACGATACCCTCAAAGGCGCTGGCAACCACCGCAACCTTGGCAGGACCGCCAGAAAAGCCGCCGACGAAGGCATTGGCGATCTCAATGAAGAACTCCGCAATGCCGGTACGCTCCAGGAACGCGCCGAAGATGATAAACACCACGATGAACTTGGAGCACACATTGATGGGCGTGGAGAGGATACCCTCCTTGCTGTAGAACAGGTAGCGCACCGTGTAGGAGATCCGTCCCCACAGGGAGGGGTTGGACAGGCCCACCGTCAGGGCATAGGCCAGGAAACACAGAGCAACGATCAGGATGGGCAGACCCACGCTCCGGCGGCACACCTCGCACAGCGAGGCGATGCCCAGAAGACCGATCACAATCTGGTACCAGGCAAAATTACTTCCCTGCTGAATGATGGTCACAGCGTTAAAGGAGAAATACAGGAAAGAGCCTACGCCCAGCACCATCAGAACAACATCATACCAGGGGATATAATTCACTTTTTGCTGGCCCTTCCTGGCAGGAAATACCAGATACCCCAGCAGGATAATCAGGGCCACAAAGGTGGTCAGCCGCAGTTCTTCCAGCCAGCTGGTAAACAGGGTCACATAGAGGCAGAACAGGGAAAAGCCGGCAAGAACACAGTTGACGGCAAACCTGGGCTTTCCCTCCCAGATCCGGACATTGGACTCCTGGTCGTATTTCTTCATTACAGATTCCAGGTCCATAGGTTCCTCGGGAAGCGCAGGTTTCTTTTTGAACAAATTCATATAGGGCACCTCCTGGCTTGTGGAAATGGCCGCAGCGAACCTGCCGCCGCGGCCATCCATTGAAAAACGGAATCGGATCTATCAGACAGTGGGGACGGTGAAGCCCTGCTCGGCGAAGTAACGGGCTGCACCGGGATGGAACGGAGCGGTCATGCCGCTGGTGGCGTTGGCAATGCTCAGCTCCGCGCCCTTGCCGTTCTCCTTGGCAATGTCAGACATGTGGTCGAAGATAGCCTTGGTCAGGTTGTAGACCTGATCGTCCTCCGCCTTAGCGGACACGATGAGGGTAGCCTTCACGGTAACGGTCTCCACATCATTGGTCTGTCCGGGATAGGTGCCGGCGGGAATGGAATAGGTAGTATAGAAGGGGCAGGAATCCATCAGGCTGGCGGCAACATCGCCGTCAATGGGAACCAGATAGGCACTGTTAGTGGTGCAAAGCTCGGTAATGGCAGGGGTGGGAGCACCGGCTACGATGAAAGCAGCATCGATCTTGCCGTCCTTCAGCGCGTCCGTGCTGTCGGAGAAGCTCTGGTACTGGGGATTGATGTCCGCTTCGGACAGTCCTGCAGCGGTCAGAACGTCAATAGCGTTGAAGTAAACACCGGAGCCGGGAGCGCCGATGGAGACGCTTCTGCCTTTCAGGTCGGCAACGCTCTTGATATTCTCATCCATGGTCACAAGCTGCACAGCCTCCGCGTACAGGCCGGCAACCACACGGAAGGAATCGATCTTGCCGCCCTCAAAGGAACGCATGCCTTCCCAGGCATAGGCCATAACATCGGACTGAACGGTACCCAGCTGATAGTCGCCGGCATCGATACCCTGAATATTTGCCTTGGAGCCGTCGGTGGAAACAACGGTCACTTCAATATCCGCATAGTTCTTTATGTACTGTCCCAGTACACCGCCGAAACCGTAGTAGGTTCCGGTAGCGCTGCCGGTGCCCATGGTCATTTTGGCACCGCCGCCGCAGGCGCACAGGGAAACCGCAATTGCCGCAGCCATCAGGACTGCAAAAAGCTTTCTCATTTTCATTTTTATCCTCCTTACTTCGGAACGGATCCGAAATTGATTTGGTGAATTCCATTATACTCCAATTTTACATTTTGGCAAGTACCAAAATGCATTTTTTATTTTTCCCTCCTGCAAAAATCCAGGGTCAATAATTCATTTTCAGGTATTATTGTCATTTCATCCTTTATTTTTTGCATAATTTCGTTGATATCCTGCATTTTCTATTTTTTATCCTGGCAGGTTGCACAAAATCCCAAGGCTTTCCCACCGGTTTTTCTCCACCTGTTTTCAGCGGCAATGTCCGCCGTTCGTCGATTTTTGTTTTTCCCAGCCAAACACTTCAGATGGCATTTTGAAGCCTGACAGCACTTTTCACAAAAGGACCGACATATGCTGTTCATATTTTGGGAGCGGAAAATTGATTTTGCACTTGCTTTCCGTCCAAAGAGAGGTTATACTGACACGGATGAATTTGAGAGGAAAGGGGGACCCGAGGAAATGCCTGGGGTCCCTCTTTCTTTCAAACCTGTGCAACCCGAACACACATAAAGAAAGGAAGTTATTTATGGCAAATTCCGAAAATGTCAATGAAGCCGTGTACGACTCCCGCACTCTGGGCCGCCCCAAGCAGTTCCTGCTCGGTGTGCAGCACCTGTTCGCCATGTTCGGCGCAACCGTTCTTGTTCCTGCCATCACTGGCCTGAATGTTTCCACCACCCTGCTGTTCGCCGGTCTGGGTACCCTGCTGTTCCACCTGATCACCGGCCGGAAGGTTCCCGCTTTCCTCGGTTCTTCCTTCGCTTTCCTGGGCGCTTACGGTCTCATGACTGCCTCCGGCCAGGAAATCCCTCTGACCTACTCCAGCTTCGGCGTGGCTGTTGCAGGACTTGTCTACCTGCTGCTGGCGCTGCTCTTTAAGATCTTCGGTGCCAAGAAGGTCATGCGCTACTTCCCTCCCATCGTCACCGGCCCCATCATCATCTGCATTGGCCTGTCCCTGGCCGGCTCCGCCATCAACAACTGCCAGAATAACTGGTGGGTCGCGCTGGTTGCCATCCTGGTAGTGATTGTCTGCAACATCTGGGGCAAGGGAATGGTAAAGATCGTTCCCATCCTGCTGGGTGTGCTGGCCTCCTACATTTTCGCCATGATCGTGGATCCCAGCGCCAGAGCCGGTCTGTCCGCCGCTCTTGCAGCTGCCGAGGAAAGCCCCAACTCTATCCTGAACGGCTGGATCGGTCTGCCCATCATCTGGGAGAATACCGCGTTTTCCATCTTCGGAAAAGACTTTGATGCCGGCATGCTGCTGACTGCCGTTATCACCATTGCCCCCATCTCCCTGGCCACCATCGTGGAGCACATCGGTGATATGTGCGCCATCTCCTCCACCGTTGGCCGGAACTATGTTGCCGATCCTGGCCTGCACCGCACCCTGCTGGGCGACGGTGCCGCTACCGCCATTGCCGCCCTGTTCGGCGCTCCCGCCAACACCACCTACGGTGAGAACACCGGCGTGCTGGCGCTTTCCAAGGTCTACGATCCCAAGGTCATCCGTCTGGCCGCCGTCTTCGCCATTGTTCTGTCTTTCTGCCCCAAATTTGCCGCGCTGATTGTGGCCATGCCCGCCGCTACCATGGGCGGTGTCAGCCTGGTGCTCTACGGCATGATCTCCGCCGTGGGCGTCCGGAATGTGGTTGAAAATCAGGTCGATTTCACCAAGAGCCGCAACGTTTTGATCGCCGCCATGATCATGGGTCTGGCTATCGGTGTGTCTTACGCCGGTGCCATCGTGATTCCCATGGGCGCGATTACCATCAGCCTGTCCGGCCTGGCCGTTGCCGCCATCGTGGGCATCCTGATGAACGCCGTCCTCCCCGGCAAGGATTACGAATTCGGCACCAACGCCCTGGGCGACACCTCCGTCAACTTCGGCACCCGCGCCGACGAGAAGTAATCCTTCTCCAAAGAAAATTTTCACCCCTCTGCGCGGCAGAGGGGTGATTTTTTATAAAGCAAAAGCGGCTCCGGTTATTTCATAAACTTGTCGATGGCGGCGCAAAGATCATCAATGGCGGTCTGATCACCGGCGGCTACCGCGTCCACCATACAGTGACGCATATGGTCCTTCAGGATCACCTTTCCGGTATTATCCAGAGCGGAGCGCACTGCCGCAAGCTGGATCAGCACCTCGGAGCAGTCCTCCCCGCTCTCCACCATCCGTTTGACCTTCTCCAGGTGGCCGATGGCCCGGGAGAGGCGGTTGAGCACCGCTTTTTGATTCTCGTGAACGTGGCCGTGGGTATGGGCAATTCCGTGGGCATGCATATAGGCGTGGTCGCAGCTTTCCTCACAATGGTCATGGATATGCTCGGGATTATGTTCATGGGTATGCTCCGGCATGGAAAACGCCCTCTTTCTTTGATAATCGGTTCTTGTTCGCAGTCGAACATATATTTTCCCAATTATTATACTTCCCACTCATAGGTTCCGCAAGCCCTCCCGGGGGATTTTTGAAAAAAATAAATGTTTTGACAGACAGACTTCCCAGCGCTATAATAAAGGAAAAAATCAAAGGAGCGATA
Organism: uncultured Clostridia bacterium; assembly: GCA_945873295.1. Taxonomy (GTDB): domain Bacteria; phylum Bacillota; class Clostridia; order Oscillospirales; family Oscillospiraceae; genus Faecousia. The sequence goes on from CAMCCS010000058.1 coordinate 5,090, forward strand.
CTTATGCATCTCGATCACGATCATGTAGGCCACGGCCACCACGATCACGAGCATACCCACAATCACGAACACACTCACGAGCATGCCCACACCCATGACGACAACTGCGGTCACGATTGCGGAAACTGCGCTTCCCAGTGTGAGCATACCCCCATGGAAGAGCTGCAGGCCCTGATGAAGTATATGGTGGGCCACAACGCCGCCCACGCCAAGGAGCTGGCGGACCTGGCCGTTCAGTTGGACAAAGCCGGGGACCATACCGCCTACGAGCAGGTCATGGCCGCCGTATCCGACTTTGAAAAGGGCAATATGCGGCTGAGCGTCGTGCTTGCCGCCATGGAAAGCAAGTGAGGCAGCGCCATGTGTCTTTCCACTGTTTACAAGAACAAGATGGATCCGACCTCCATCGCTATGAAGAACGTGATGACCATTGAGTGCCGAGACGGCCTCGTGATTCTCACCGACCTGATGGAGCGTCAGGTCGCCATCGAAGGAGAACTGGAAAAGGCCAACCTGGTGGAAGGTTTCGTGATCGTAAAGGAAACCATCCCCGCCTGAGCCATTTCCGCCCCTTTCCGTAAAGAACAGGCCGGGAAGTCCCCTTAAACAAGCTTTAAGGGTTCTTTCCGGTTTTTTCTGTTGCATTCAGCTGGCAACTATGCTAAAATTACTTGGAATAACGCAAAAAATATGGGTGATGCTATGTTTCTCAAGTATTTTTCCATTTTTCTTATATCCATGGTGCCGCTGATTGAACTGCGTGGTGCCATTCCCGTTGCCATGGGCATGGGTTTGGATGCCATCCCCTCCATCGTTGTCTGTGCCATCGGGAATATGCTTCCGGTCCCGATTATCTATCTGTTTGCCCACCGGTTTCTTCTGTGGGGACTTGACAAGCCTGTGATCGGGCCTGTCTGCCGGTTCTTCCACGAAAAAGGTGAGAAAGCCGGAAAGCGGCTGCTTTCCAGCAGATTTGGAAAGTACGGTCTGATGGTGGCACTTACGGCCTTTGTGGGCATCCCCATCCCCGGCACCGGTGCATGGACCGGGACCCTGGGTGCCAGCTTTCTGGAAATGGGCATGAAAGAAACCATTTTTTCCGTCTGTGTGGGTGTAATCCTTGCCGGAATTATTATGGCTACCGTCAGTCTGGTAGGCATCCATGTTTTCGGATTATAATTTGGGAGGAAAAATTATGAACGACTGCCTTTTCTGCAAAATCATCGGCGGGGACATCCCCTCCAAAAAGGTATATGAGGATGACACCGTCTTTGCTTTCCGGGATATTGCTCCCCAGGCGCCCACCCACATTCTGGTGGTGCCCAAGGTACATATTCCTGACTGCAACGGCATCACGGACGAAAACAGTGATGTAGTGGCCCACATTTTCACGGTCATCCCCAAAATTGCCGCCGCGGAGGGCCTGACAAACGGCTACCGTGTGGTCTCCAACTGCGGCAGTGACGCGGGTCAGACCGTCCAGCATCTTCATTTCCACATTCTCGGCGGAAAGGCCCTGGCGCTGCAAATGGCTTGACATTTCCGCGGAAACTGCTATAATACCCATAGATCGCACAAGAAACGTCTTCGGGGTGCCGGATATGTCCGGCTGAGATTGGGCAAGAAAGACCAAGACCCGTGAACCTGATACGGTTAGTACCGTCGGAGGGAAAGATGCAGATATGAGATACCCCAGTATCGCATTGCACCTGGACGGGTTCAATGCGATACTTTTTTATTCAGGAGGCCAAAAAAAATGGCTGCCAATCAAGCATCCCATATCCGTCTGCGTTCTCTGTGTGAGGGCGCCATCCTCATTGCCCTGGCGGAAATCCTCAGCTTCCTGCCCCTGTACAAAATGCCCTGGGGCGGATCCATCGACCTGGCCATGCTCCCCATCATTGTCTACTGCGTCCGCTGGGGATTCGGCCCGGGCCTCATTGTGAGCTTTGCCCACGGTATCCTGCAGACCCTGTTTGAGGGTGGAATTGCCATCGGCTGGGAGAGTATTCTGGGCGACTTCCTGATCGCCTATGCCGTCCTGGGTGTCGCGGGTCTGTTCCGGGGCAAATTCTGGCAGGCAACCGTCGTCGCCTGCTCCGCCCGGTTCCTGGTTCACTATGTGGTGGGCGCTACCATCTGGGCCGCGTATATGCCGGAGACCTTCTTCGGTATGACCATGACCACTCCCTGGTTCTACTCCGCCCTGTATAACGGCGCTTACATGCTCCCCGACGCGGTGATTATCCTGGTCATCGGCGCGGTGCTGCTGAAGACCCCGGCAAAGAAGTACCTCCTGGGTGAAGATCTGAAATAAGCAAAAAGCATTTCAAAAGAAGCCATCCCCTCCCTGCCGATTCCGGCAGGGAGGGGAAATCATTATTGCCAAACCCGGGGACGTCCTTCCTGATCCGTTATTACACTGAGCTGGTACAGAAGCTCCGCCGTCTGCCCCCGGTTCAGGGTCTCTCCGGCAGGTGCCGGAATTCCCGCCGCTTCCAAAGCGGCGGCATCATCTTCCCCTGCCGTCAGATCCAATGCCCCGCAAAGGAGGGCTGCGGCGTCCGCCGGTGCCATGCTTTCATCCGCCCCAAAGACATCCCCCTCGGGCATTCCCTGGGTCAGTCCGGCTCTCGCTGCCGCGGCAAGATAGGGCTTCAGCCAGTCCGGCGCGTCCGTATACCCCGTATAGGAGACTTCCTCCTCCACAGGAATATTCAGGGTCTTTACCAGCATGGTGACGAACTCGCCCCGGGTGACGGTTCTTTCCGGGCTGAAACAGGCGGTGCCCGCCACACATTCCCCGGTAAAGATCCCGGTATTTTTCATCCATTCCGCCGCGAAGCAGCAGCTTTTCCCGGAGGTGTCCGTATATTGGGTGCTCTCCGTGGGCTTCAGAATCGTAATGGTCACGGTTGCCTCCCGGGACACCTTGCCGGAGGCGTCCGCAGCGGTATAGGTGAAGGAATCAATACCCACCTTATTCTTTTTGGGTGTATAGGTGAAGCTTCCATCCTCCCCGATGGTCACGCTGCCCCGTTTGGGCTGCCGGACCACCGTAAAGGTCATTGGCTCCCCCTCCGGGTCTTTGACTTTCAGTTTCCCGGTGTTTTCCAGGTTTTTGTAGGTTTCCAGGGCGGAATCCTCTGCCACCGGGGCCTTGTTCTCCTTCCCCCGGATTGCCAGGGTCATAGTGGTCTCCGGTCCCACCTCACCGCTGTAAATCGGCAGATACCCCACCTGGGCATCGGCATCCGTTTCCGTGCTTGCCGGGGCAAAGGTTAGCTCAGCCAGCCGATCCGCTGAAAGCGTGTCTCCGGGACGGATTACACGGCTTCCCAGCAGCACCTGCCCGGTTTTTCCCGGGACTTCCGTAATGCAGATGCCTTTTAGTTCTTTTTCCTCGGAAGAAAAATCCAACGGGGAAAAGCAGTATACATCGCCGCTGTCCACCTCGGCGGCATTCGCGCCCAGAGGAAGCAGCAGGCACAGCGCCGCCAGCAGCGGCAGCACGCGGGTTCGTAACATACGATTACCTCCTAAGATTGGGTTCGGAGGTATTGTTTGCCAGTACTGGCAGGATTATTCATCCGTGACTGTCAAAAATTCCCTGAATTTTTTCAGCAAATCCCCGGGAGGCTTACATACCTCCCGGGGATTAATCTGAGAACCGTTTCTCAATCGGTCATAAATTCCCGCCCGGAAAAGCCGTCGGGCAGGAGCTGGGCCAGGGTACGGGTCTCGTAGTATCCGTCAGCGCCCACAAGATAGATCAGGAAATCGTCTCGGCAGAATTCCCGCATCACCTGGCGGCAGACCCCGCAGGGCGCCGCGATTCCACTCAGCACCCCGTTCTTTCCGCCGCATACCGCAATGGCGGTAAAATCCCGGTGTCCGTCATACACCGCCTTGAAAAACGCCGTGCGCTCAGCGCAGTTTGTAGGAGTAAAAGCCGCGTTTTCAATATTGCAGCCGCAGTATACCGACCCGTCGGCGCACAGCAACGCCGCTCCCACCTTATAGCCGGAGTAGGGCGCGTAGGCATGGCCCATGGCCTCCACAGCCATGGCAATCAGTTTTTCCGTGGTCATAGATTTACTCCTTTCGCAGCTCCGCCGCAAAGCTCCTGCCCGGGGTTTCATAGGGCACGCCCAGCATGTCCGTCACCGTTGCCGCAATATCGGCAAAGGAGCTTCTGGTCCCCAGATTCACAGGGCGGATTCCCCTTCCCAGCATCAGCAGGGGCACATACTCCCGGGTGTGGTCCGTGGAGGCGGTATAGGCCGGATCACAGCCATGATCGGCGGTGATCATCACCATATCTTCCTCCCCCAGCAGCGGTAGGAACTGCCCCAGCCAGCTGTCAAACTCCGTCAGGGCGTTCGCGTAGCCGTCCACATCCCGCCGGTGGCCGAACTGCATATCAAAGTCCACCAGATTCACAAAGCACAGCCCCCGGAAATCCTTCCGGGCATAGTCCATGGCATGGGCCATGCCGTCGGCATTGCTCTTGTTATACACATATTCCGTCATACCCCGTCCGGCAAAAATGTCGTGAATCTTTCCCACGGCGATGACATCCAGCCCGGCGTCGGCGATGGCATCCAGCATGGTTTTCGCCGGAGGCTCCAGGGAAAAGTCGTGGCGGTTG
>CAMCCS010000059.1 GCA_945873295.1 uncultured Clostridia bacterium
CGGCGGGGCTGTGGGAAATGGTGCTGACCCAGCTGGTGATCAACAGCCGCTACGCCCTTATGAGCCTGGCTCTCAGCCAGCGGATGGGGCAGAAAATCGGCCTGCTGCCCCGTTTCTTTATAGCCTTTATCAATACCGACGAGATCTTTGCCCTGGCTATGTCCCGGCAGGAGCCGCTGACTACGCCCTACCTGCTGGGCCTGGGGGCGCTGCCCATAGTGGGCTGGACCGGCGGCACCCTCCTGGGGGCCCTGGCAGGGTCCGTGCTGCCTACGAATATCCGCACTGCCCTGGGGGTCATGCTCTACGGCATGTTCATTGCCATTGTGGTGCCTCCGGCAAAGCAGGAGCGCCCGGTTCTCATTGCGGCGCTGCTGGCGCTTGTGTGCAGCAGTGTGTTTGCCTGGGTGCCGGGGCTGAACCGGGTGTCCCCCGGCATTTCCATTGTGGTGTGTACTGTGGCCGCTGCCTCGGTATGCGCAATGCTCTTTCCGGTGGAGGAGGACGCATGAGTATTTATATGTATATTGCCGCTATGGCCCTCACCACCTACCTCATCCGGCTGCTCCCTATGACACTGTTCCGCAAGCCCATCCGCAGCCGGTTTCTAAAGTCATTTCTGCATTATGTTCCCTATGCGTGCCTCACCGCCATGACCTTTCCCGGTATCCTGACCAGTACGGGAAGTGTGATTTCCGGCGCGGCGGCGCTGGTCATCGCGGTGATCCTTGCGTACCGGGGCAAAAGCCTTATTACCGTGGCCCTCAGCAGCTCCTGCGCGGTGCTGATAACGGAGGGGATTTTGTCCCTGGCGGGTATCGGCTGAGGGGAGAATCCTGAATTGTTTACACTTCGTTCGTTGACGAACAGGAGAATTTTTGTTATAATAATCCTCACCCTACGGTGAGGGTTATTTTTGTGTCCGCACAGGAGGCACGCTGCAAATGGGAATCGGTGCATTATTTTTTCTGGCTGTCGGCCTGAGTATGGATGCTTTCGCGGTGTCCGTGTGCAAGGGTTTGGGAATGACAAAGTCGTCCGTGAAGGGGGGGCTGCTGTGCGGCCTCTGGTTTGGCGGCTTTCAGGCCCTGATGCCCCTGATCGGCTTTTTCCTTGGCTCCCTCTTTGCCGGGGCCATCGAGGCCTTTGACCACTGGGTGGCCTTTGCCCTGCTGGTGCTGATCGGTGTCAATATGCTCAAAGAAGCCCTGGAAAAGGGAGACAGCTGTTCTACCGAGGGCCGGGGCGACTTCTCGGTGAAGACCATGTTCGTCATGGCGGTGGCTACCTCCATTGACGCTTTGGCGGTGGGCATCTCCCTGGCTATGGCGGGAAATGTGAACATCTTCCAGGCGGTGGGCCTCATTGGCATTGTCACCTTTGTCCTCTCCGCGGCGGGGGTCAAGGTGGGCAGCGTCTTCGGCTGCCGGTATGAGAAGAAGGCGCAGATCGCGGGCGGCGTGATCCTGATCCTGCTGGGCGTTCGGATCCTGCTGGAGCACATGGGGATCCTGGGATGAAAAAACGGAAAGCTTTGTGCTGTGTCCTGATTGCGCTGAATCTGGCGCTCATCTGGGGAAATTCCGTCCTGCCCGGCGGTGTTTCCATGGAACTGAGCGACGGCTTTCTGGCGCTGCTGGGCAGGAGCATTCCCTTCCTTGCCCGGATCGGGTCCATGCTGATACGGAAGCTTGCCCATTTTTCGGAGTTTGCCTGCCTGGGACTGCTGCTGGGCTGGCTGTTTCATGGGGAAGCAGAGCGGGGCTTTCGGGGCTTTGCGGTGCCTGCCCTGGTGGGAATACTGGCAGCCTGCGTGGACGAGACCATTCAGCGCTTTGTCCCCGGACGGGAATCCAGCCTGATCGATGTGTGGATTGATATTGGCGGTGTCTGCACCGGTATACTTTTGCTCCATTTGGGGTATTGTTGTATCAGACGCCGGAAAGAACGCAAACAGAACTTTTGACCATTATTTGGAGGAAATCCTATGAAACGTATTGCTGCTTTGACCCTTGTTTTTGTGCTGGCCCTGGGCTGCTTTGCCGGGTGCGCCGCCCAGGAGAAGACTTCCGGCGGCTTTGACGGCACGCTGGAGGAGCTGGCTGCCAAAATCTATGAAAACCACGGCGCCTTGGAGCTGCGGCTGATGACCATGGAAATGGACCTGAGCGACCCGGACGCCATGCGCTATAACGCGGGTTTATCCGATGTTTCCGATGTATCCGAGGCCCTGATCTCCGAGCCCATGATGGGCAGCCAGGCCTACTCCCTGGTCCTCGTTCGGGTGAAGGAGGGCGCGGACGCGGGTAAGGTTGCCAAGGCCATGTTTGACAATATTGATACCCGGAAGTGGATCTGCGTGGAGGCGGACACCAAGACCGCTGCCTACTGCGGCGACATCGCTATGTTCTTCATGGTGGGAAGCAACTTCTCCGAGCAGGTTACAACCCAGACCATGCTGGATGCCTTCAAGGCCTCTGTTTCCGGCGACGTAACGGTTGTGGGATAAAAAGATACGCATATCGGCTTTACGCAGAAAACAGACAAATTGGGATTTGGCGTATCGTCAGAACGTGTCATTCCGAACCAGTTCTCAAACTGGTGTGGGAATCTCCATCGAATTTCGGGAAGCTCTTCGTCATACAGATTGTTCTATCTTGCAGCTTCCCGGAATTCGTCCACGAGAAATTGTGCTTCTATACAGGAGATTGCCACGCCAGTGTGCGCTACTTTATCGCAATGACATGGAATTCGGGTTCGCAATGACATGGAATTCGGGTTCGCAATGACCGGGAATTCGCCAATTCCAATTTTCCGCGCTGCTGCCTTCAGCCGGTAAGCACAACAAGAGAAACCGCAGGCCGGGGGACGGGGATTGCCCGCCCTCCGGTCAATGGTATCATCCGTCCGAAACCGGGGGTGTCCCTCCGAAAAAGGAGATTTTTATGCTCTTTTCCAGCCTTACTTTTCTGTATTATTTCCTCCCGGCGGTGCTGATCCTTTATTTTCTGGTGCCGGACCGGGGGAAGAATCTGGTGCTGCTGCTGGCGAGCCTCCTGTTTTACGGCTGGGGCGAGCCCAAATATGTGGCGCTGATGCTCCTAACCATCACCCTCTTCTATCTGTGCGGCCTGGCCCTTAGCCGGTGGCCGGAATGGAAGAGGGCGTTCCTGGTTCTTTCGGTGGTGCTGGGGGCGGCGCTGCTGGGGGTTTTCAAGTACGCCGACTTTGCTGTGACCACGTTAAACGGAATTCTGGGAAGTAAAATCCCTTTGCTGCGGCTGGCCCTGCCCGTAGGTATCAGCTTTTATACCTTCCAGTGCATCAGCTATGCCGCCGATGTGTACCGGGGAGACGCAAAGCCCCAGCGGAACTTTATTTCCTTTGGGGCCTATGTTTCCATGTTCCCCCAGCTCATCGCGGGCCCCATCGTCCGGTATGTGGACGTAGCCCCGGCCCTGGATAACCGCCGCCACAGCCGGGAGGAAGCTGCCCTGGGCCTGCGCCGTTTTCTTGTGGGCCTGGGAAAGAAGATCCTCCTGGCAAACCAGCTGGGTGCTCTCACCGAAAGCTACCGGGCATCCACGGAAAAGACGGTACTCTTTGCCTGGCTGTACGCAGCGGCGTTTGCGCTGCAGATTTATTTTGACTTCTCCGGCTACTCGGATATGGCCATCGGCCTGGGGCGGATCCTGGGCTTCCGGTTCCCGGAAAACTTTGATTACCCCTATTGCTCCCGGAGCATAACGGAATTCTGGCGGCGCTGGCACATGAGCTTGGGAACCTGGTTCCGGGACTATGTGTATATCCCCCTGGGAGGCAGCCGGGTGAGCAGGATAAAATGGGTGCGCAATATCCTTGTTGTGTGGATGCTCACCGGCCTGTGGCATGGAGCAAGCTGGAATTTTGTGCTGTGGGGTCTGCTGTTTGCGGCGCTTCTCCTGCTGGAAAAGGCGGTACCTGGGCTTAAAAAGCTGCCCGGGGCCTTTGGAAGTGTGTATGTGGTGTTCGTCGTGATGCTGAGCTTTGTACTGTTCAACGCGGACAGCCTTTCCCAGGCGGGGAGGGATTTCATGTCCCTGTTTGGGCTTGCAGGGCTTCCGGGGGCAAACGGGGAAAGCTGGTATTTCTTCCGGAGCAATCTGGTGCTGCTGACCGTATCCGCCCTGGGGGCCACCCCCTGGCCCCGGCGGCTGTACGAAAAGGTTTCCAAAAGCCCCGTCTTCACGGTGCTGGAGCCCATTTCCCTGATGCTTCTGCTGCTGGTGTGTACGGCGTATCTGGTGGACGGGTCTTTTAATCCCTTCCTCTATTTCCGCTTCTAAAAGGAGCAGCCTATGAAAAAAACAAGACAATATGGTGTGTTCCTGGCGGCGGCGGTGTGGCTGGGTCTGGCGGTGCTTGCCTGGGTGTACCCTGCCCGGGCAGAATCCGAAGCAGAACGGCGTGCCCTGGCACAGAAACCCGGGTTGACACTTGGCAGTGTGCTGGACGGCAGCTTTATGGCAAAGTTCGAGACCGCCGCCCAGGACCAGTTTCCCTTCCGGGAGGGCTTTCGGACGGTGAAAGCGGCGGCAAGCTACGGTGTGTTTCGCCAGGGGGACAACAATGGGATCTACCTGTCCCAGGGCCACGCCGCCAAGCTGGAATATCCCTATAACGAAAGCGCGGGGGATCGGGCGGCAAACCTTTTCCAAAAGGTTTATGACGGGTATTTTGCGGGGCGGGGCGGGAAAGCGGTTTTCGCGGTGGTGCCGGACAAGGGCTGCTACCTGGCAGCTCCCGGCGGGTATCCTGCCATGGACTACGGCGCCCTCTTTGAAAAGATGAAAGGCCAGGATTGGGCGGAGTTTGTGGATCTGACGGACTGCCTGACGGCGGACAGCTATTACAGGACCGATACCCACTGGCGGCAGGAGGCGCTGCTTCCCGCGGCGGAAAAGCTGGCCCTGGCTCTGGGTTCGGCGGTGCCCACCGGGGAAAGCTACACCCCGGAGGCTTTGGAAACCCCCTTTTACGGGGTGTACCGGGGGCAGGCGGCGCTTCCCATGAAAGCCGATACCCTCGTTATGATGACAAGCCCCGTGCTGGAAAACTGCACGGTTTATAACTACGAGACGGGAAAGACCGGAAAGGTCTATGATCTTACCAAGCTGGACAGCCGGGACCTTTATGATGTGTTCCTGTCCGGCCCGGTGAGCCTGCTGGAAATCACGAACCCGGCAGGGCCGGAGAATAAGACCCTGGTGGTGTTCCGGGACTCCTTCGGCAGCAGCCTGGTGCCGCTGCTGGTGGAGGGCTACGGACGGGTGATCCTTGCGGATCTGCGCTATATGCCCGGAAGTTCGCTTCAAGACTATGTGGACATTTCCGGCGCGGATGTTCTGTTTCTCTACAGCACTTTGGTTCTTAACAACAGCACCCTGCTGCGCTGGTAAGTTTCCTCAGGCAGGGAATAACAGGAGGCGGTATTATGGAGCTTCGGGTATTGGCAGTTGGCGACGTGGTGGGAAACCCCGGCATGGAGCGGATCCGGAAAAGCCTTCGCTGGCTTATCCGGAAGACAGGCGCGGATTTCACCGTGGTGAACGGGGAGAACGCCAGTGTGGTGGGGCTGACCCCCCGGCAGGCGGAGGACATTCTGGATGCCGGGGCGGATGTGATCACCCTGGGCAATCACAGCTTCAGCAAGCGGGAGATCGTCCCCTATCTGGAGGACACCGACCGGATTCTGCGCCCTGCAAACTATGCCCCCCAGACCCCCGGCCGGGGCTGGGCGGTGTACGAGACCCGCTTCGGTCCCATCGGCGTCATTGACCTCATCGGCAGGTGCAATATGGACTACGGCCCGGATAACCCCTTTCTGCTGGTGGAAAAACTTCTTAAAAAGCTGGACACCCGGCTGATCCTGGTGGAGCTCCACGCGGAGGCCACCTCGGAGAAGCTGGCCATGGGCTATATGCTGGACGGCAGGGTTTCCGCCGTCTGGGGCACCCACACCCATGTGCCCACGGCGGACATCCGGGTGCTGCCCCAGGGGACGGGCTACATCACCGACCTGGGCATGACCGGCCCCAGGAACTCGGTGCTGGGTATCCGCCCGGAGCTGTCCATTGCCCGGTTCCGGGGGGACCTGCCGGAGCGGTACCGCTGGGCGGAGGGAGAAACCAAGCTGGAGGGGGCGCTGTTTACCATTGACGCCGCCACCGGCAAATGCCTGAAAGCCGAGAGGGTGGAAACGTGGGATTGAAAATACTGCACAGTGCCGACTGGCATCTGGATTCCCCCTTTGCTTCCTTTGCTCCGGAGGACGGGGATTATCTGCGCCGCTTCAGCCGCCGGATTCCCGGGGAAGTGGCCCAGCTCTGCCGCCGGGAGGGGTGCGACCTCATGCTCCTTTCCGGGGACCTGTTTGACGGGCCCTATACCCAGGAGAGCCTGACCGAGCTGCGGGAGGCCCTGAAATACGCCGGGGTGCCGGTGTTCATTGCCCCGGGCAACCACGACTATGTTGGCGCCAATAGCCCCTGGACGGAGGAAGCATGGCCGGAGAATGTGCATATCTTTACCGGCGGCCTGGAATATGTGGATGTGCCGGAACTGGAAGTCAGGGTCTGGGGCGCGGGCTACCGGAGCATGGACTGTCCGCCCCTGTTGGAGGACTTTCATGCCGGGGAGGGGCCCAAATACCAGGTTGGTGTGCTCCACGGCGACGCCGGGGCCACTGCCTCCCCCTACTGCCCGGTGACCGCCGCCCAGGTAAAGCAGTCGGGTCTTAAGTATCTGGCCCTGGGCCATATCCACCGGGCGGACGGCTTCCGGGCGGGGGATACTCTGTGCGCCTGGCCCGGCTGCCCCATGGGACGGGGCTGGGACGAGACAGGGGAAAAGGGCGTGCTGGTGGTGACTTTGGGGGAGGATACGGCCCTGCGCCCGGTGAAGCTGGACATGCCCTGCTTTTACGCTTTCCAGACGGAGATTGGGGAGGACCCGGCTGCCGCTCTGGAAAAGCTCCTGCCCCCCGCCGGGGAGGGAAACTTCTACCGGGTCACCCTGACGGGCCGGGGAAAGGTGGACACGGCAGCGCTGGCAGAACAGTTCCGCCGGTATCCCCGGCTGGAGCTCATTGACAGAACCCGCCCCCCGGTGGACCTTTCGGCGCTTTCCGGAGAAGACACCCTCCGGGGGGTCTACTTTGGGAAGCTTCTGGCGCTGACAAAGGAGCCTGACTGTGCTTCTGCAGCGCGGCTTGCCGGGGAAATTTCCCTGGATATTCTGGAGGGCAGGGAGGTGGTGCTGCCGTGAGGATCTATTCCATGACCGCCACCTTCGGCAAGCTGGAACATGAAACGCTGACCCTGGAGCCAGGGCTCAATGTGCTGTGCCAGCCCAACGAGTGGGGAAAGAGCACCTGGTGCGCCTTCCTCATTGCCATGCTCTACGGCCTGGACACCCGGGCCAAATCCACCAAGGGGAGCCTTGCCGACAAGGAACGGTACGCCCCCTGGTCCGGTGCCCCCATGGCCGGGCGCATTGACCTGAACTGGAACGGCCGGGACATTACCATTGAGCGTTCCACCAAGGGGCGGATCCCCCTGGGCCAGTTTCGGGCCTATGAGACGGCCTCGGGGCTGGAGGTGCCGGAGCTTGACGCGGGAAACTGCGGCCAGCGTCTGCTGGGGGTGGAGCGGAGCGTCTTTGCCCGGGCGGGGTTTATCCGGTTTTCAGACCTTCCTGTGACCCAGGATGAAGCCCTGCGGCGGCGGCTCAACGCCCTCGTCACCACCGGGGATGAAAGCGGCGACGGCGATAAGCTGGGCAGCGCCCTGCGGGAGCTGAAAAACCGCTGCCGGTATAACCGCTCCGGCCTGCTGCCCCAGGCCCAGCAGCAGCGCGAGCACTTAGAGCAGAAGCTTTCGGAGCTTGAAGGATTGGAAGAGCAGGCAAAGAAGCAGCGCATCCGCCAGGGCGAGGTGACGGCCTGGCAGGATTCTCTGCGCAACCACGCCCAGGCCCTGCGCTACGCCGGGGCGGAGGCGGACGCCGCCAAGGTGGCGGAGGCCCGGGAGGAATACGACCGGGCGGTAAAACGGACGGAGGAGCTGGAGCGGGCCTGCGCACGGCTTCCCTCCCGGGAGGAAACCAGGGAGAAGATCCTGAAGACCAGACAGTTTGCTGAGCAGTGGAGCGCTGCCCAGCTGGAAGAAAAGATGCTGCCGCCCCCACCCATGCCCGCCCAAGCCCCCGCGCCTTTCCGGGACCTGAGCCCCGACGGAGCAGAAGCAAAGGCACGGGATGATTGCGCCCGGTACGAAAGCCTGGGGAAAAGAAACTGGCTGGTGTTCCTGGGGTTGGGGATCGCCGCGCTCCTGGCAGGGGCGGCGCTGCTGGTTTTCCGGCGGACCGTTTTTGGTGTGGCTTCCTGCATACTTGGCCTTGCGCTGCTGGGCTTTGCCCTGTCTGACAGGCACCGGAAAGCTTCGGAGCGGGAAAGTATTCTCAGGCAGTACCCGTCACCCGACCCGGAACAGTGGCTTATTTTGGCGGAAGACTACCGGGATGAAAGCTTGGAGACAGCTGCTGCCCTTGCCCGGTACCGGGCAAACCGGGCGGAGCTGGATATTCGTCTGGAAAATCTGAACCGGGAGCGGGAGGCCCTCTGCGGCGGGCAGACTCCGGAAAAGGCGCTGGCAGGCTGGCAGCAGGTAAGTAACTGCTGGGACAGCTTCGACACCGCCCGCCGGGAGACCATGCGTCTGGAAAAGCACTATATGGCCTTGCGGTCCATGGCCTCCCAGGCATCCCGTCCCGCTACTCCGGACCCGCTGGAATATACCCCGGAGGAAACGGAAAAGCTGCTGCTGGATGCCCAGGCGGAGCAGCAGCGGCTGCGCACCCGGCTGGGGCAGTATGAAGGCAGGATGGAAGCCCTGGGAGACCGGGGAGAGCTGGAGCGGGAGCTGGCAGCGGTCAAGACAAGGATCGGCAAGCTGGAGCAGTTTGTGGATGCGCTGACCCTGGCCCAGGAGACCCTGGCGGAAGCAGCCGCCGAGCTGCAGCGTCGGTTTGCCCCCCAGATTACCCGCCGTGCCCAGGAATATCTGGGGCTGCTCACCCGGGGAAGGTATTGCCGCCTGACCTTGGGAGAGGACTTCTCCCTGGGGGCGGAGGCGGAGCGGGAGGACGTGGCCCGGCCCGTTTCCTGGCGCAGCGACGGAACGGTGGATCAGCTGTACCTTGCCCTGCGGCTGGCGGTGGCGGAGGCCCTGACCCCCGGCGCGCCGGTGGTGCTGGACGATGCGCTCATCCGCTTTGACGATGAACGCCTCCGGGCAGCCATGGAACTGCTGAAAACCCTGGCAAAGGACCGGCAGGTCATCGTCTTCACCTGCCGGGAGCAGGAAAAACACCTTTTCCAGGAGTTGACAACCGGGAGATGACCATTCCGGTGCCGCTTCGCGGCGATTTTATCGGGGTAATTCAGCGAAGCGACAAATTGGAATTCAGGTTATCGGCTTTAATAAGCTGATCGTGAAATTGT
>CAMCCS010000060.1 GCA_945873295.1 uncultured Clostridia bacterium
GGTCGTTGGGCTTCAGGTTATACAGCTCCTTGGGAAGGGTGTAGACCCGGCCCTCCTTTACGGCGGTGAGCTGCTGCCAGGCGGGATTCTCGGCAAAAAACCGGTTCAGGTTTTCCTCCATCCCCGCGGTGTCATCCCCGGAGGGGACGAAGAAGATGAAGTCCGGGTCCGCCATGAGGATATGCTCCACGGAGAGGTCCTCCAGCAGCGTGTCGTCAGAATCCGCGATATTCCGGCAGCCCAGAGCAGCCAGCATCTGGCCCAGGACGTTCCCCTCGCTGTTCTTCGCCCGGATGTAGGTGGCGGAGGCCCGGAGGGAAAGCACCGTGGGGCCCTCGCCGCCATTTAAGCGCTGGACGCTGTGGGCGAGAACAGCATCAATCTGGGCCTGAACAGCCAGACCCTTTTCCTGATACATATCCTCCCGTCCGGTTATCCGGGTGCAGATTTCCAGCATCTGCAGGTAGTCAGAGAAGTCTGCTACATCAAAATAGGCGGTGGGGATCCCGGTTGCTTCCAGGGTCTCCTGCCACTGGCGGTGCTGGGAGGTGTTGGCGCTGGCAAGGATGAAGTCCGGCTCCGCCCCCAGGAGCTTTTCCAGGCTCAGGTCCTTGGTCATGCCCAGGTTCACAGCATCCGCTGCCATGGGCAGGTGAAAATCATCCCAGGCATCGTCGGCGGAGGCGCATACCGTCCCCCCTGCCAGATACCACACCTGGGCGAAGCTGCCAAGGAGCGCCGCCACCCGCTGTGGGTTTTCCACGGTAACGGCGCGGCCCAGGTCATCGGTAAAGGTCACGGGCCCCGCGGGTTCTGTCGTCTCCGGCGCGGCATCAGAGGTTTCCGGCACAGTGTCGGAGGCTTCCGGGGCGGCAGGAGCGGCGCAGCCGGAAAGCAGCACCAGGCACAAAAGCAGGGAAAGCAGTTTTTTCATGATTTTTTCTCCTTTGGTTTTCAAAATAGACAGATAAATTGGAATTTGCCCGCAGGGCGGGCGGCCAAGTCGTGCGCAAGATATGTGTAATCGTTTTTGCCCTGCGCCGCTCGGTATCGTTCCGTGGTGCGGTAAATTGGATTTTGAAGCGGTAAGTGCGCACCTCGAACAACGCTGTCATTCCGAACCAGTGCTCACACTGGTGTGGGAATCTCCATCGAATTCCAGATAGTCCATCGTCATACAGTCCGTTCTTTTTGTGCTGTTTCTCGGAATCTACCTGTATGTTATCGAGAAATGGTGCTTCTATCCGGGAGATTGCCACGCCAGTGTGCGCACTGGCTCGCAATGACCGGGAATTCGATAAATTCACAATTTGCGTACCACAGAACGATACCGAGCGGGTCAGGTTGGGAACGAAAACAGACCACGTTCGTCACGACTTGGCTGTCGGCCCTGCCGACAAATTCCAATTTGCCGCAGTGCGAAAAGAAGGCGGCAAAAAGGCCGGGCTGCGGTGTAAAAAGGGCGCAATTCCCCCCTCAAAGCGTGGGAACACGCCGGAACCATCTGCCGATGGTTCCGGGGTTGTCCATAAGCCGAGGGGGACACTTTTAACGCCTTTCACATGCCATACGCAGTCCGGCAGGTCCCTTACCAGGGAAATATACAGTTGGTTTTTGGGCATGGACCGATACCGAGCGGGTGGTGCTGCACGCAGTGAATCAAAATCCTAATGATTGCCGGTGGCAATCATACCTAAATTAAAAGGGCAGGAACGATCACAGACCAGGTTCGTCACGACTTAGCCCCCGGCCTTGCCGGGTTAGCAGGTGGCGCCGCCTTTGACGGTTTTCTGGAGGGCCGCCGCCTTGTCGATCTTGTGGTTTACCAGCTTGTCGTTCACATAGTCGAAGCCCAGGCGCTCGATGGTGTCGGCGAACCGCTCACCGGAGATGCCCTCATCCCGGAACAGCAGGATGGCGCTCTCCACCACATCCATGACCTCTTCCTCGGAGGTAAAGATCTTGGTCAGGGGCAGGCCGTGGGCAACCCGCTTGCCCCAGCGTCCGCCGACGTAAACCTTGTAGCCGTCCATATACTCTTCCAGCGCGCCGAAGGGGCACTTGCCCTTGCACCGGCCGCAGTTGTTGCATTCCGCGGGATCGATGCGGATCTTGCCCTCCACTACCTTGGCGGTATGGATGGGACAGGTCTGCTCTACCTGGCACTTCTTGCAGCCCCGGCACTTGCTCAGGTTCACCATGGGCACCCGCTGGCCCACGATGCCCAGATCGTTCAGGTCGGGCTTGACGCAGTTGTTGGGGCAGCCGCCCACAGCAATCTTAAACTTGTGGGGCAGGGTGACGCTGTGGTAGCCCACATAGAACTTTTCGTGGAGCTTTTCGCTGAGGCCGAAGGAATCCAGCAGGCCGTACTGGCAGGTGGTACCCTTGCAGGACACAACGGGCCGCACCAGAGAGCCGGTGCCGCCGGTTTCCAGACCGTGGTCATGGAGGAAGTCAATGAGGGGCTGGATATTCTCGTACTTGACCCCCTGCACCTCCAAGGTCAGACGGGTGGTCATGGTCACGGCGGAGCTGCCGAACCGCTCGGAGGCCTCCGCAATGGTCTTCTGCTCCTCGGCGGTGATCTTACCGTTGCGGGTGATGATCCGCACATTGAACACATCGGGATAGCGCTTGTCCTGCAGGCAGCCCAGGCCCTTGACCCGCTTGATCTCGGCGGGATCCAGCTTGCCGCCGGGGACGGCTACCTTCACGGTGCTAACAAACGCGCCGCCCTCTAAGACCCGGGTATTCGTGTAGCCCGCGGCTTTCAGTCGATTCTGCAGGAAATAGCCCCGCTTGCCCTTGGTGCAGACCAGCAGGAGCTTGGCGTCCTTGTCAAAGCCCTCGATGCCCTCCGTGACCTTGGCAAGGTTCACCCACTTGGCGCCGGGAATGCCGGGAGCGGGCTGGACATCGATCACCTGATAGCCCTTGGCCTTGCCCGCGGAATACTCCGCGGGGGTGAAGGTCTCAAATTCGCCTGCCAGCTTGTTTTCCAGAATGTAGCAGGCCTGGACAAAGGGATGGATGGCGGTGGAGAAGGGCGGGGCGTAGGCAAAGTCCAGGGTGTCGAAGTCTTCCACCTTCGCCCCCATGGCGATGCCGGTGACGGCAATGTCCACCATCTTGTCAACAGCCCCGGCGCCCAGGACCTGGATGCCCAGGAGCTTGTGGCTTGCCTTGTCCGCAATCAGCTTGGTGACAAAGGTACCTGCATCGGGATAGTAGTGGGCCTTGTCGTCGGTGACGCAAACAACCGTCTCCGGCTCGTACCCGGCGCTCACCGCTTGGGCTTCCGTCAGACCGGTGCGGCCGCCGTTCAGGCCGTCAGCGAGCTTCACAACGCCGGTGCCGAAGCAGCCGCCGTAGGGGCTGTCCTTGCCGGTGAGGTTCCGGGCCAGGCACCGGCCCGTGATGTTGGCAGTGGAGCCCATGGCAGACCACTGGGGCGCACCGGTGAGGCGGTTATAAACCATGGCGCAGTCGCCCACGGCGTAAACATCCGGGAGGTTCGTCCTCTGGTGGTCGTCCACCTTGATGGTGCCCTTGAACATATTCAGGCCGGAAGAGGCCAGGAAACCGGTGGCGGGCCGGACACCGATGGCCAGCACCACCACGTCGGCGGCGATGGTCCCCATACCGGTATCCACACCCTCGGCCTTTTCGCTTCCCAGGATGCCCTTCAGGGGGGTGCCGGTGCGGATGCGCATACCCTTGGCCTGGAGCTGCCTGCGGGCGTAGTCCGCCATCTCGGGGTCAAAAATATTGGGCATCAGCTGGTCGGCCATATCGATGACGGTGACATTCAGCCCCTTGGCCATCAGGTTTTCCCCAATTTCCAGACCGATGAAGCCGCCGCCCACCACAACGGCGCTGCGGCAGTGATTGCTTTCCACATAGGCGCGCAGGCCGATGGCATCGTCGGGGGTCCGCATGGTGAATACACCGGGAAGAGTCACACCGGGCACGTCGGGAACGAAGGGCACGGCACCCGTGGCGATGACC
Organism: uncultured Clostridia bacterium; assembly: GCA_945873295.1. Classification (GTDB taxonomy): domain Bacteria; phylum Bacillota; class Clostridia; order Oscillospirales; family Oscillospiraceae; genus Faecousia. The sequence continues at coordinate 4,012 of CAMCCS010000060.1, forward strand.
AGCTTGTCATAGCTTACCACCTCGCCGTTGGCAAAAGAAACCGTCTTGGCGGAAGCGTCCACGGCTGTGGCTTCCATTTCCGTCCTGACCTCCACGCCGGTCAGGCCCATGTACTTTTCGGGGGTGTTGACGATCAGCTCGTCCCGGCTCTCGATTGCCCCGCCCACATAGTAGGGAAGGCCGCAGCCGGCGTAGGAAATATCCTTGCCCTTGGTGTAGACGGTGACCTGGGCGGTCCGGTCCTGCCGCATCAGCTTGGCGGCAGCCTTGGTGCCGGCAGCGACACCGCCGATGACAATGACTTTCATAGTATGTCCCATCTCCTTTTTTGTTCAGAACCTTTGGAACCCGGCTTTCGAAGGAAGCATCCAAATGCCGGGTTTCAGGGGATTCGTTCTTTGCAATGCATTTTCGTCCGGCTGGAAAAGACTGCCGGATTACCCCAATATGCACTTTTATCATACCATATTTCCCCCTGCAAAGCAACAAAAAATCCCCCGGTTGGGGGATTTTTCTTACTTTTTTACTCGGCAAAGGTGATACGGTTTTTGCCCATATATTTGGAGCGGTACAGCGCCGCGTCCGCCTTGGCGTACACCGCCTGGAAGGAGCGGTCCCGGTCCGTGGGGCGGCTGATCCTGGCGCCGATGGACAGGGTTACGGCAGCATCCGCCCCCGGCGGGCAGACACCGGAAACGGCGGAGAGGAACCTGTCTGCCACCGCGGAAACCGCTTCCCGGGTGGTGAGCCCCGACAGCAGGATGCCGAATTCATCGCCGCCCATGCGGCACACCACATCCGATGTCCGAACCTCCCCCTGGAGGGCCGCGGCAATCCTGCGCAGCAGCTCGTCTCCCGCGCCGTGGCCGTACCGGTCGTTCACCTGCTTGAAGTTGTCCAGATCCGTCATCAGGAACGCGAAGGACTGGCCCATTTTCATCATGTATTCCATCTGCCGGATAAAGGCCGTCCGGCGGAGCAGCCCCGTCAGCTCGTCACGCTGGAGGGAGTCCTCCTCAAACCGGTTCTTGAAATCCTTGGCGGCATTGACGATCTCCGTCACAGCCGTTTCTCCGGAAAAGGACAGCACTTCCGATGTAAAGGTCAGGTCCTCGGAGGCAGTGGGGGTTGGAAGCTCCGGCAGCTCCCCGGTCTTTCCCCGGACCCGCATGGGAATCACCACCAGCAGGTTGTCCGCCAGTGCCCCGCAGATCACCCGGCTCTTTCCCTCGGGCAGAGCCTCCCGCAAACCGGTCATGGCCTCCCGGATGGCGTCGTCCCGGCCCAGGAAGGCATACACACCCACCCGGAAGGGCCTGCCGCAGAGCACCGCCTCCTGGAGAATCTCCCGGCAGCCCTGCTCGTTGTAAAGCCCGGTGTCGCCGGAAAAGTACATATGCACATCCTCGGCATTGATGGCAAGGCCCAGCACGATCAGGCTGACCCCCAGGCCGGTGAGCAGGATATAGGGCATGCAGATCTGGATTCCGGCTATGATAACGAAAATCAAAACGGAGCACAGCAGGACATAGCACTTGTCCCGGTCCAGCACTTTGTGATAGCGGATAATGGTGACCAGCATCATCACCATAACATATACCACGGTGATGTACAGGGCATAGGCCTTGGGCCCCAGGGAATAGGCACCGTAGGGGGTCTGCTCGTAGGTGATGGGCAGGAACAGCTCTCCCAGCAGGCTGACGGAAAAGACGAGGTAAAGCATCCGCTTGGCCCGCAGCTTTGCTTTGCCGGTGCCCCGCTCCACATAGAGGATGAGGTACAGGTACAGCAGCGCGCAGACGAAGGTAATGCTGACCAGGAAAACAATATGCCAGATGTGATTAAACAGGTAGGATACCTTGTCCCGGTTATTCACGGTATATTCCGTGATGACCGCCGCAAGCACATGGACGATGCTCATGCAGACCATTGCCTCATAGATCCGGGAGGTCATGGTGTGCAGCCGCTTTTTCAGGCAGTACAGCAAAAACGTATACAGGAGGATGGAAAAGCATGCCAAAGGCATTCTGACCTGCATATACATGTCCATAAGGCATCCTCCTTTTCTGAAAAATCCCGCATTTTCAGGGTGTTTTTAATTGTATCATAAGGGATTCGAAAAAGGAAGTATGTTCTTAAATATTTTACATTTCTTTTCCGGGCTTTTTCCCTGTTTTCCCTGGACATAGGACAAAAACCGCTATAGCGGGGGATTTGGGGCTTACGGCAGGATGTGGCCCGCGGCAAGGTAGAGCCGATACCACTCGCTGCGCTCCAGCTGGATTTCGCTCCCCTGGATAATCTGCGCCATCCGGTCTTTGCTTGTGGTACCCGCCACCAGCTGGATATTTGCCGGGTGGCGGAAGATCCAGGCGGCGGCAATGGCGGTGGGGGTAGCGTTGTAGATTTCGCTGAGTTCATCCAGAACCCGGTTCAGTTCGGGATAGGTTTCCCGGTTTCCCACAAAGGGTCCCTGGAAAAAGCCATACTGGAAAGGAGACCAGGCCTGCACGGTGATGTCATGCAGGCGGCAGTAGTCCAGCACCCCGCCGTCCCGGTCAATCGCGCCGGGGGTTTCCATGTTCACTTCCAGCCCGGAGGAGACCATGCAGGACTGCGGCAGGCTGAACTGCAGCTGGTCTACGGAAATTGCCTGACGGACGCACTTTTTCAGCAAGGCGATCTGGCTGGGCCGGTGGTTGGAGACGCCGAAATACCGTACCTTGCCGCTGCTTTCCAGCGTGTCAAAGGCCTGGGCCACTTCCTCCGGCTCCATAAGGGCGTCGGGGCGGTGGAGCACCAGCATGTCCAGGTACTCCGTGTCCAGACGTTTTAAAATACCGTCCACGGCGGAGAGGATATGCTCCCGGGAAAAATCGTACATTCCCGGGCGGATGCCGCACTTGGACTGGAGGAACATGTCCTCCCGGCGAAGCCCGGTGCGCTTTACCGCGGCGGCGAAGACTTCCTCGCATTGTCCGCCGCCGTAAATGTCCGCGTGGTCAAAAAAGTTCAGGCCCTGCTCCATGCAGTACAGCAGGTGTTGGTCCAGCTTATCCTCCGGCATCCCGGAAATGCGCATACAGCCCACGGCAATGGCGGGAACCTGCAGCCCGGTTGCCCCCAGGGGAATTCTTTTCATAGGGGATTCCATCCTTTCTGTTGTGAGAATCAGTCTCGATGCATATCGGCTTTCCGCAGGAAACAGATAAATTGAAATTTGTCGGCAGGGCCGACAGCCAAGTCGTGCGCAAAATATGTGTAATCGTTTTTGCCCTGCGCCGCTCGGTATCGGCGGCAGCGCCGCAGGCTAGTCGTGCGCTTGATATGTGTAATCGTTCCTGCCCTTTTAATTTAGGTATGATTGCCACCGGCAATCATTAGGATTTTGATTCACTGCGTGCAGCACCACCCGCTCGGTATCGTTCCATGGTGCGCACCATCGAATTCCATGTCATTGCGAAGAGTAGACCGACGTCACTGGCGTGGCAATCTCCATCGAATTTTCAAATCAAAAACGTCATACCTCGTAGGGGCGCTCATTGAGCGCCCGGCAGGGGAAGTTTCCATATTCGTATTTCTTTCGGCGAAAAGGTACTTTTTTGTGGGCGGTCAATGACCGCCCCTACTAGTTCGTAACTAATAAAACTTTACTTTCATATTCATCTATGGTATACTCAAAATAAAACCGCAAAGGGGTATACCAAAATGCTGGATAAAGCAATCTACCTGACCGAAGAAGAACAGATCTATCTCAAGGAAATCATCAAAAAAGGCGTTCATAATTCCCACGTAATCACCCGCGCAAGAGTGTTGTTAATGCTGGACCGGACAGGAAAGACAGATCATGTGAGATATAAACGTACAGCCGAGTATGCCCAGATCTCCGTTCAGGCTGTGTACAATATGCGTGACGAATTTCTGGATAATCACGACATTGACTCATACCTGAACCGGAAGAAAAGAGAAACTCCTCCCAGGCAGCCAAAGCTGGACGGAGCGGCTGAGGCAAAGATTATTGCCTTGGCGTGCAGTGAGCCTCCCGAGGGATGTTCCCGATGGACAGTTCGTCTGTTGGGAGAAACGGCAGTACAGCTTCAGATTGTGGACAAGGTGAGTCACATGACCATTCAACGGCTTTTAAAAAAACGGAACTTAAGCCTCACCTGAAAACGATGTGGTGCATTCCTCCAAAGCAGAATGCGGATTTTGTCGCACATATGGAGGATGTTTTGGAGGTTTATTCCCGCCCCTTTAATGAAAAGCGGCCTGTTGTGTGCATGGATGAAAAGCCGTTTCAGCTTTTGGACGAGATGTTGACCCCAATTCCCATGAGTGAAAACAATCATACGAAAAAGTACGATTGCGAGTATGTCCGCAAGGGTTCCTGTTCCATTTTCATGTTTACAGAGCCGTTAGGACAGTGGCGAGAGGCTCATGCGTTGCCGCACAGAACCAGCGAGGATTGGGCACATCAAGTAAAATGGTTAATCGATGAGGCTTACCCTGACGCAGAGAAGATCATTCTTGTGATGGATAATCTGAATACGCATACAACTGCATCCTTTTACAAGGCGTTTTCACCGGAGGAAGCTTTTCGATTGTCGCAAAAGCTTGAAATCCATTACACGCCAAAACATGGCTCATGGCTGGATATTGCAGAGATAGAACTATCTGCGCTCTCAATCCAGTGCCTATTAGGAGAACGAATTCCATCGATTGATGCACTCAATGAAAAACTATCTTCCTGGAGTGCAAGACGGAACAATTTCCAAAAGGGCGTCTCCTGGCAATTCACCACAGATCATGCCAGAGTCAGGCTCAAACACCTTTATCCAAACATAAAATTTTAAAAGTTACGCACTACTACAAAATGGTACGATACCGAGCGGGTCAGGGAAAAAACGACAACACAAATCCGGCGCACGACAGGCCTGCGGCGCTGCCGCCGATACCGAGCGGGTCAGGGAATTTACGATTACGCAAATAAAGGGCACGACTTGGCCGCCCGCCCTGCGGGCAAATTCCAATTTGCCGCATTGCTGCTTTAAACCGATAAGCATACAAATCTATTATACAGGCTTCCGGCCCGCCGCGCAACCGGGGAAGACAAAAGTTTTTTCTTGCTTTTTTCTTTGGAGTATGGTATTCTAATCAAGTACTGAAAAATGCCGGTGTGTTGGAATGGTAGACGAGGCGGACTCAAAATCTTGTTCGTCCATTCACAGGCGTTTTTGTAGGACCCTTGGTATT
>CAMCCS010000061.1 GCA_945873295.1 uncultured Clostridia bacterium
TACAACCCCTCAGTCAGCTCCGCTGACAGCTCCCCTTACACAGGGGAGCCCTTGGCGCGTACCGCATCGAACCGCGCACCACTGAACAAACAGCCCGCCAAATTCCAATTTGTCGTTTCGCTGACGAAAGCCGAAATTTATACTCCCGATTATAACGGCTGCCGGTTTTTCTGTCAACTTTCCTCTCCGGATTTTCCAAAAAACCATTATTTGCCTTGAACACCGGAAAAACGGGTGATATAATGAACGCAATCTGAAATACGCACCCGAAAGGATGATATAGATGAATGTTGAATTGCAGCATCTGACCAAAATTTTCCCCTCCCGGGACCGGAAGGGCAAGGAGGTAGTCGCCGTCAGCGACTTTACCTTTACCGTCCCCGACGGGGAGCTCATCGGTCTGCTGGGCCCCTCCGGCTGCGGCAAGAGCACCACACTGTACATGCTCAGCGGCCTGGAAAAGCCCACCTCCGGAAGGATTTTCTTTGGGCCGGACGACGTGACCGACCTGCCGGCAGAAAACCGGGGGGTTGGCTTGGTGTTCCAGAACTATGCCCTGTACCCCCATCTGACCGTGGAGCAGAATATCCGCTTCCCCCTGGAAAACCGGAGGGGCGCGGATAAACTGACCAAGGAGCAGATGAAGGAAAGGGTACTGGAGGCGGCAAAGCTGGTGCAGATCGACACGCTCCTTTCCCGCAAGCCCAATGAGCTTTCCGGTGGCCAGCAGCAGCGGGTCGCCATCGCCCGGGCTCTCGTGAAGATGCCAAAGGTTCTCCTGCTGGACGAACCCCTAAGTAACCTGGACGCCCGGCTGCGGCTCCAGACCCGGGAGGAAATCCGCCGCATCCAGAAAGAAACAGGAATCACCACGGTCTTTGTTACCCACGACCAGGAGGAGGCCATGAGCATCTCCGACCGGATCGTTGTCATGCAGGCGGGTGTTGTCCAGCAGATCGGCAAGCCCCAGCAGGTCTACGACGACCCTGTAAACCTCTTTGTCGCCAAGTTCCTGGGCACACCTCCTATCAACATGTTCCGGGGGCGGGTGGAAAAAGAAACTCTGTACATTGGTGACGACGCCGTTCTGTCCGTACCCGGCGCCCCGGATGGGGAAGTGGAAGTGGGCATCCGCCCCGAGGGCTTCCTGCCGGATAACGACGGGCCCCTCCGCTGCCGTCTGCGGAATGTGGAGGTCATGGGCCGGGATGTGAGCATCGTGGCGGAAAACGGGGCGCTCGAAACCCCCACCCTCCGGGCCATCGTCCAGTCGGACCTGTCCCTGCCGGCGGGCGGCACGGTGCGCTTCGGGTTAAAGCCCCACAAGGTCCTGCTGTTTGCCAAGGATACCGGGGAGCGGATCCGGTTCGGGGAGGCGCGCAATGGATAATAAAAGCTGGAAAGGCTGGCTGTACCTGGTGCCCGCCATCGCCTTTCTGGGCGCGTTTCTGGTGTATCCCCTCATCGATGTGTTCATCTACTCCGTTGAGGAGGGGTACAACTTCGCGTCCCAGACCTATTTTGGGGTGGGAGCGTACAATTTCTCCTATGTGCTCCACGACCCCTATTTTCTCCAGGCGCTGAAGAACACCCTGATTCTTGTGCTCATTACCGTGCCCCTGTCCACCGGCATCGCCCTGCTGATCTCTGTGGCCCTGAGCTCCATCCAAAAGCTCCGGGAGCTTTTCCAGACGGTGTTCTTCCTGCCCTATGTGACGAACACCCTGGCGGTGGGTCTGGTGATCATGATCCTCTTTAAGAAGACCCCCTACTCCGACGGCCTGATCAATCTGCTGCTGAGCGTCTTCGGCATTGCCCCCATCGATTTTATCGGCGGCCCCTACTGGGCAAAGATGTTCGTGCTGTGCTTTTACACCGTCTGGGTGGTCATGCCCTTTAAGATTCTCATTCTCACCAGCGCCCTGGCCTCGGTGAGCCAGGTCTACTACAACGCCGCCCGGGTGGACGGCACCTCCCGGGGCCGGATGTTCCGGAAAATCACCCTGCCCATGATCTCCCCCTCCATCTTCTACCTGGTGATCACCGGCTTCATCGGCGCCTTTAAGGCCTACTCCGACGCGGTGGCCCTGTTCGGCACCGACCTGAACGCCGCCGGCATGAACACCATCGTGGGCTATGTTTACGACATGCTCTACGGCAACGCTGGCGGCTACCCCTCCTACGCCTCCGCCGCCGCCATCGTGCTGTTTTCCATCGTGCTCACCATCACGGTCATTAACCTGCTGGTCAGCAAAAAGCACGTCCACTATGTATGAGGTAAGCGTTTATGGACTATAAGAAACTAACCCGGGGTGCCCGGCTCCGCAATGGTGCCCGCAAAACTGTGCAGTACACGCTGCTTATCTTTTGGGCGCTGCTGGTGCTCTTCCCCTTTTACTGGATGCTGCTGACCTCGGTCAAAAGCTACGGAAGCTACAATTCAGAGTTTATCCCCAAGCTCTATACCCTCTCCCCCACTCTCAGCAACTACCTGGAAGCCTTCCAGGCGGTGCCCCTGGCAAAATACTTCCTGAACACCGTGATCTTTACCCTCGCCACCACGGCGGTGATGCTCATTGTCACGGTGCTGGCAGCCTTTGCCTTTGCCCGGCTGGATTTCCCCGGCAAGGACCTGGTCTTTACCCTGTTCCTGTCCCTTATGATGATCCCCAGCGAGCTGGTGGTGATTACGAACTTCGTCACCATTACGGACATGGATCTGCGCAACACCTTCCTGGGTCTGATCCTGCCCTCGGTGACCTCGGTATTCTATATCTACCTGCTGAAAGAAAACTTCGCCCAGGTCCCGGATGAACTGTACTACGCCGCCAAGGTGGACGGCACCTCGGACCTCAAGTACCTGTTTAAGGTCATGATCCCCATCTGCCAGCCCACCATCGTCACCGTGACCATTCTCAAGGTCATCGAGTGCTGGAACAGCTTCGTGTGGCCCCGGCTCATTACCGACGATCCCAATTATTATCTCGTTTCCAACGGCATCCAGGAGATCCGGGAAAACGGCTTCGGCCGGGAGAACATCCCCGCCATGATGGCGGCGGTGGTGGTCATCTCCCTGCCCCTCATTATCCTGTTCCTGGTCTTCCACAAGAAGATCATGGCAGGCGTGGCAAGAGGAGGCACCAAGGGATGAAAAAAGTATTTTCCGCGCTCCTTGCGGCCCTGCTCCTGACATTGCTGCTTTCCGGCTGCCACGGGGCAAGAGATCAGGGCACCTTCGCCATTCCGGAAAGCTTCGACGAAAGCCGCAGCTACGAGATCACCTTCTGGGCCAAGAACGACACCAACGTTACCCAGGCCAACATCTACAAGCAGGCGATTGCGGACTTTCAGGAGCTCTATCCCAACATCACCGTGAATCTGCGGCTGTACACCGACTACAGCCGGATTTACAACGATGTGATCACCAATATTGCCACCAACACCACTCCCAACGTGTGCATCACCTATCCGGATCACATCGCGACTTACCTCACCGGCACCGACGCGGTGGTGCCCCTGGACGGCCTCTTTCGTGACGCCCGGTACGGCCTGGGCGGAAGTGAGCTCCGCTTTGACGGCCCCACCCAGGAGGAGATCATCCCCCAGTTCTTAGACGAGTGCGCCATTGGAGAAACCCACTACGCCATTCCCTACATGCGCTCCACGGAAGCCTGCTACATCAACAAGGACTTTGTGGAAGCCCTGGGCTACCAGGTGCCGGAGGTTCTGACCTGGGACTTCATCTGGGAGGTCAGTGAGGCCGCCACGGCGAAAAACGCCGACGGCACCTACAGGCTCAATGGCCAGAACGTAATGATCCCCTTTATCTATAAGTCCACAGACAACATGATGATCCAGCAGCTTCGCCAGCTGGACGCCCCCTACGCCACCGCCGCGGGAGACATTCAGATCTTTGGTGACACCACCCGGGAGCTTCTCATGACCGCGGCGGAGCACACAAAGTCCGGGGCCTTCTCCACCTTTAAAATTTCCAGCTACCCCGCCAACTTCCTCAACGCCGGACAGTGCGTCTTTGCCATTGACTCCACCGCCGGTGCCACCTGGATGGGCTCCGGCGCGCCCTTGCTCGACATCAGCCCGGAGCAGCTGGTGGAGTTTGAAACGGTGGTTCGGCCTGTGCCCCAGTTTGACCCCAACAATATGCGGATGATCTCCCAGGGCCCCTCCGTATGCGTCTTCAATAAGAGCGACCCCCAGGAAGTGCTGGCCTCCTGGCTCTTCACCCAGTTCCTGCTGACCAATGACGTACAGATCGCCTACGCCACCACCGAGGGCTATGTCCCCGTCACCGCCAAGGCCCAGGAAAGTGAAGAATACCGGGATTACCTGTCCCGGGCAGGAGAGGACGGAAACGAGCACTACGATGTGAAGATTGCCGCCTCCCGGCTGCTGCTGGAGCATACCGAAAATACCTTTGTGACCCCGGTGTTCAACGGCTCTGCCTCCCTGCGCTCCGCCGCCGGACAGATGATTGAAGAGGTAGTCAAGTCCATCCGCCGGAGCCAGCCGGTAAACGTGGAAAGCATCGATGCCCTCTATGAAAAAATGACCGCCCTGTACCGGCTGGATCAGATCCAGTCCGGAAACGGCAAGGTGGACCTGGGGCCGCTGCCCGCCGAATCCCGGGCCCTATTGTGGGTACTGGGGCTCTGCTGGGCCGGAATCCTTGTGTATCTGGGGTTAGACTACAGAAAAAAGAGAAGAAAAAGCGGTCAAACCCATTGATTTGCCGAAAGCAGTGGTGTATAATTCCAGTATGCGTCAAAATAGGCGCAAAGAATCTGATTTCACAAAGTAAGGAGATCGAAAATGAAGAAGATCATTGCCATGCTGCTGGCTCTGAGCCTGGTGCTCGCTTTCGCCGGCTGCGCTTCCGAAAAGCCCGCCGAGACCACGACGGCTCCCGAGACCACTGCCGCTCCCGAGGTCACCGAGGAGGTTCCTGATACCTCCGAGACCGGCCCTGCCGAGGCTGAGGGCACCGTCATGACCCACGCCGAGTATGTGGCTGCCGACCTGGAATCCGCCGTGTGCGTGGAGACCTATGTCCAGGATACCCAGTCCTGGTGGAACAACCAGATCACCGTCTATGCCCAGAGCGAGGACGGCGCCTACTTCATCTACAACATGGAGTGCAGCGAAGAGAATGCCGCCAAGCTGGTTCCCGGCGCCAAGATCCGTGTCACCGGCTATAAGAGCGAGTGGTCCGGTGAAGTGGAGATCGTGGACGGCACCTTCGAGCTGCTGGAGGGTTCCTACACCGCCGAGCCTGTGGACGTTACTGACCTGCTGGGCACCGATGCCCTCGTCGAGCATCAGAACGAGAAGGTCACCTTCACCGGTATGACCGTGGAGGCTGCCAACGAAGCCGGCGACGCTTTCCTGTACAACTGGGACGGCTCCGGTGAGGCCGGAACGGACAGCGACCTGTACTTCAACGCTTCCGTGGGCGGCAACACCTACACCTTCGTCATTGAGTACTACCTGTGCAATGAGACCACCGATGTCTACCAGGCCGTTACCAACCTGAAGGTTGGCGACATCATCGACATGGAAGGCTTCCTGTACTGGTACAATGGCAGCCAGCCCCACATCACCTCTGTTGTGGTGAAGTAAAAGATCCTGATCCAAGCGTGCGCCGCGATGTATTTCGCGGCGCACTTTTTTGTCCGTTCCTTTCCCGCCGCGGGTCTTGGTTCACCGCGGCTGCGTCTCCTATTTTTCTTAACGCTGTCAAATTGGAATTTAGGCTATCGGCTTTACGCAGCAACCAGAAAAACTGTAATTTGTAAGGCTGGCGGCGCAGCCGCCCTTGCCTCTCCCTATGGGAGAGGTGCCCCCGTAGGGGGCTTAAGAGGGCCCTCTCAGTCACGGCTAAGGCCGTGACAGCTCCCCCATAGGGGGAGCCAAGGCATTTCTGGGAATTCGATAAATTCCAATTTCCTATTTGCTGTTTTAAGCCGATAGCCTAAATTGGAATTTGTAAAGGGGAGCGCCCCGAACAACACTGTCTTTCCGAACCAGTTCGCAAACTGGTGTGGGAATCTCCCTCGAATTCCAGGTTGCCCATCGTCATACAGACTGTCCTTTTTGTACCGTTTTCCGGTGTTCATCCACGAGAAATTGTGCTTCTATCCGGGAGATTACCACGCCAGTGTGAGCACTGGCTCGCAATGACCGGGAAGTCGGCAGCCCGCCAAATTCCAATTTGCAGGGCAGCTGAACAAACCCTATAAGCACGTTATTTTATCTCCGGAGGGGATACCTTTATTTTGCATTTGAAGATAAACGATCATTTGACGCAAAAACGATTCAGAGCGGGTAATGCTGCACACAGCGAAAAATCCGCCCCCAAAGTCAATTGACCCTGGGGGCGGTGTTTCTATGGGAAATTAGGGCTACACCGCATAATTCGGCAAGGAATCTCAGCGAGAGATTTTGTGCCAGTTCAAAGTTCCGAAAACGTGGGAATACTGTATGTATTTCCCGTTTTTGGAACTGCAGAACTGGTGCAAAAGATCCGCTGAGATCCGCAGACGTAATTGTGCGGTGTTGCCTTAGGCTCTGCGGCGGGAATTGGTAGATTTCTGCCGGGGTTCTCCCTTGGCATTGAAGAAGAACATGCACAGGCCGTTGATGGCAAGGGTGGCAAGGAGCACCAGCACCGCCTCCCAGATAAGACAGCGCACTGCCCGCCAGGCCATGTCCATGGCGGCCATTCCGGAAAAGCCTCCCGAGATCATAAACATGATTACCGTGAGCACCAGGCCCAGAGCCGCGAAGGTCAGCCCGGCGATCCGTTGGGAGAAGCGCCAGGCCTGGACGCTGCCCATACCGAAAAAGCACCGGTAGCCAAAGTAGTAATTGGCTTCCTTAGGCGACAGAAGCAGGTAGGCAATGCCCAGCACCAGAAGCACAATGGGGCCGACAATCACGGCGATCCGGCAAGCCAGCTCCACCTTTCCCACAACAGTGGAAATATCCGGAAGCAGGGCGGCAGGGTCAAATCCATCCATCAGCTCCTTAATGGAGTCTATGCTGAAAGCAGCCTCGGTGGCCGCGGTGGTTTCCAAAGTCATTATTTTTCCTCCAGGTATTTGCTGATCTCCCGCATGAAGCTGTTCGCGTCCTGGAACTGGTGATAGATGGAGGCAAAGCGGATGTAGGCCACTTCGTCCAGAGGCTTCAGCCGCTCCATGACCATGTCGCCAAGCTTATCGCTGCTGATCTCCCGCTCCAGGGTATTCTGAATGGTCTGCTCGATCTCGGTAGTGATCCGGTCCAGGTCGTTCACATCCACCCGCCGTTTGTCAAAGGCGCGGATCATGCTGTTAAGGATCTTGTTCCGGTCAAAGGGCTGGCGGGAGCCGTTGCGCTTTACCACGATAATGGGCAGTGTCTCCACCACCTCATAGGTGGTGAACCGGCGCTGGCAGCGCATACATTCCCGGCGGCGGCGTATGCTCACGCCATCCTCGGAATGCCGGGAGTCCACGACCTTGCTCTCCTGATCTCCGCAAAAAGGACACTTCATGGCCAACACTTCCTATTTCCAGGGCACACCGGCAGTTTCCCCCGTTTGCGCCCAAATGATACCATTCCGTATGCATTATACCAGAAATATACACAAATAGCAAGGGTTTTTTAGCCAGAGGGGCCCGAAAGGGAGTGGAAAGCGGACAGCTACGGAGTAAGCAGCGGGACATTGCGGCGTGTTCCACATTTTCTGTGTTTTTTATTCATCGCGAAGCGACACCATAACTGGCAACTGCCAAATAGTCGTAAGTACACTGACAAATTGGAATTTGGCGCACTGGCGGCGCAGCCGCCTTTGCCTCTCCCTGTGGGAGAGGTGTCAGCCCTCGGGGCTGAGGTCGAGGGCCCTCTCAGTCACGGCTTAAGCCGTGACAGCTCCCCCATAGGGGGAGCCAAGGCATCGAACAACACTGTCATTCCGAACCAGTTCTCAAACTGGTGTGGGAATCTCCATCGAATTCCAGGCAGCCTATCGTCATCCATTCGTAGGGGCGGTCATTGACCGCCCGCGAAAATGTACCGAATTCCAGCATAAATTTACGCTGAATGGAACCTTTTCGCCGAAAGAAATACGAATAGGTCACCTTTCTCTGCCGGGCGCTCAATGAGCGCCCCTACGGAGGTAGACGATCGTGATTTGGAAATTCGAGGGGGATTGCCACGCTAGTGTTGTGCGCTACTTTATCGCAAAGACCGGGAATTCGATAGACAGACAAATTCCCAATTTCACGATCAGCTTATGAAATCCGACAATCAAAATTGTCAATTCTTAAGGCAGCACCGCATAATGGGGCAAGGAGATTCGGCGAGAGGTTTTGGCGCAAGCGAAAGTATGAAAAATGCGGGAATACTGGATGTATTTCCCATTTTTCATACTGCACGGTTGGGGCAAAAGATCCGCCGAAGCCCGCAGCTCCCATTGTGCGGTGTTGCCTTAAATTAAACGGCGCGGTTCCCGATTTTGGGAACCGCGCCTTGAAACACGTTTGGAAAAATCTTAATACTGGGTCGGCTGGATGTGCCAGATTTCCTCGGCGTACTGCCGGATAGTCCGGTCGGAGGAGAACTTGGAAGCGGAAGCCACGTTTTGGAGGCACTTCCGGCCAAAGGCCAGCCGGTCGCCATAGTCCTTGTTCACCCGCAGCTTGGCGTCCATATAGCTTTCGTAGTCCAGCAGGACGAAGTAGTGGTCCGCCTTGTGCCAGGAAGCGCCGTCAAGCAACGCATGATACAGTTCCTTCTGGTCGTCGTCGGTTGGCACGGTGCCGTCCACCAGAGTGTCGATGGCACGGCGCAGGTGGGCGTTGCGCTCGTAGATGTCCCGGGCCCGGTAGCTGTCCCGGCAGGCGTTGATCTCCTGGACGGTGTGGCCAAAGATATATTCGTTTTCCTTACCGGCCTCCTGAGCAATCTCCACATTGGCGCCGTCCAGGGTGCCCAGGGTCACAGCGCCGTTGAGCATCAGCTTCATATTGCCGGTGCCAGAGGCCTCGGTGCCCGCGGGAGAGATCTGCTCGGAAATATCCGCAGCGGGAATGATATGCTCAGCGTAGGAGCAGTTGTAGTTCTGAACGAAGACCACCTTCAGCTTATCGCTGACCGCGGGATCGTTGTTCACCATCCGGGCAATCCGGTTGATGTAGCGGATGATGGCCTTGGCCCGGGCGTAGCCG
>CAMCCS010000062.1 GCA_945873295.1 uncultured Clostridia bacterium
GGCTGTCTGGTGTTCAACCTCACCTTTGCGGGGACCCTGCCCCTGGACTTCCTGGTTGGGACCCTGGCAACCTACCTTGCCGCCCAGGGAATGTGGCTGACCCGGAACCGGACGGTAAAGGGCTACCCCCTGCTGGGCATGCTCCTGCCCGCTCTGAGCAACGCCATTCTGGTGGGCTGGGAGCTGTCGGTGTATATCGGCGGCGCTTTCTGGCTGAACGCGGTGTATGTGGCCATCGGTGAGGCCGTAGTCTTGCTGGTGCTGGGGACGGCTCTGTACTATGGACTGAAACGCCGGTCCCTGGCGGAAAAGCTCTTTTCCTGAGAAACCCATTTGGCGGAAACCGGCTTGCGGTTTCCGCCAAATAGATTATAGGTCCTCTGAAATGTCCGCAGGCTCGGTGGGGGCCATATTCGCCCCATCCCTGAGAGGCCACTGGGTATGGTTCTGCCGGGCGATCCGGGCCAGGTCTTCATACTCGGGCTTCCGCCGCTCCACACCGTAGCCGGAGGCAATTTTCCGGCGGAGGGGTCCGTAGGGGGTCTCAGTGGTTTCCGTCCGACGCTCCAGGGTGTATCTGCGGCAGCTTTCCTCCCGGATGCCCAGGGTGGTGGTGCAGCGGAATAGCTGCCGTACCATGGCCTCCCGGTGTTTAGATTTACATAACACTGTCAGGAGCACGCCCGGACGGTTTTTCTTCATGCCGATGGGGGTGGTAAACACATCCAGCGCGCCTTCCGCCATCAGCTGCTCCGTGGCAAAGCCAATCTCCTCACCGGTCATGTCGTCTAAGTTGCAGCGCAGCTCCACAACAGCGTCCTCTTCTTCCGCTCCATGGCCCAGTAGGACACGGAGGCAGTTGGCGGCCGCAAAGTCCTTTTTTCCCATACCGTAGCCTACGGCATCCAAGGTCATCACCGGCATGGGACCAAAGCTTGTCACAAACTGCCGCAGCAGCGCCGCGCCGGTGGGGGTGCAGAGCTCTCCGGTGATACTGCCGCCGTAGATGGGGATGCCCTTGAGAAGCTCCGCGGTTGCTGGCGCGGGGACGGGGAGGATTCCGTGGGCGCAGCTGATCCGTCCGCTGCCCACATGAACGGGGCTGGCCTCCACCCGGTCGGGGGACAGCTTTTCCATCAGGTAACAGACGGCAGCCACATCCGCCAGGGCATCCATGGAGCCGACTTCGTGGAAGTGGATCTGCTCCACGGTGACCCCGTGGACCTTGCTTTCCGCCGCAGCAATATTGCGGTAGACCTGCCGCGCCTGCTCTGCCGCCCATTGGGAAAGGCTGAGGTGGGAGATCATATGGTCAATGGAAGCCGGGGTGCTGTGAGTGTGGTCGTGGGTGTCCCGGCTGTGGAGGTGTTCGCCCTCCTCCTCCCGGCCCACCAGCACCCGCATCCGGGAACCGGTAATGCCGCATTTCTGGGTGGTTTCCAGTTCATATCGGACACCGGGAATGCCAATCCCGTTCAGTTCCTGTATAATCGCTTCCCGGTCGGGAAACAGTTCCAGCAGAGCGGCGGTGAGCATATCTCCCGCCGCGCCCATGCCGCAGTCCAGATACAGCAGTTTCATTTCTTAGCCTCCATATGATTGATCCGGCTTGCCATAAATCCCGCGCCGAAGCCGTTGTCAATGTTTACTACCGCGGTGCCGCTGGCGCAGGAGTTCAGCATGGACAGCAGGGCCGCGAGGCCCCCGAACGCCGCACCGTAGCCCACGCTGGTGGGCACCGCGATTACCGGGCAGTCCACAAGCCCCCCGATGACCGTGGCCAGGGCACCCTCCATGCCCGCAACCGCAATGACTACGCTGGCTTTCATCAGCTCCTGCCGGTGGCTGAGAAGCCGGTGCAGTCCGGCGACACCCACATCATAGAGCCGGATAACCTCATTTCCCAGAAACTGGGCGGTGAGGGCTGCTTCCTCCGCCACGGGCATATCGCTGGTGCCTCCGGTGGCAACCACGATGGTCCCCAAGCCGCTGGGGGCTGCCATGGTTCCGGCAATGGCGATATGGGCGTCATTGTAGTAGGTGATGGGGGTGAGGGCATTCACCTGGGCTGCCTTTTCTGCATCCAGGCGGGTGATCAGTACGTTTTTCTGCCCGTTATCTTCCAGGGACCGGAGGATTCCGGCAATCTGCTGTGCCGTCTTTCCGGCACCGTAAATAACCTCCGCTGCGCCCTGCCGCACCTGCCGGTGAAGATCCACCTTGGCATAACCGATGTCTTCGTAGGGCTGATCCTTGAGCCGGAGCATGGCATCCTCTACGGACACCGTTCCCGCCTGCACCTGTTCCAGCAGTGCTTTGATTTCACTGTTCATTTCCGTTCCTCCAGATCCAGCAGTATGGAAGCGTACCGCTTTTTCAGTTCCCCGGTGATTTCCTCCCGGCGTTCCAGCAGCAGCGGGAAATCCCGTGCCTTCAGCTGCAGCTTGGCGTCATTACCCAAAGTCCGCACCCGAAAGTCGGTAAAGCCAAGGCTTAACAGGTAGTCCTCCGCCCACTCCGTCCGGGCGAGTAAGTCTTCCGTAATGGCGGTACCGGTGGGGATCCGGGTGGCAAGACAGGCGTAGGCGGGCTTGTCCCAGGTAAAAAGCCCAGCCTGCCGGGACAGCTCCCGGATGACATCTTTTGTCAGGCCGCACTCCCGCAGGGGGGAGCGGACGTTAAGCTGCCGCAGTGCCCGCATGCCGGGACGGTCATCTTCCCGGTCCGAGGCATTGGTGCCGTCGAGAAGGACGGAGAAACCGTCTTCCCGGGCTTTTTCTGCGATAGCGGAGAAGATCACCTTTTTGCAGTGGTAGCACCGGTCCGGGGGATTGGCGGTCACTGCCTCCAATTCCAGCACGTTCCGGGTAATGACCTCCATTTGGGCGTTCAGCTCCCGGGCAAGGCGCAGCGCATCCTGGTATTCAAACTCCGGCTGAAAGGGGGTGCGGACATAGTAGGCTTTCACAAGCTCCCCCCACCGCATACCGGCGTACAGTAAATAGGCTGAATCCACGCCGCCGGAAAAGGCCAGCGCGGCCCGGGGATTGTCAGCAAAAAAATCCGAAAGCTCCATTTGTGCGCTCCTTGTTTGTTTCAGTAAAGCAGAATTTAGTTAAGTAGGCGAACGTATCGTCAGAACGGGTCATTCCGAACCAGTCCTCTTAAGTGGTGTGGGAATCTCCATCGAATTTTAGAAAATCTATCGTCATCCATTCGTAGGGGCGGTCATTGACCGCCCGCGGAAATGTTCCAATTACGTAACAAATATCCGGTAAAAGGAACCTTTTCGCCGATAGAAATCTGAAAAACAATTATTTCTCTGCCGGGCGCTCAGATGAGCGCCCCTACTGTGTATGACGTTCCTGGTTCAGAAATTCGATGGAGATTGCCACGCCAGGAAAGCGAACTGGCTCGCAATGACTGGTTCTGACGATGCGTTCGCCTGATTAACGAAATCCTGCTTTAGATGACTCTTGTCAAATAGTATATCACAGAATACCCCAAAACGCAAACCCGGAATATAAAAGCACCGCGGCTTCATAAAACCGCGGCGCTTTGCTCTTTGGTGCTTTCTCAGCGGAAGTATTGGACCGCCGCTTCGAACATGCGAATATCGTAATTGCCGGGAACGTTCCGGTAGAGGCCGGAGCCAACGCGCTCACTGTGGCCCATCTTGCCGAAGACACGGCCGTCGGGGGAGGTGATGCCTTCGATGGCGTAGACGGAACCATTGGGGTTAAAGTGCACATCGGCGGTGGCCTTGTCCTCCAGGTCCACATACTGGGTGGCAATCTGACCATTCGCGGCAAGCTGGCGCACCAGCTCCTCACTGGCAAGGAACCGGCCCTCACCGTGGGAGATGGGCACGCTGTACACGTCGCCCACATTCGTCAGCCGCAGCCAGGGGGACTTGTTGGAAGCAATACGGGTCCGGACGATCCGGCTCTGGTGCCGGGCAATGGTATTGAAGGTCAGGGTGGGGCAGCTGTCGTCCATATCCCGGATCTCACCGTAGGGAACGAGCCCCAGCTTGATAAGCGCCTGGAAGCCGTTGCAGATGCCGCACATCAGGCCGTCCCGGTTCTTCAGCAGGTCATTGACTCCCTCCCGGAGGGCGGCGGAGCGGAAGAAGGCGGTGATGAACTTGCCGGAGCCATCGGGCTCGTCGCCGCCGGAGAAGCCGCCGGGAATGAAGATCATCTGAGCATCCTTCAGCTCCCGGGCAAATTCCTCCACACTGCGGGCAATGGCATCGGCGGACAGGTTCCGCACCACAATGATCCGGGGATCGGCTCCGGCGTCCGCCATGGCTTTGGCAGAATCATATTCGCAGTTGGTGCCGGGGAAAGCGGGGATCAGCACCCGGGGCTTGGCGATGCGGATGGCAGGGGACTTCCAGGAGGCAGCCTCATAAGAGAAAGTCTCCATGGGTACCTGGGCGGTGGGGATATTGCAGGCGTACACCGGTTCCAGCTTGTTTTCGTAAGCGTTCAGTGCGGCGCTGTGTTTTACAATCTGGCCCTGGTAGACAAAGCTGCCGTCGCTGCGGGTGACGCCCAGGACGGTACCCACCGGGGTCTCCCCGGACAGCTCCACCAGGAAGCTGCCATACCGGCAGGAGAACAGGTCCTCCAAAGAAAGGGCATAGTCAAAGGTAAAGCCCAGGCCGTTGCCAAAGGCCATCTTCATGACCGCTTCCGCTGGGCCGCCCATGCCGGGGGTGTAGGCGGAAACCGCCGCGCCGCTGGAAAGCAGTGCCTTGACCTGACCAAACAGGTCGATGAGAGATTGGGCCTTGGGAAGCCCGCTTTCGTCATACTCCGGGCTCAGCAGGCACACGGTATGGCCGGGGGCCTTGAACTCGGGGCTGACAACCTCGTGTGTCTTTCCGGTGGTGACGGCAAAGGAAACCAGGGTGGGGGGGACATCCAGATCCTCAAAGCTGCCGGACATGGAGTCCTTGCCGCCGATGGCGCCCACGCCCAGATCCAGCTGGGCCTTGAATGCGCCCAGCAGAGCCGCCAGGGGCATGCCCCAGCGCTTGGGGTCTTTGCCCATCCGGGGGAAGTACTCCTGGAAGGTCAGGTACACATCCCGGAAAGCCGCGCCGGAGGCAATGAGCTTGGAGACGGATTCCACCACGGCCAGATAGGCGCCATGGTAGGGAGACTGTTCAGTGATAAAGGGGTTATAGCCGTAGGCCATGAAAGAGCAGTCGTCGGTATGCCCTTTCTCCACGGAGATCTTCTGAACCATGGCCTGGATGGGGGTCAGCTGATACTTGCCGCCGAAGGGCATGAGCACGGTGCCCGCGCCGATGGTGGAGTCGAACCGCTCGGAAAGGCCCCGCTTGGAGCAGGTATTGAGGTCGGAAGCAACGCGCAGGAAGTTCTCCCGGAAATCTCCTGTGATCTCCTGACGGGCAGGTTCTGCCGCTGCGGGGGCGGCGCAGGTGTGCTTGGCGGCGCCGTTGGAGTTCAGGAATTCCCGGCTGATGTCGCAGACGGTGTTGCCGTTCCAGCGCATGGTGAGCCGGGGGGACTCAGTGACCACAGCTACCTTGGTGGCGCTGAGGTTTTCAGCGGCGGCCAGCTCCAGGAACCGGGCCACATCCTTGGGCTCTACCACTACAGCCATCCGCTCCTGGGATTCGGAGATGGCAAGCTCGGTGCCGTCCAGGCCCTCGTATTTCTTGGGCACCGCGTTCAGGTCAATGTCCAGACCATCGGCCAGCTCGCCGATGGCAACGGACACGCCGCCGGCACCGAAGTCGTTGCAGCGCTTAATGAGCCGGGAAGCCTCCGGGTTCCGGAACAGCCGCTGGAGCTTCCGCTCCTCGGGAGCGTTGCCTTTCTGAACTTCCGCGCCGCAGGTTTCCAGGGAGTGGAGGTTGTGGCTCTTGGAGGAACCGGTGGCGCCGCCGCAGCCGTCACGGCCGGTGGCACCGCCCAGCAGGATCACGATGTCCCCGGGGACAGGGCACTCCCGGCGGACATTGGCGGCAGGAGCGGCGGCGATAACCGCGCCGATCTCCATCCGCTTGGCGGCGTAGCCGGGATGGTAAATTTCATCCACAATGCCGGTGGCAAGACCGATTTGGTTGCCGTAGGAGGAATAGCCGGCGGCAGCGGTGGTGACCAGCTTCCGCTGGGGAAGCTTGCCGGGGATGGTCTCGGAGACGGGCTTCAGGGGGTCCGCCGCGCCGGTGACACGCATGGCACCGTAGACATAGGAGCGGCCGGACAGGGGATCCCGGATGGCTCCGCCGATGCAGGTGGCGGCGCCGCCGAAAGGCTCAATTTCCGTAGGATGGTTGTGGGTCTCGTTCTTGAACAGCAGCAGCCAGGGTTCGGTTTTGCCGTCCACTTCCACATCCATTTTCACGGTGCAGGCGTTGATTTCCTCGGACTCATCCAGCTTGGAAAGCTTTCCGGTGGCTTTCAGGTACTTGGCGGCAATGGTGGCAAGATCCATGAGGCAGATGGGCTTCTGCTCCCGGTGGAGCTCTTTACGCACCGCCAGGTATTCGTCATAGGTCTTCTGCAGCAGGGGATCGGCAAAGGTCACGCTGTCGATCACCGTACCGAAGGTGGTGTGGCGGCAGTGATCGGACCAGTAGGTGTCGATCATCCGGATCTCGGTAATGGTGGGGTCCCGGTGCTCGCTGCGGAAATATTCCTGGCAGAAAGCAATGTCATCCAAGTCCATGGCAAGGCCGTATTTGGCGATGAAGTCCGCCAGTTCCTCCCGGGTAAGAGCGGTAAAGCCCTCCAGGGTGGCAACGGTAGTGGGGATGGCATACTGGGCTGCCAGGGTCTCCGGCTTTTCCAGAGAAGCTTCCCGGGCCTCCACGGGGTTAATGACATATTTCTTTACCGCAGCCAGGTCTGCGCCGGTAATCTCACCGTACAGGGCGTACACCTTGGCGGTGCGAACCGTGGGCCGTTCCCCCTGGGAGAGGATCTGAATGCACTGGGCGGCGGAGTCCGCCCGCTGGTCAAACTGACCGGGGAGGTACTCCACGGCAAAGACAGCGGAGGCCCCGGTGAGGTCCGCTTCCTCCCGGGCGGTGTCCACCTGGGGCTCAGAAAACACCGTGGGGACGGCGGAATCAAACAGTTCCCGGGAAATGCCCTCGGCATCGTACCGGTTCAGGATCCGAACCTTCTGAAGGTCACGAACACCGAGAAGATTGGTCGCCTCGGCGCAGAGGCTCCTGGCTTCGTTGTCCAGGCCCGGCCTTTTTTCTACAAATACGCGATAAACCATTGGGCTACATTACCTCCTGTTTTTTCTTGATCCGGAATGCACTGTTAAATACAGGCTTCCAGAGCCCGCTTGCCGATGTCACTGCGGCGGTAGGCGTTTTCGAAGACGACACCGTCAGCGATCCGGTAGGCCTCCCGGACGGCATCGGCCAGGGTGTCTGCTACGGCGGTGGTGCCGGTGACCCGGCCGCCGGAGGTCAGAAGCTTTCCGTCCGCTTCTTTTGCCCCCGCCACATAGGTGTGGGCGGCGGCTTCCTCCGTCATGGTGATGGGGAAGCCCTTTTCGTAGTGCTCAGGGTACCCGTTGGACGCGGTGACTACGCAGCAGGCGTGCTTATCGGAGAACATTACTTCCGTTTCCTCCAGCGTTCCATTGGTGGTGGCCTGCATGATGGTCAGCAGGTCGCTTTCCAGCAGGGGAAGGACCACCTGGGTCTCTGGATCGCCGAAGCGGCAGTTGTATTCAATGACCTTGGGGCCGTCTTTTGTGATCATCAGCCCAAAGTACAGGCATCCTTTGAAGGGTCGGCCCTCGGCGGCCATGGCACGGATGGTGGGGAGGAAAATCTCCTCCATGCACCGGTTGGCAACCTCCGGCGTGTAGTAGGGGTTGGGGGCAACGGTGCCCATGCCGCCGGTGTTCAGGCCGGTGTCACCGTCGTGGGCCCGCTTGTGGTCCATGCTGGACACCATGGGCTTGACGCATTTTCCGTCGGTGAAGGACAGCACGGAAACCTCCGGCCCCTCCAGGAATTCCTCAATGACCACGGTTGCGCCGCTCTTGCCGAACTTCCCGTTTGCCATCATGTCGGTGACGGCAGCCTTGGCTTCCTCCCGGGTGGCGGCGATGATCACGCCCTTGCCCAGGGCCAGACCGTCAGCCTTGACAACCGTGGGGATGGGAGCGGTGTCCAGATACCGCAGGGCCGCGTCCAGGTCGGTAAAGATTTCGTACTTTGCCGTGGGGATGCCGTATTTCTTCATCAGTTCCTTGGAAAAAGCCTTGCTGCCCTCGATAATGGCGGCGTTGGCTTTCGGCCCGAAGCAGGGAATTCCGATGGCGTTCAGCCGGTCCACACAGCCCAGCACCAGAGGATCGTCCGGGGCGACGACTGCGTAATCGATCTTATGTTCTTCCGCGAAGCGGACGATGCCGTCAATATCCGTGGCGGCAAAGGGAACACACTGGGCGTCCCGGGCAATGCCGCCGTTGCCCGGCAGGGCGTAGATGGTATCTGCCGCCGGGTTTTCTTTCAGCTTGCGGATGATGGCGTGTTCCCGCCCGCCGCCGCCTACGACTAACAGTTTCATAAGTCTTGACTCCTTACTTGGAAATATAAGATACGAGATAACAGATATAAGATAAAAAATATCTAATATCTTATATCTTATAACTCATATCTCATATTAGTGGTGGAACAGACGCATTCCGGTAAAGGCCATGGCTACATTGCGCTTGTCGCACTCTTCAATGACCAGGTCGTCCCGGATGGAGCCGCCGGGCTCGGCAATGTAGCTGACGCCGGAGGCGCAGGCCCGTTTGATGTTGTCGGCAAAGGGGAAGAAGGCGTCGGAGCCCAGGCTCACGCCGGTGAGGGCATCCAGGAATTCCCGCTTTTCCGCCTGGGTCAGAGGCTCGGGACGGGAAGCAAAATAGTTCTGCCAGATGCCCTCGGCGCAAACGTCCTCTTCATTGCCGTTGATATAGCCGTCAATGACATTGTCCCGGTTAGGACGGCTGAGATCGCTGCGGAAAGGCAGGCTCAGCGTCTTGGGGTGCTGCCGCAGGAACCAGGTATCCGCCTTGGTACCGGCAAGCCGGGTGCAGTGGATCCGGGACTGCTGTCCGGCACCCACGCCGATGGCCTGACCGTCATAGGCAAAGCACACGGAATTGGACTGGGTATACTTGAGGGTGATGAGGG
>CAMCCS010000063.1 GCA_945873295.1 uncultured Clostridia bacterium
GTCATCCGCAGAAAAATGATGTAGAATAGCAGCAGATTCCTTTCATGAGGTGAAGTGCATGCCTGCAGCATATGCCCATTACCGGTTCGGTACCCAGGCGTTGGAGCTTCTGGATCCTGCCCTCCGGCAGCAGATTTCCCGTTTCCGCCAGGTTTATGATATGGGTGTCCAGGGACCGGACTTTTTCTTTTATTACAATCCCCTTTTTCATACCGCTGCTGGTGCCCTGGGCCATAAATTCCACATGCAGAGCGGGAAAACGTTTTTTACCGCTGCCGTGAGGCGGCTGCGGTTGAACCCTTCCGAGGTGGGAACGGTATACCTGTATGGGGTTCTGGCCCACTACTGCCTGGATTCGGCGGCCCATCCCTTTGTTCACGAAACGGAAAAAGCCGGGGAAGTAAGCCATGTGGCCATGGAGTCGGAATTTGAACGGTTCCTGCTGACAAAGGACGGAAAGATCCCCGCCCATGCTCAGGACCTGAGCCGCTTTACGAAGCTAAGCCGGGGCGAGTGCGTCACCGTTGCCGACCTGTACCCCGGCGCCACCCCCCGGGCGGTGCTTCAGGGTGTGCGGAATATGGAGCGGATTTTAAAGCTCTTTGCCTCCCGGAAACGGAAAGCTGTGGAAACCGTCGTGGGTTTGGCCGGGAAGAGTGCCCGGGAGCTGCTCATTCCCCGTACCCCGGCTCCCGGCAGCGAGGAGCGGAACGCAGCGCTTCTGTCGCTGTACGACAATGCGCTGGAACGCTATCCCGTCCTGGCTGCCCAGCTGACGGCACTGCGAACCGCGGGAACGGATCTGGGGCCGGAGTTTGAGCCGGCATTTGGCTGACCCGAAGCACTGAGGAAAGTGAAACCGCCTGCAAAGAGTCTTCAGCGGCTCCTCACAGGCTAACCCATATACGGAGGAAGAAGGATATGAAAGAGAAAATCCGGCTTACATCGCTGGAGCGGTATTGGGTGCTCTATGACATCGGTAATTCCGCGTTCATTCTCCTGGCCACGACCCTGATCCCCATCTTCTTTAACTCGCTGGCCAACGGTGCCGGACTCAACGAGTCTCAGTACCTGGCCTACTGGGGTTATGCCGGCAGCGTGGCAACGCTTCTGGTGGCGCTGATCGGCCCCATCTGCGGCACGCTTGCCGACCACAAGGGATTTAAGAAACCCATTTTCATGATCTGTATGCTCATGGGAGCCCTGGGCTGCGCGGCGCTGGGTATGGCCTGGTCCTGGCTGTCCTTCCTGGCTTTTTTCGTCATTGCCAAGGTGGGCTTTTCTTCCAGCCTGGTGTTCTATGACGCCATGCTTCCGGAGGTCACCACCGACGCCCGGATGGATACCGTATCCTCCTGCGGATATGCTTTTGGTTACATAGGCTCCGTGATCCCCTTTGTAGTATGTCTGGCGTTGGTGCTGGGCTCCGGCTTCATTGGCCTCAGCCAGGGCACCGCTATGGTGATCGCTTTCCTGCTTACCGCGGCGTGGTGGATTGTCTGCACCCTGCCCCTGCTGCGCAATTACCGGCAGAGCGCCTATGTGGAGCTGGGAAAGCATCCCTTCGCCGATACCTTCCGGCAGCTGGGCAGAACCTTCCGGGATGCCAAAAAGGAAAAGCACATTTTCCTGTACTTGCTGGCGTTTTTCTTCTTCATTGACGGCGTGTACACCATTATCGATATGGCAACCGCCTACGGTACGGCCCTGGGGCTGGATTCCACGGGGCTGCTCCTGGCCCTGCTGCTGACCCAGATTGTGGCGTTCCCCTGCTCCATTATTTTCGGACGCCTGTCCGGAAAGTATGATACCGCTCTGCTGATCAAGGTGTGCATTGCGTGCTACACCGGTATTACCATGTTTGCCGTGTTCCTGCAGGCGCTGTGGCAGTTCTGGATGCTGGCGGTGCTGGTGGGTATGTTCCAGGGCGGCATCCAGGCCCTCAGCCGGTCGTATCTCGGCAAGATCATTCCTCCGGAGCGCAGCGGAGAATACTTCGGCCTGATGGACATCTGCGGCAAGGGCGCGTCCTTCCTGGGCACCACCCTGGTGGCGGTCATCAGCCAGGCCACCGCGGGCTTTACCGTGCATTTCCTGGGAGCGGAGCTGGAAAACGAGAGCCTGGCCGTGGGCACCCTGGTGATCCTCTTTGCCATCGGCTTTGTGCTGTTCTGCAAGGCGGATAAGCTCAACAAGACCCGGCAGGCTGCGAAGCAGTAAGGAAAAATCAACTTTTGCGGCGCAGCAAATTGGAATTTGCAGAGGAAAGCAGGGCATCGAACAACACTGTCATTCCGAACCAGTGTGCGCTACTTTATCGCAATGACCGGGAATTCGCCAAATTCCAATTTGCCGTACTGCGGCGTTGGCGGGACAGTATTTCCGGTAATATCAAGAAAACCGCGGCAGGCGCATACAGCCTGCCGCAGTTTTTTATGGTTGCGCATTGACTTTTTGCCCTGTTTATGAGAGAATACCCTGTAGAAATTCAGAAAACAAGAGAGGCTTTTGCTATGAATCAATCCAGAACCCATACCTGTGGGGAGCTACGTCTTTCCGACGCGGGTAAGAAGGTCACCATTGTCGGCTGGCTGGAAAATGTCCGTGAGGTGGGCGCGAACTTTGCGTTCCTGGTCCTTCGGGACTTCTACGGCACCACCCAGGTGGTGGTGGAGACTGCCGACATGATGCGCATTGTGAAGGACATCAACAAGGAGTCCACCATTTCCGTCACCGGCACCGTCCGGGAGCGGGAGAGCAAGAATAAGAAGCTCCCCACCGGCGACATTGAGGTGGTGCCGGAAACCATCGAAGTGCTGGGTAAGTGCATCCACAACCAGCTCCCCTTTGAGATCAACAAATCTAAGGACGCGGACGAAAACACCCGGCTCAAGTACCGTTTCCTGGACCTGCGCAACCCCGCCGTCAAGTCCAACATCGTGCTGCGCTGCCAGGTGGTGGCGGAGCTGCGGCGGCTGATGATGGAAAAGGGCTTCCTGGAGATCACCACCCCCATCCTGACCTCCTCCAGCCCCGAGGGCGCCCGGGACTACCTGGTTCCCGCCCGGAACCACCCCGGCAAGTTCTACGCCCTGCCCCAGGCTCCCCAGCAGTTCAAGCAGCTGCTGATGACCTCCGGCTTTGACAAGTATTTCCAGATTGCCCCCTGCTTCCGGGACGAGGACGCCCGGGCGGACCGTACCCCCGGCGAGTTCTACCAGCTGGATATGGAAATGGCCTTTGCCACCCAGGAGGATGTGCTGTCCACCCTGGAGGATGTGCTGGTGCCCGTGTTCCACAAGTTCGGCAAGTACAAGCGGGTGTCCGAGGCACCCTTCCGCCACATTCCCTACAAGGAAGCCATGGAGCGCTACGGCTCCGATAAGCCCGATCTGCGGATCGACCTGGAGATCCAGGATATCTCCGCTGAAGTTCAGGGCTGCGGCTTCGGTCCTTTCGAGGGCGCCACGGTCAAGGCTGTGGTGGTGCAGGACTTCACCCAGGCCCGGAAGTGGATCGACAAGCTCCTTGCCGATGTGGAGGTCCAGACCGGCAGCAAGGCCTGCTGGGTAAAGGTGGACGAAAACGGCAATCTCACCGGCGGCGTTTCCAAGTTCCTGACGGAGTATCAGAATGTGCTCACCGAAAAGCTGGGGCTGAAGCCCGGTGCCTTTGTGTGCATGGCCGCCGGCAAAAAGGCCGCCGCACAGAAGACCGCCGGTGTGATCCGTACTTTGCTTGGCAAGCGGGTGCCCGGACACTTTGACGAAGAGCAGTACGCCCTGTGCTGGATTGTGGATTTCCCCATGTACGAGATCGGCGAGGAGTCCGGCGCACTGGAATTCTGCCACAACCCCTTCTCCATGCCCCAGGGCGGCCTGAAGGCGTTGGAGGAAGCGGAGGGAGATACGGAAAAGCTCCTGGCCATCAACGCCAACCAGTACGACCTGGTGGTGAACGGCTACGAGTCCGCCTCCGGCGCTGTGCGTAACCATGACCCGGAGATCATGGTCAAGGCCTTCCAGATGGTGGGTCTGGGGGAGGATGCGGTGAAAGCCAAATTCCCCGCCATGTACAATGCCTTCACCTACGGCGCGCCTCCCCACGCGGGAGCTGCTCCCGGCGTGGACCGGCTCATCATGCTGCTTACCGGTGAAGAGAGCATCCGGGAGGTCATTACCTTCCCCATGAACAAGAACGCCCAGGACCTGATGATGGGCGCTCCCAGCGCCGTGGACAAGGCCCAGCTGGACACCGTTCATATCGCGTTGGTAGAGGAATAAACATGAATGTCCCCTGCTGTTTCGGCAGCAGGGGGCTGCTCTGCGGAGAACCGGGCGAAAACCGGAACAAAATGGACAAACCGCGGTGTGGGGGTTACGGTGTGCTCCCGCGCGGTGTTCGGAAAACAGGAGGTCAATGGTATGCCCCAGAAGCTCAGCCAGAAAGACAGTACCGCACTGTATTTTGTGAAGGTGATGTCATCTCTTACCGTGATTGCGTCCCATATCAGTGTAATCTCTGACGCTTCTCCTACACGGTATCTCATAACCAGCCTGTGGGATATGATGTCCACAACGAGTATCGGCTGCTTCTTTATTGTGGGAGGGATTCTCTACTCCAGATCTGACGGTGACAGCGGGCGGTTTTGGAAACGAAAGCTGAAGACGATAGGGCTGCCCTGGCTGGTGTGCGCCGTGCTGTCCTATGTGTACCGGTATGCTTACGGCCACAGCAAAGGCCTGTGGGAGTTCTTTCCCTGGGCCATCGGATACGGAAACTGGATGTATTTCCTTCCGGTGTATGTATTTTGCTTTGCGTTCTTCAAGCCGATTTGGGATAAACCTGGCTGGCTGTGGGGCAGTGTAGCGTTAACCGTCGGGACGCTGCTGGTGGAGACAATTGTCGGCGCGAGTCGGATTCCCTGGCTTGCGGACTACCAGAATCCGTTAAACTGGGTTGGCTTTTTCGGCCTGGGAATCCTCCTGAGAAGGAGAAACCTGACCTGGAGCAAGTGGTTTACAGCCCTCTGCGTTGTCTGCGCCGGTGTATTTGGCGTCCTGGTGTATCGGGGAAGAATTTTTAACTTTTTCCATGTTTATGATATGATGCTGACCGTGTCCACGTTTTTTATTGTCATGACGGTGGGGCGCTGGCTTGCCGATACGCGCCTGAGCGGCGGTATTTGCTGGATCGGCGGATCTACTTTCTGTATCTATCTGTACCACATTATCTGCCTGATGCCCGTAAAAAGAAGATTCCCGGAGGGCTTTATTAAGGACGCGTTTTTACCTGTGATCGGACTGGCGATTATGCTGCTGCTGATCGAAATCGGGAAGGCCATTACCAGAAAGCTGCCTTTTGGGGATAAGATCCGGATGATGGTGGGTCTGCGCTGAGTATGAAAGCTGGCAGGTGCTTTCCCGCCGCTGTGGATGGGATGGCACCCGAAAAAGGATATACATAGAACTTCCCGGCAGTCCCAAATGGACTGCCGGGAATATTATCTTCTGTCAGGGGGTGTCCAGCTCCCGGAGGGCATCCACCAGGGCGGTTTTGGAGACGGTTTTTTCGTCCTTGTACTTGATGATCCGGGCGGGGCAGCCTGCCACCACTGCATTTGCCGGGACGTCGTTTACCACCACCGCGCCGGCGGCGACCACGGCGTTTTCTCCGATGCGGCAACCCTCGATGACCACGGCGTTGGCGCCCACGAGCACGTTGTCCTCCACGATCACCGGGGTGGCGGAGGCGGGCTCAATGACCCCGGCCAGCACCGCACCGGCGCCGATATGGCAGTGCTTGCCCACGGTGGCCCGGCCGCCCAGGACGGCACCCATGTCGATCATGGTGCCCTCGCCCACAACGGCGCCGATGTTCAGAATGGCCCCCATCATGATCACCGCGTTTTTGCCGATGGTGACCTGCTCCCGGATAAAGGCGCCCGGCTCAATGCGGGCGGGGATGTCCTTGAGGTCCAGCATGGGGATGGCGGAATTGCGGCAGCCGTTTTCAACTTCCACATGGCGGAAACGGTTGTTTTTCAGTACCGGGCCCACATCCGCCCAGTCGCCGAAGACGATTTTGCAGCCGTCCCCGGCGGGGAAAACATGGCAGTTTGGAAAGTCCACCGGGGCTTCCTCCCAGACATACACCTTCACCGGGGTCTTTTTGGGCGAGGTGCGGATATATTCAATGATTTCCTGTGCATCCATTTTGCCTGCTCCTTTTGCATGATATATCCCCCATGGTATCATCTTTTCGGCGAAATGGCAAGGAGAAATTGACAGCCGGGGGGAAATAGCGTATAATGTTACCATCTGATGATATTTTCGAGGTGAGGCAAATGCAGATCGTGGATGACCGCCGGGCCCTGCACCAGATCCCGGAGCTGGACCGCCAGCTTCCTCAGACCATGGACTACCTGCGCAGCGCCCTTTCGGGGCTCAAATGCCGGGTGTTTTCGCCCATGGCATCGTCTCTTTGCGCCTGGTTTGACTTTGGACAGAAGGAGGCCATTGCTTTCCGGGCGGACGCGGACGCCCTGCCCATTACCGAGCGTACCAAGGCTCCCTATGCCTCCCGGAACCCCGGGTGCATGCATGCCTGCGGCCACGACGGGCACATGGCGATTCTTTTGGAGCTGGCCCGCCGCCTGGATAAAAAAGAAGAACTTCCCCACAATGTGCTGCTGGTGTTCCAGTGCGCGGAGGAAACCACCGGGGGAGCCCGGGACCTGTGCGCCACCGGGATCTTCAAGCAGTACCATGTGGAGGCTATTTTTGCCATGCACCTGTGGCCGGGCCTGCCTGCGGGCATGGTTGCCAGCCGGTTAAACGAGATGATGTCCCGCTCCTGCGAGGTGAAGGTGGATATTTACGGCAAGTCCGCCCACATTGCCCGGGCGGAGGAAGGCTGTGACGCCCTGGCTGCCGGTGTGGAGTTCTACCGCCGGGTCATGGCCATGGAGGGTGCCCTGCCCAAAAAGGTGTTCCGCCTCCTGCGCTTCGGCAAATTCACCAGCGGTACGGTGTGCAACGCCCTGTCCGACCACACCCACATGGAGGGCAGCCTCCGGGCGTTCCAGGACGAGGTGTTCTACTCCCTCCGGGCGGGGATTGTCTCCATCGGCAAGGAAGTGGAGCGCTCTACCGGCTGCACCGTCAGCGTATATATGAACGATGGGTATCCCGCCATAATGAATCCCCCGGATCTGCACCGGCGGGTACGGAAGGCTGTGGGTTTCTTTGAGCTGGATAAGCCCAGCATGATTACCGAGGACTTTTCCTGGTATCAGAGGACCCTGCCCGGTATGTTCTTCTTCCTGGGGGCGGGGGACGCGCCGGCGCTGCACAGCGACTGCTTTGACTTTGACGAGGACATTCTCCTGAAGGGCGCTGACTTCTTTGAGGCTCTGTCGGAGGAATTCCGATGATCCCTCTGAACCAAAATCTTGCGTCTTTGCAGCGCAGCGGCATCCGGGTGTTTACGAATCTGGCCCGGCAGACCCCGGGCTGCGTCCTGCTCACCATCGGGGAACCGGATTTTGCCACCCCGGAGGCTATCAAGACGGCTGCTCGGGAGGCGCTGGAACGGGACGAGACCCACTACGCCCCCAACCAGGGAACCCAGGAGCTGCGCCGGGCCATCGCGGATTTTGAAACAAAACGGGGCCTGCCCACAGAAGAAAACCAGGTGCTCGTCACCGTGGGGGCTACGGGGGCACTGTATACCGCCCTCACGGGAATCTTAAATCCCGGGGAAGAAGTCATTATCCCTACCCCGGCCTTTGGCCTCTATGAGACGATCGTTACCGCGGCAGGAGGCGTCCCCGTGCTGCTGGATATTTCCGGCGCCGGTTTCCAGCTGACCCCGGCACTGCTGAGGGAAGCGGTGACGGAAAAAACCAAGGCAATTATTGTCAATTCCCCCTGCAACCCCACCGGCGCAGTGCTGAATGAGAAGAGCCTCGCTGCCGTGAAAGCGGCGGTGCTGGGAAAGCCCATCTTTGTCGTCTGCGACAATGTGTATGGGGCCCTTTCCTACGGCCCCTGCCCGGACCTGAGCCTGGACCCGGAGCTGGAGGAGCAGGTGCTGCTGTGCCAGAGCTTTTCCAAGCCCTATGCCATGACCGGCTGGCGTGTGGGGTACCTGCGGTGCCCGGAGTATGTGATGGACCGGCTGCTGCTGCTCAGTGCCGCGGAAATTGCCGCGGTGCCCACGTTTATTCAGCACGCCGCGGTGAAGGCTTTGGAGCAGGATGTGTCTGCCATGCGGGAAACCTACCGGCGGCGGCGGGACTATGTCACCGGGCGGCTGCGGGCAATGGGCCTTTCCTTCCCGGAGCCGGAGGGAGCGTTCTATGTGTTCCCGGACATCCGGCGCTTTGGGCTATCCTCCTGGGATTTCTGCACGCGGCTTATTACGGAGGGGAAGCTGGCGGTAATCCCCGGCAGCTGCTTTGGCTGTGAGGGCCATATCCGGATTTCCTACTGCTACAGTGACGAAGAACTGAAAACCGGCCTGGACCGGCTGGAAGCGTTTATTGGGACGCTGAAATAAATACGGAGCGGGGATTTACAAAGAAGGAAGACAAATTGGAATTCGGCGTATCGTCAGAACGTGTCATTGCGAACCAGTCCGCAGACTGGTGTGGCAATCCCCCGGATAGAGGCACCATTTTTCGATAATACACAGGTAGATTCCGGGAAACGGTATAAAAAACGATCTGTATGACGATAGGCTGCCCGAAATACGATGGAGATTCCCACACCAGTGTGCGCACTGGTTCGGAATGACAGTGTTATTCGAGGCCCTTACTTCCCTCTACAAATACTAATTCCCCTGTATGCTGTTCATCCCTTACATTACATAGAAAAACAATGAAAACCACAAATTCCGAAAGGGGGGCATGCCTATGCGGACGGCAATTCTGGGCGGTCATGTTATCGACCCGGCAAACCGGGTGGATGGGAAACTGAACCTGGTTATGGAAAACGGAAAGATCGTCTGGGCGGGCCGGGAGAAACCCCAGGCGGACCGGAGCATTGACGCGTCCGGTCTGGTGGTAACCCCGGGCTTTATCGACATTCACATGCACGAGGACCCGGTGTCCG
>CAMCCS010000064.1 GCA_945873295.1 uncultured Clostridia bacterium
CCGCCCCCAGCTCCTCGGGAGCGGGGAACAGGTGGTTAATAAAAACCTTATGGTCCCCGCTTTCTTTCAGCAGCAGCCCGAGAAAGCGCTCGCCGGGCTGGAACAGTTTCCCGGTCAGATAGTAAATACTCCAGGGGTCGGTAATGAGGAGCTGCTTCAGTCCCGCTATCTCCATCCGGCGGCAGACATTGTTCATTCGACTGTTCATATGGTTTCTCCCTTTCCTGCGGCATGACCGCCACAGCAATTATCCGTCATTGCCCGTCAATTGTCAATTTCTTTATTGTGCATATCGGCTTCATTCAGCAAGGATACAAATTGGAATTTGACGCACCGTTAGAACGTGTCATTGCGAAGAGTAGACCGACGTCACTGGTGTGGCAATCTCCATCGAATTTCCAAATCATAAACGTCATACCTCGTAGGGGCGCTCATTGAGCGCCCGGCAGGGAAAGGTGACCTATTCGTATTTCTTTCGGCGAAAAGGTGCCATTTGACGTGAATTTATGCTGGAATTCGGCGAGTTTTCGCGGGCGGACACAATGACCACCCCTACAAATGGATGACGATAGGCTGCCTGGAATTCGATGGAGATTCCCACGAAAGTAGTGAGCACTGGTTCGGAATGACAATGTTGTTCGATGCCCGCACTTACCTCCGCAAATTCCAATTTGTCGGGCAGCCGCGTGAAACCGATAAGCACATTCTTTATTCCGCGTCGATGGTGGACACGCCCAGGGTCATTTCCTCCAGCACATCCAGAAGCACCTTGACGGTGTCCAGGGAGGTGAACATGGTCACGTTGTTGTCCACCGCGGCCCGGCGGATCTCAGAGCCGTCGGAGTGGGACGCGCCGGGGGCGCTGACGTCGATGGTGTTAATGACATAGGCGATATGCCCCTTGCGCAGGGCCACGAGAATATCGTCGGAGCCGTCGGCGGTGAGCTTCTGGCGGATCCGGGTGCGGATGCCGTGGGACTTTAAGAAGTTTGCCGTGCCCACCGTAGCCTCGATATTGAAGCCCATGTCATAGAACCTGCGGATAAGGGGCAGGGCGGCGGGCTTGTCCCGGTCGGCAATGGTGGCAAACACCGTGCCGTAGTTGCTTACGTGCATACCGGAGGCCTGGATGGCCTTGTACAGCGCCCGGGTCAGGGAGGTGTCGTAGCCGATGGCTTCGCCGGTGGACTTCATCTCCGGGGACAGGTAGGTGTCCATGCCCTTGAGCTTGCTGAAGGAGAAGGCAGGAGCCTTGACATACCACCGCTTCTTCTCCGGGGCCACCAGCTGGGTGTAGCCCTGCTCTTCCAGGCTGTGGCCCAGGATCACCTGGGTGGCGATATGGGCCATGGGGACGGAGGTCGCTTTCGACAGGAAGGGAACCGTCCGGGAGGACCGGGGGTTCACCTCGATAATATAGACCTTTTCGTCGCTGTCGGCAATGAACTGAATGTTGAAAAGGCCCACAATGCCGATGGCAAGGCCCAGCCGCTGGGTGTAGTCCAGGATCTGATCCTTGACCTTCTGGGACACGGAGAAGGTGGGGTAGACGGAGATGGAGTCGCCGGAGTGAACACCGGTACGCTCCACATGCTCCATGATGCCGGGGATGAACACCCGCTTACCGTCGCAGATGGCATCCACCTCCAGCTCCTTGCCCATGATATACTTGTCAACCAGTACGGGCTGGTCGGTATTCACCTCCACAGCGGTCTGGAGATAGTGCCGCAGGGAGCGCTCGTTTGCCACGATTTCCATGGCCCGGCCGCCCAGAACGAAGCTGGGCCGGACCAGCACCGGGTAGCCGATCTCCTGGGCCACCTTTACGCCGTCTTCAATGTTGGTGACGGCCTGGCCCTTGGGCTGGGGAATCTGCAGCTTCTCCATGACCTTTTCAAAGGAATCCCGGTTCTCCGCCCGGTCAATGGCCTCCATATCCGTACCCACAATGGGCACGCCCAGGGCCGCGAGGGGCGCCGCCAGGTTGATGGCGGTCTGACCGCCCAGGGAGACGATGATGCCCTCGGGCTTTTCCAGGGTCAGGACGTTCATCACATCCTCCACCGTCAGCGGCTCAAAGTACAGCTTGTCGGAGGTGGTGTAGTCGGTGGAGACGGTCTCCGGATTATTGTTGATGATGATGGCTTCGTAGCCCGCCTCCCGGATGGACCAGATGGCGTGGACGGTGGAGTAGTCAAACTCCACGCCCTGGCCGATGCGGATGGGGCCGGAGCCCAGGACCACGATCTTTTTCCGGTCGCTGACCACCGACTCGTTTTCCTGCTCGTAGGTGGAGTAGAAATAGGGCACATAGGAAGAAAACTCGGAGGCGCAGGTGTCGATCATCTTGTACACCGGCATGATGCCGTTATCCCGGCGCAGATGGAACACCTCCGCCTGGGTCATGCCCCAGAGCATGCCGATATACTGGTCGGAAACGCCCATGCGCTTGGCATCCCGGAGAGTCTCCAAACTGCCGGGGTTTTCCCGCAGCTGCCTTTCAAAGGCCACGATATTGGCGATCTTTTCCAGGAAGAACATGTCGATCTTGGTGGCGTTGTAGATGATGTTCAGGTCGGTTTTCTGCCGGATCAGCTCCGCGATGGCAAACAGCCGGTCATCGGTGCCGTTGCGGATATAGCGCAGGAGGTCAGCCTCGGCGCAGCCGTCAAACTTCTTGCTGTACAGATGGCACACGCCGGTTTCCAGAGAGCGGACCGCTTTCAGCAGGGATTCCTCCATAGTCCGGCCCACCGCCATGACTTCGCCCGTGGCCTTCATCTGGGTGTTCAGGGTGTTGTTGGCATCGGAGAACTTATCAAAGGGGAACCGGGCAATCTTGGTCACCACATAGTCCAATGTGGGCTCAAAGGATGCCGGGGTGTTGGCAATGCGGATCTCGTCCAGGCGCATGCCCACGGCGATTTTGGCAGAGACCCGGGCAATGGGGTAGCCGGAGGCCTTGGAGGCCAGGGCCGAGGACCGGGACACCCGGGGGTTGACCTCGATGAGGTAATACTGGAAGGACAGGGGGTCCAGGGCAAACTGCACGTTGCAGCCGCCCTCGATTTTCAACTCCCGGATGATCCTGAGAGCGGAGTCCCGGAGCATCTGGTACTCCTTGTTGGTCAGTGTCTGGGAGGGGCAGACCACCACGGAGTCGCCGGTGTGGACGCCCACGGGGTCGATGTTTTCCATATTGCAGATGGTGATGGCGGTGTCGTTGGCGTCCCGCATCACCTCGTACTCGATCTCCTTGTAGCCCTTGATGGACTTTTCCACCAGGACCTGGTGGACAGGAGACAGAGCCAGGGCATTTTTCAGCATCAGGGCGCATTCCTCAGCGTTGTCGGCAAAGCCGCCGCCGGTGCCCCCCAGGGTAAAGGCGGGGCGGAGCACCACGGGATAGCCGATTTCTTCCGCCGCCCGGAGACCTTCTTCCAGGGTGTTGGCAACCTCACTGGGGAGGACAGGCTCCCCCAGGGAGGCGCACAGCTCTTTAAAAAGCTCCCGGTCCTCCGCCCGCTGGATGGCCTGGAAGCTGGTGCCCAGGATCTCACAGTCGCACTCGTCCAGAACGCCCTTTTTGGCAAGCTGCACCGCAAGGTTCAGTCCCGTCTGTCCGCCCAGGGAGGGAAGAATGGCATCGGGCCGCTCGTGGCGGATGATCCGGGCCACATATTCCAGGTTGAGGGGCTCCATATACACCTTGTCGGCAATGTCCGTATCCGTCATGATGGTGGCGGGGTTGGAGTTGATGAGCACCACCTCATACCCCTCCTCCCGGAGGGCCAGACAGGCCTGGGTGCCGGAATAGTCGAATTCCGCCGCCTGTCCGATGACAATGGGGCCGGAACCGATCACCAGAATCTTATGAATATCAGTACGCTTCGGCATTCTGCTTACCCTCCTTCGCGCTTTCCATGAGCGTAATAAACTGGTCAAACAGGTAGGTGCTGTCCTGGGGGCCGGGGGCGGACTCCGGGTGGTACTGCACGGAGAAGATCTTCTTTTCCCAGCAGGCCACGCCCTCGGCGGTGTTATCCAGCAGATTCACATGGGTCATGGTAAGGCCCGTGCCCGCCAGGGAATCCGGGTCCACCGCGTAGGAGTGGTTCTGGGAGGTAATCTCCACCTTGCCCGTGGCAATGTTCAGCACGGGATGGTTGCCGCCCCGGTGGCCGAACTTCATTTTATAGGTTTTCGCGCCCATAGCCAGGGAGATCATCTGATGGCCCAGGCAGATGCCGAAGATGGGCAGCTGCCCCTGGAGCTCCTGCACCACCCGGATCACGGTCTGCACATCCTGGGGGTCTCCGGGACCGTTGGACAGAAACAGGCCGTCGGGGCGCATTTTCATAATATCCTCGGCGGAGGTGTTGTAGGGCACCACGGTGACGTTGCAGCCCTTTTCATTGAGCTTACGGATAATGTTCAGCTTCATGCCGCA
This sequence comes from uncultured Clostridia bacterium, assembly GCA_945873295.1. Taxonomy (GTDB): domain Bacteria; phylum Bacillota; class Clostridia; order Oscillospirales; family Oscillospiraceae; genus Faecousia. The sequence continues at coordinate 4,451 of CAMCCS010000064.1, forward strand.
GTCCACCGCCACCACATCAAAGCGGTGGTGAGGGGTCCGGGCGTACCAGCGCTTTTTGGAGGACACCCGGGAAACCATATCGTGGGGAATCTGGTAGTTGAGAAGCAGCTGGTAGGCGTTGGCAAAGGGCAGGGAGGCGTCGCAGATGAGCACCTTCTGGCTGCCCTCGTCCCGGATGATCCGGGTGATCATGCGGGTATCCACCCCGCTGATACCGGGGATGCCGTACTCGTCCAGCACCTCGGAAAGGGTCTTGGTATACCGGAAATTGGAGGGAAGGTCGTTGTACTCCCGGACAATCAGGCCGCCCATGGTGGGCACTCTCGTCTCATAGTCTTCCTCGGTCATGCCGTAGTTGCCGATGAGGGGATAGGTCATACACACCATCTGGTCGGTATAGGAGGGGTCGGAGATGATCTCCTGGTAGCCCACCATAGAGGTATTGAACACCAGCTCGTTCACAGCCGACACATGGGCGCCGAACCCGTAACCGTAGAACTCCCTGCCGTTTTCCAGGACAATCTTTCTGTCGTAAGGCTTCATCCGCATTCATTCCTTTCGTAATAACTGGCACCGTTCACGCAGTCGAAACGGGCAAAAGAAAACCGGGCCGGAAAAGGAAAATCCCTTTCAAGCTCGGTGATCGGAAAAATAAAAGGCAAAAGAAGAATGGAAACACTTTCCCCGATTTCCAAACGCATATCGCTGCTTCTTCGGAAATCCCACAAGCGTCCCCACCTTTCGGTAGGATATTTTACAAAAAAGGAGGGCATTTGTCAAGAGTTTTTTCGCTGGCCCCCAGGAGGCAGAAAAATTGAGATTTGCGGAGCAGTTTGTCCAGTGGTAAGCGGTTTCGATGGGGTACGCGCCAAGGGCTCCCCTGTGTAAGGGGAGCTGTCAGCGAAGCTGACTGAGGGGCTGTAATGGCGGACTTCCCGGTGTGCCCATCGTCAGAGCGTACCATGTCCGTTCTGACCCCCTTTCGCCGAGGTTTCATGAAAACCGGAAAATTCTACTGTAAAGTCGTTTCCGCAAGCCTTTTCGCCGATTCCACTGCACATGCGATAGATTTCACTACCAAAATCGTGCCCTCAAACCTTTTCGCCGGAATACCTCCTGAATTGAAAAGCTGTACCGCACAATCCCTCAGTCGCTTCGCGCCAGCTCCCTTTACACAAGGGAGCCCTTGCCGCGTACCGCGCTGATAACGCATTCTTCTATCCGGGAGATTGCCACGCCAGTGTGCGCTACTTTATCGCAATGACTGGAAATTCGCTAAATACCAATTTCCTTCCCTGCTTCCGCAGAAGCTGCAAGGAGCGTTTTAAAAACGGTAGCCAGCGTCCAAAAGGCGGCTGAGGGCTTCGTTGGCCTCCTCGTCGGTAAACAGGGCGGTAAACCGCTTGTCAACCGCCAGGGCCTCCAAGGTCAGATCCAGCCGCCCCAGCTTTTGAAGCTGTGCAAAGCCGTCGCTTTCCCGGCTGCCGGAGAGGCTCCGGTGGGAAGCCGCAAGCAGCTTCTCCCGGGGCACCGGACGCAGCCGCACCCCCAGGCCCTCCGCCTGGGTACGCCGCCGCTCCCATTCCGCGGTAAATTTCTCTTCCATTTGCTCCCTTTCCGGCTCTACGCCCGGGGTTCCGGACGGAAGCCCTCAAAAATGGGGATCCAGCCCTCTTTCACCGCCCGGTCAAAGTCCTCCCGGGTCCGTAAGGTCCAGCTCACACCCTCTACACCCCACACCTTCCGGCACAGGGCCACGCTGACATTGTTCCGATCCGGGAAGTGGTAGGCGATAAAATCCGGCATCGTCAAAAAGTTTTCCAGGCAGAAGGTGACGATAAACCGGACAATCCAGGGATGGTCGCCGTCGCTTTTCAGGAAATTCTCCGAAAGCTGGCCCCGGATGATGTCCGGGCGGTTTTTCCGCAGCCAGGCAACGCACCAGGGGTCAAAGGACTCCATGCAGTAAAGGCCCTCGTACCCCTCCATTTCCCGGCAGACCCGCTCTGCCAGGGCGGCCTGGTTTCCTTTCCAGCTCTTGAGTTCAATGATTAGGGGTGCTTTCCCCCGGTACAGCTCCAGCACCTGGCGAAACTCCGGGATGGTCTCCTCCGTTCCCAGCAGATGATACCGGGAAAGGTCCTCCGCCGTCAGGTCCTCCACAATGCCCTCCTGCCCGGTGACCCGCTTCAGGTCGCTGTCATGGATCACCGCGAGGGACCCGTCTTTCAGCAGGTGTACGTCCAGCTCGATGCCGTAGCCCGCTTCCAGGGCCTCCCGGAAAGCGGCCATACTGTTTTCCGGCACGCCCTGCCGGTGCAGTCCCCGGTGGGCATAGTACCACTGTTTCAGCTCCTGCATTTCCGGTCTTCCCCGCCGTCCCATGAGGGAAAAGACATACAGCAGGAGCAAAACAACAATCACGATCAGTATTACCATTATTTTCGCCTCGAAAGAAAAAAGATTATGTGGATATCAGCTTTACCTGGCAGAGAGGAAAATTGGGAATTTGCAGAAGGAAGCCAGGGCATCGAACAACACTGTCATTCCGAACCAGTGCGCACTACTTTCGTGGGAATCTCCATCGAATTTCAGGCAGCCCATCGTCATACAGACTGCTCTATCCTGCCGTTTTCCGGAATTCTTCCACGAGAAATTGTTCTCCTATCCAGGAGATTGCCACGCCAGTGTGAGCTACTTTATCGCAATGACCGGGAACTCGGGTTCGGAATGACACGTTCTGACGATGCGTCAAATTCCAATTTACTGCACCACAGAACGATACCGAGCGGCGCAGGGCAAAAACGATTACACATATTTTGCGCACGACTTGGCTGTCGGCCCTGCCGACAAATTCCCAATTTATCTCTCTGCCGCAATAACTTGACAGGTACAGTCGTTTCCTCAGTCCTGGATGTCATAGGCCTCCAGGCCCTTTTGGGCCTCGACCTTATTGTCCCCGTGCTTTACCATGCCCATGGTCACAAAGGAAGCAAAGGCAAACACCGCCGCGTAGGGGAACAGGGCTTTATAGCTGACGTTGCGCAGCAGCCAGCCCGCCACGATGGGGGTGACGATCTGGGCCGCCATGGAGAAGGTGTAGTAGAGGCCCGTAAATTTGCCCACCTCGCTGCCCTTGCACATCTCCACCACCATGGGCAGGCTGTTCACATTGATGGCCGCCCAGGCAAGGCCCAGCAGAGCAAACAGGACATACAGCACCGGGGAGAAGCCGCCCGCGAACAGGGTGTACAGGAAACCGGCAAAGAAGCAGCCGCCCAGCATCAGGGTTCCGAAGCGGATAGTCTTGCGCCGCCCCAGCCGGCTTGCCACGTTGCCCACGGGAATATAGCTGAGAATGGCCCCCGCCGTAGCAATGGTCACGCAGGTATTGGCCTGGCCCAGGCTCATGTCCCAGGTGTTCTGGGCGTACACGGAAAACCAGGTGGTAACGCCGTTGTAGGCAATGAACCACAGGGCGATGGAGGCCAGCAGGAAGCCCAGGCTCTTTTTCACCGGAGCGGGCAGCGCTTCCCCGTTTTCCGTTTCCTCCGCCAGGTTGTCCTCCGGGTGAGCCCTTTCATACTCCCGCTGCCGCTGCACCAGCTTAGGTTCATCCACCAGGAACAGGATAACGAGCAGCGCTGCCACCATGATGCCGCCCACAATGGCAAACAGAGGGAAATAGGTGATATACACATCGCTCTTGGTCTTGTACAGGAAGGTGGTAATGAGCAGGTACACAATGCCGCCCACGGCGCCCATAAGGTTAATAATGGCATTTGCCTTGGACCGCAGGGGCTTGGGGGTCACATCGGGCATCAGGGCCACCGCCGGGGACCGGTAGGTGCCCATGGCGATCAGGAGCAGGCCCAGCACCGCGATGAATGCCGCCAGCTTTCCGGAGGCGGGTGCCGCGTAGAAGCTGTCCGCGATCAGGGGCAGGCTCAGCATCAGCACTACCGCCGCGACAGTGCCGAAGAGAATGAAGGGCCGCCGGCGGCCCAGCCTGCTGCCGCACCGGTCGGAAATCCCGCCAAACAGGGGCAGTAAAAACAGGGCCAGCACATTGTCCGCCGCCATGATGGCACCGGACAAGGTCTCATTCAGGTGGAAGGTATTGGTGAGGATCAGGGGGATCAGGTTGTCGTACATCTGCCAGAACGCGCAGATGGACAGGAACGCGAAGCCCACCAGCACCGTACGTTTGGTATCCAGCTTCATTAAAATGCCTCCCTTTTTTCTTTTCATGCTTATGGGCTGAACGTGGAATGCGGACAAATTGGAATTTATAGAGGAAAGCCGGGGTATCGAACAACATTGTCATTCCGAACCAGTGCGCACACTGGTGTGGGAATCTCCATCGAATTCCGAGCTGCCTATCGTCATACATATCGCTCTTTTGCACCATTTTCCGCAATTTGTCAACGAAAAGTGGTGCTTCTAACCGGGAGATTGCCACGCCACTTAAGCGGACTGGCTCGCAATGACCGGGAATTCGATAA
>CAMCCS010000065.1 GCA_945873295.1 uncultured Clostridia bacterium
CCGGGTAACGGGAGGCTTTCCCATCATTTCCAGCTGGGTCACACTGGCGCAGCCCTGCCGGATCGCGGTGCCCACGCAGTCGTTGCCGGTGTCGCCGCCGCCCACAATGATCACATGCTTATTTTCCGCGGTGATGGCAAAAGCTTCCGATTCCCCGATCACCTTCTTGGTGGCCGCTGTCAGATAATCCACTGCGAAATGGACCCCTGCCGCTTCCCTGCCGGGAACCGCCAGGTTTCTGGGGGTTTTGGAGCCGCAGCACAGAACCACGGCATCAAATTCCTCCGTAAGCGCCCGGGCCGGAATATCCACGCCCACGTTGGTATTCACCCGGAATTCCACGCCTTCCTCTTCCATAAGAGCGACCCGGCGGGCAACCACCTTTTTGTCCAGCTTCATGTTGGGGATGCCGAACATCATCAGTCCTCCGGGGCGGCTCTCCCGTTCAAACACCGTTACCTGATGGCCCCGGTGGTTCAGCTGGTCGGCAACCGCCAGACCGGAGGGGCCGGAACCTACCACCGCTACCCGTTTTCCGCTGCGCACCGGCGGGATCCGGGGTACCACCCAGCCGTTTTGAAAGCCGGTTTCGATCACAGCCAGCTCGTTGTTGTTCACCGTCACACTGTCCCCGTTCATGCCGCAGGTGCAGGCCGCCTCGCACAGCGCAGGGCAGACCCGCCCGGTGAACTCCGGGAAGTTATTGGTTTTGGTAAGCCGGGAAAGGGCTTCCCGCCAATTGCCGTTGAAGATCTCGTCATTCCACTCCGGGATCAGGTTGTGCAGGGGGCATCCGCTGTATCCGCCGCCGAAGTTGACCCCGGACTGGCAGAAAGGCACGCCGCAGTTCATACACCGGGCCGCCTGGCTTCTGCGCTCCCCGGATTCCAGACCGGGATGGAACTCTTCAAAGTTCCGGATCCGTTCCAGAGGGTCCGCGGAAGGGTTGACTTTACGGGTGTATTCCAAAAATCCGGTAGGTTTTCCCATTGTTTTCCCCTCCTTAACCCTTTCTGACGGCGTAGAACGCTTCCAGCGTCGCCTGCTCGTGGGACATTCCCTTTTCCTCCATCTGTCCGATGGTGGCAATCATTCTCTGATAGTCCACGGGAATGATCTTCTTGAATTTGGGCAGGTAATCTTCAAACCGGTTCAGGATTTCCCTGCCCCACGGGGAACCGGTGGCGCTTACATGGGCTTCGATCATGGATTTCAGTTCCTGGGCATCGTGGCGCTCGGTAATGGCCCCCATGGTGACCATCTGCTTATTAAGCCGCAGGTACAGGTCGTGGTTTTCATCCAGTACATAGGCGATACCGCCGCTCATACCCGCGGCAAAGTTCTTCCCTGTGGGGCCAAGGATGGCCACCCGGCCGCCGGTCATGTACTCACAGCCGTGGTCTCCGCAGCCCTCCGCCACCGCGACAGCCCCGGAGTTACGGACACAGAACCGTTCTCCGGCGATGCCGCAGATATAGGCTTCGCCCCCGGTAGCGCCGTATAGGGCCACATTGCCGATGATGATATTGTCCCGGGCACAGAACTGTGCCTCTGCCTCGGGCTTCACAATCAGTTTGCCGCCGGACAGGCCCTTGCCGAAATAGTCATTGGCATCGCCGGACAGGATGATGGTCTCGCCCTTGGGCAGGAACGCGCCAAAGGACTGGCCGCCGCCTCCGGTGCAGTTCACCACATAGGTATCGTCCGCCAGAGTGTCCCCAAAACGCCGGGTGATCTCACTGCCCAGGATGGTTCCCAGGGTCCTGTGGACGCTGGAGACCCGGATGGTTTCCGTATGAGGCTTTTTCTTTTTAAAATAAGGCTCAAAGGCAGGGAGCAGGACGCTGACATCCACCGTTTTTTCCAGGCCGAAGTCAAAGCGGTCCTCTTCCCGATAGTGAACGGCGGGCAGGTCTGCCAGAATGCCGGTCAGATCAATGGTATCCGCCCGGTGGGTGATCCGGTGTTCCCGGGGACGGATCAGGTCCGTGCGGCCCACCAGTTCGTCCACGGTGCGCACCCCCAGCTTTGCCATGATCTCCCGCAGCTGCCGGGCGATAAAGAGCATGAAGTTCATCACATACTCCGGCTTGCCGGAGAAGCGGCACCGCAGATCAGGGTTCTGGGTAGCAATGCCCATGGGGCAGGTATCCAGATTGCACACCCGCATCATCACGCAGCCCATGGCGACCAGGGGTGCCGTGGCAAAGCCGAATTCTTCCGCCCCCAGGATGCAGGCAATGGCAACATCCCGTCCGGTCATCAGCTTGCCGTCGGTTTCCAGCCGGACCCGGCTGCGCAGTCCGTTGCGGATCAGGGTCTGATGAGCCTCCGCAAGACCCAGCTCCCACGGAAGGCCCGCGTTGTGGATGGAGCTTTTGGGGGCCGCGCCGGAACCGCCGTCATAGCCGGAAATGAGCACACAGCCCGCACCGGCCTTGGCAACGCCGGCGGCGATGGTGCCCACCCCCGCCTCGGACACCAGCTTCACAGAGATCCGGGCATCCCGGTTGGCGTTTTTCAGGTCGAAAATAAGCTGGGCCAGGTCTTCAATAGAATAGATGTCATGGTGGGGCGGCGGAGAGATCAGCGACACACCGGGAGTGGAGAAACGGGTTTTGGCGATCCATGGATAGACCTTTCCGCCGGGCAGGTGCCCGCCCTCCCCCGGTTTGGCACCCTGAGCCATTTTGATCTGGATCTCCTTGGCGCTGGTCAGGTAGGCGCTGGTCACGCCGAACCGGGCGGAGGCCACCTGCTTGATGGCGCTGTTTCTATTGCTTCCAAACCGGGCCGGATCCTCGCCGCCCTCGCCGGAATTGGATTTTCCCCCCAGGGTGTTCATGGCAATGGCCATGCACTGGTGGGCCTCCATAGAGATGGAGCCGTAGGACATGGCTCCCGTTTTGAACCGCTTGACAATTTCCTCCGCCGGCTCCACCTCCTCCAGAGGGATACCGCCGTCTGCCGGGAACTGAAACTCCATCAGGCCCCGAAGGGTGTGGGGCGTACGCGCGTCATCCACCAGGTTCGTATATTCCCGGAATTTTTCATAGTTCCCGGATTGTACCGCCTCCCGCAGAGCAACAATGCTCTTCGGATTGTACATATGATCCTCCGCGCCTGCTCCGGAGCGCAGGGAATGGACACCGGTGGAATCCAGGGTGGTGTCAACACCCAGATCCAACAGGTCAAAGGCATGGTTGTGCCGCCACTGGACACCCTCTTCGATCTCCGCCAGGCCGATGCCCTCCACAGGGCTGACCGTATTGGTAAAGTACTGGTCAATGACCTCCCGACAGATGCCCACCGCCTCAAAAATCTGAGCGGACTGATAGGACTGCAGCGTGGAAATGCCCATTTTGGAGGCAATCTTTACAATGCCCCGGAGAACCGCGTTATCGTAATCCCCGATGGCCTGATACATGTCTTTGTCCAGACGGCCGCTTTCCACCAGCTCACCGATGCACTCCTGGGCAAGATAGGGGTTGATGGCCCGGGCACCATAGCCCAGCAAAGTGGCAAAATGGTGGACATCCCTCGGCTCGGCACTTTCCAGAATGATGGAGACCGCCGTCCGCTTCTTGGTGCGGACCAGGTACTGCTCAATGGCGGAAACCGCCAGCAAGGAAGGAATCGCCACATGGTATTCATCCACACCCCGGTCCGACAGAATGATAACATTAGCTCCCTCCCGGTAGGCCCGGTCACACTCAACATACAGCCGGTCCAACGCCTTTTTCAGAGAAGAATTGGTATAGTACAGCAGGGAGACCGTCTCCACCTTGAAGCCGGGACGGTTCATATTCCGGATCTGCATCAGCTCCACGGAGGAAATGATGGGGTTACTGATTTCCAGCACCCGGCAGTTATCCGGGCGCTCCTGCAAGAGATTACCATCAGAGCCAATATACACGGTGGTGTCCGTTACCACTTCCTCCCGCAGCGCGTCAATGGGTGGGTTCGTGACCTGGGCAAAGAGCTGCTTAAAATAATTGAACAGAGGCTGATGCTTTTCCGAAAGCACCGCCAGAGGAATGTCGGTACCCATGGCAGTTATTTTTTCGGAACCAGTTCTCGCCATGGTCAGAATGGCATCGTTAATATCCTCATAGGTATAGCCGAAGGCCTTGTAAAGCTTTTCCCGCTGGGCCTTGGGATACCTGGGCACCTTGTGGTTGGGTACCGGCAGGTCCTCCAGCCGCACAAGGTACTGGTCCAGCCATTCTCCGTAGGGGGCCCGGGCACAGAAAGCTGCCTTACATTCCTCGTCTGACACCACCTTTTTCCGGATAGTATCCACCAGGAGCATCTTGCCGGGCTGAAGGCGGGACTTGCACAGAATGTTCTCAGGAGGAATATCCAGCACACCCACCTCGGAGGACAGTACCAGACGGCGGTCCCGGGTGATATAGTACCGGGCAGGCCGCAGACCGTTCCGGTCCAGCACCGCGCCCATCACATCGCCGTCGGAGTAAAAGATCGCCGCTGGGCCATCCCAGGGCTCCATCATGGTGGAGTAATAGTGATACAGGTCCCGCTTTTTCCGGTCCATTCCCGCATCCTTGCGCCAGGGTTCGGGAATGGTAATCATCACCGCAAGGGGCAGCGGAATCCCGTTCATCATAAGAAATTCCAAAGTATTGTCCAGCATGGCAGAGTCGGAGCCGGAGCCCGCAATCACGGGCAGCACCTTTTCCATATCCGCCTCCATGCAGGCGGAAGCCATGGTTTCCTCCCGGGCCAGCATCCGGTCCGCGTTGCCCCGGATGGTGTTGATCTCGCCGTTGTGGAGGATCAGCCGGTTGGGGTGGGCACGCTCCCAGCTGGGGGTGGTATTGGTGGAGAAACGGGAATGCACCATGGCAATGGCGCTTTCATAGGCTTCCTCCTGAAGATCCGGGTAGAACTTGCGAAGCTGGTTTACCAGGAACATGCCCTTATACACCACGGTGCGGGAGGAAAAGGAGCAGACATAGGTGGTATCACAGCTCTGCTCAAAGACCCGGCGGATGACATACAGCTTCCGGTCAAAATCCAGACCCCGGGAAATCCCTGCGGGTCTTTCCGCGAAGCCCTGGCAGATATAGGGCATGGATTCCCTGGCCCTCTGCCCCAGTATCTCCGCGTTCACGGGTACATCCCGCCAGCCCAGGAAACGGACCCCCTCTTTCCGGCAGACCACTTCCAGAAGCTTCTGTGCCTGACGGCGTTTCAGGCCATCCTGGGGAAAGAAGAACATGCCGACACCGTAGTCCCCTTTCTCCCCCAGCGGGATCCCCAGCTTGGAGAAAAAGCCATGACAAATCTGAACCATGACTCCCACGCCGTCGCCCACTTCTCCGGTGGCATCCTTACCGGCCCGGTGCTCCAGCCGCTCCACAATAGTCAAAGCATCGTCCACAATGCTGTGGCTGGCGACGCCGTCGATGCTGACAACGGCACCGATGCCGCAGGCATCATGCTCAAAGCTTTCCGAATATAATGTATTCTTCATACGAACCTCCCGGCAGTTGTTTCCTGCCGTCCATTATTTTCCACTGTCGCCGTAGTTTGCAAGGACCCGGGCGGAGGGATCCGTGACATTGCAGCCCTCCCATTCCTTGTTTGGCATCCAGAAATCCACTACCATCTCCGCCTGACCGGGGTAAAAGGTTTCAAACAGTTCCCGGTACAGCAGGCTCTCCTTGGTAAAGGGCTGGGCAAAGGTGTACTGCTTCCGCTTTTCTTCATAGGCTTCGTCGGTGTAGACGGTCTCGGCGTATTCTTTCAGGTCATCCACCATGGAGTGGCCCACCGCGTCGGAGAAAGCAGCCTTTTCCCGCATGAGAATGTCCCAGGGCAGATAATCCCCCTCAAAGGCATGGCGGAGCAGGAACTTACCCTTGCCGTAGGTGTTCATCTTCATTGCCGGATCCAGGGCCATGACATAGGAAACAAAGTCCAGGTCCCCAAAAGGAACTCTGGCTTCCAGAGAGTTGACACTGATGCAGCGGTCCGCCCGGAGAACATCGTACATGTGAAGCTCCCGGATCCGCTTTTCCGCCTCCTTCTGGAATTCCGCAGGACTGGGGGCAAAATCCGTATATTTGTAGCCGAACAGCTCGTCGGAGATCTCTCCCGTGAGAAGCACCCGCAGATCCGTATGCTCGTGGATGTATTTGCATACCAGGTACATACCGATGGAGGCCCGGATGGTGGTAATATCATAGGTGCCCAGGAGCTTAACCACATCGGGCAAAGCTTCCAGCACATCCTTTTTAGAGATAATGACCTCGGTATGATCGGCGCCGATGTAGTCTGCCACCTCTTTGGCGTATTTTAAGTCGATGGCGTCAAGGTCCATACCGATGGAGAAGGTTTTGATGGGCTTTCGGAGCTTCTTTGCCGCCACAGCGCAGACCAGACTGGAATCCAGGCCGCCGGACAGGAGGAAGCCTACGGGTGCATCCGCGTCCAGCCGCTTCTCGATGCCCGCAGTCAGCTTCTCCCGGATATTCCCGCAGGCGGTTTCCAGATCGTCATGGCACACGGTATCGGGCTTACTGATATTCCGGTAGCAGATAAATTCCCCATCCCGGTAGTAATGCCCGGGCGGGAAGGGCAGAATTTTTTCGCAAAGCCCCACCAGGTTCTTTGCTTCGCTGGCAAAAATGATTTTCCCGTCAGACAGATACCCATAGTAAAGGGGCCGGATGCCGATGGGATCCCGGGCCGCGATCAGGCCTTCTCCGTCAAAAAGGATGAGGGCAAACTCCGCGTCCAGTCGGGCAAACATCTGTACGCCGTATTCTTCATACAGCGGAAGCAGCAGCTCGCAGTCGGAGTCTCCGGCAAATCGGTAGCCCTTTGCCTCCAGTTCCTTTTTCATCTTCCGGAACCCGTAAATTTCTCCATTACATACAACCGCCCGGCTGCCCCGGACAAAGGGCTGCATGCCCCTTTCATCCAGTCCCATAATAGACAGCCGGTGAAATCCCAGAAAGCCCGGATTCAGCGGGAGCATCCGGGTCATATCCGGACCTCTCGACTTGGTTGCATCGAAATACGGACGCACCTCCTGGGCCGTGATTGCTTTCCCGATATATCCGATAATCGAACACATAATGCTTCCCCCTGTTTTAAAAAGTACCTGGCTCCCCGGCGGATTTCCGCCGGGGAGTGGCTTTTGTTTTTTATTTTTTATTCAACATCCTGCAGCGCGTCGTAGCCTTCTTCACCGGTACGGACCTTTACCACATTTTCCACATCATAGACGAAGATCTTGCCGTCGCCGATATGGCCTGTGTAAAGCACCCGCTTGGCAGTGTCAATGACCTGGGCAACAGGCACCTTGCTGACAACAATGTCCACCTGGATCTTGGGAAGCAGCGTCGCCTCCACCTCAACACCACGGTAGTACTCCGGAACGCCCTTCTGTACGCCGCAGCCAAGGACATGGGAAACCGTCATACCGGTAATGCCGATGGAAAGCATAGCTTCTTTCAGTGCCTCCAGCCGGGCTTCCTTGCAGATGATCTCCACTTTTGTCATCTTTACGCCGCCGGGAGCCGGTTCCCGGAATTCCGGAACCCGCTTGACTTCCACAGCCTCCGCGGGAGGTACATCTCCGGTAACCGCAACAACCGCATCGTCATACACCGGTTCGGGCAGCATTGCAAGCCCTGCGTAGGCGCTGGTAAGACCGTGCTCCGTGGCGTCCAGACCGCCAATTTCTTCTTCCGCGCTCACCCGCAGGCCAAAGACCTTGCGGATCACAAGGAAGGTTACCGTGATGGTCACCGCAGTCCAGGCGGCAACAGATACAAAGCCCAGAAGCTGCAGTCCCATCAGTTCAAAGCCGCCGCCGTAGAACAGGCCCTTCAGTTCCTTTCCCGCGGCATTGGCAATGCTGTAGCCCGGTGCGGTGGGGGTAGCAAACAGGCCAACCGCCAATGTACCCCAAATGCCGTTCATGCAGTGGACCGCCACAGCGCCCACAGGATCGTCAACATGGAGCTTGTAGTCAAGAAGCCACACACCGAACACCACAAGGACACCGGCTACGCCGCCGATCACAATGGAACCCAGCGCGTCCGTCACATCACAGGGGGCGGTGATCGCCACCAGGCCCGCAAGGGACGCGTTCAGGCACATGGACACATCGGGCTTGCCGTACTTGACCCAGGTAAAGATCATGCACACCACCGTTGCAACAGCGGGAGCAATGGTCGTGGTCAGGAAAATGGAGGCAAGCTGATCCAGGCTTGTGGCCGCTGCGCCGTTGAAGCCGTACCAGCCCAGCCAGAGGATAAACACACCCAGACAGCCAATGGGCAGGTTGTGGCCGGGGAAAGCCCGGATTTTTACAATCTTTCCGGTTTCGTCCTTCTGGAATTTGCCGATCCGGGGTCCCAGAATCTTTGCGCCAATGAGAGCGGAAATGCCGCCCACCATGTGAATGGCGCAGGACCCGGCGAAATCATGGAAGCCAAGCTGTGCCAGCCAGCCGCCGCCCCAGATCCAGTGGGCCTCGACGGGGTAAATGAGTGCGGAAATCACGCCGGAATATACACAGTAGGACAGGAACTTGGTCCGCTCCGCCATGGCTCCGGAGACGATGGTCGCGGTCGTCGCACAGAACACCAGGTTGAAAACGAAGTTGGACCAGTCAAAACTTTCATAGGCCGTAAAAATGTCGAAGCCGGGCTTTCCGATCAAGCCCACCAGGTCCTCCCCCAGCAGAAGCCCGAATCCAATCAGAATAAAGGCAACGGTGCCGATGCAGAAGTCCATCAGGTTCTTCATCAGAATATTGCCCGCGTTCTTTGCTCTGGTAAAGCCGGT
>CAMCCS010000066.1 GCA_945873295.1 uncultured Clostridia bacterium
ATCGAATTCCCGGTCATTGCGAACCAGTTCTCAAACTGGTGTGGCAATCTCCATCTTTAGAAGGATGCGGTCTCGATGACGAAGGAGATTCCCACACCAGTGTGCGCACTGGTTCGGAATGACACAGATCTTGAGAATGCAGCCGCTTATTCGAGCTGCCCGCCCTGCGGACGATGACCACCTTCGCTCTATGGAACGATACCGATTGGGCCAGGCGTAAAACGACGACACAAATCCGGCGCACGACTTGGGCCCGGGTCCTGCCCGGCGAGCGATGACCTCCTTCGCTCTATGGAACGATACCGAGCGGGTCAGGGCAAGAACGACTACAGATTGGGTCCGTCACGACTTGGCCCCGGGCCCTGCCCGGCGAGCGATGACCTCCTTCGCTCTATGGAACGATACCGAGTGGGCCAGGGCAAGAACGACTACAGATTGGGTCCGTCACGACTTGGCCCCGGGCCCTGCCCGGCGAGCGATGACCTCCTTCGCTCTATGGAACGATACCGAGTGGGCCAGGGCAAGAACGACTACAGATCGGGTCCGTCACGACTTGGCCCCGGGCCCTGCCCGGCGGCGGGATTCTCATTTCTTTTCAAAGAGGCGGTGGTATACTGGTGACACAGGCGGATATTACGTTTATGACCGAAGCCCTGGCGCTGGCCCGGGAGGCGGCGGCGGAGGGGGAGGTGCCCGTGGGGTGCGTGGTCACCCTGGGCGACCGGATTGTGGGCCGGGGCCGCAACCGCCGGGAAAGAGACCGTACCGCCCTGGCCCACGCGGAGCTGGAAGCCATTGCGCAGGCCTGTAACGCCTTGGGCGGGTGGCGGCTGTGGCAGTGTACCCTGTATGTCACATTGGAGCCCTGCCCCATGTGCGCCGGGGCCATTATCAACGCCCGGATCCCCCGGGTGGTCTACGGGGCCACCGATCCCAAGGCCGGGGCCTGCGGGTCGGTATGCAGCCTCTTTTCCATGGCCTTTAACCACCATCCCCAGGTGGAGTCCGGTGTCCTGGAGGAAGAAGCCGCCGGACTTCTCCGGGATTTCTTCCGCAGCCTCCGGGAGAAAAGGAAATCCCTGCCGGATTAACCCGGCAGTGGGGAAAATAGGAATTTGCCCGCAGGGCGGGCGGCCAAGTCGTGCGGTAGATTGGTGTAGTCGTTTTTGCCCTGCGCCGCTCGGTATCGTTCCGTGGTGCGGTGGCGGGTTGCCGACTTCCCGGTCATTGCGAACCAGTCCGCTTAAGTGGTGTGGGAATCTCCATCGAATTCCAGGCAGCCTATCGTCATCCATTCGTAGGGGCGGTCATTGACCGCCCGCCGGGCAGGGCCCGGACCCAAGTCGTGACGAACCTGGTCTATAATCGTTTTTGCCCTTTTAATTTCGGTATGATTGCCACCGGCAATCATCAGGATTTTGATTCACTGCGTGCAGCACCACCCGCTCGGTATCGTACCATTTTGTAGGGGCGGTCATTGACCGCCCGCGAAAATGTGCAGAATTCCAGAATAAATTTACGTTAAATGGTACCTTTTCGCCGAAAGAAATACGAATATAGAACCTTTCCATGCCGGGCGCTCAATGAGCGCCCCTACAGAGGTAGACGATCGTGATTCGTAAATCGATAGAGATTGCCACGAAGTAGTGATCTGCTTCTCGCAATGACACGTTATTGAGAATGCAGCCGGTTGTTCGCTCTGTCCGGCGTACGGCCAATGGAACGATACCGAGCGGGTCAGGGAATTTTCGATTACGTAAATGAAGTGCACGACTTGGCCGCCCGCCCTGCCGACAAATTCCAATTTAGGTTATCGGCTTTAGTAAGCACACTCAATTTGGTATGTGACGCACCGGTGCGGCAGCACCATCGCTTCCCCCGGGGGGAAGCTGTCGAGCGAAGCGAGACTGATGAGGAACGGCGAGATGGAACGATTTCGTATGTAGTTCGTAAAAAAGGTACAATTTGAAAAGCTGTACGTTCTTATTTGCCTGCGTCCCAGATCAGAAAATGTCGCCATTCCTCATCCGCCCCTGCGGGGCACCTTCCCCCCGGGGGAAGGTATTGGACTGACAAGTTACAATTTCACGATCAGCTTATTAAAGCCGATAACCTGAATTCCAATTTGTCGGTTTGCTGAGGGAAGCTGATAATACAAAAACGAAAATAAAATCACAACGCAGAGAACAAAAAGGGACATGCTCCCAGCTTTGTTCTCTGCGTTTTTCAACTGGAAAGGGGGTATTTCTCAGTATGGATCTGAACCGGCGGGCAAGGCGGGTGGGGCTTACCGCCATTGCCTGCGCGCTGCTTCTGCGGCTGTACGACGCCGGGGTGTTCCGGTGGGCAGCGGAACAGCTTACCGCCCCGGACACCGCCGCCTTTCTCCTGTTCCTGGAAACCGGACGGCGGGAGAGCGAAGCGGAGGGCTTTGACTTTTCCTTTCTTCCCGAGTCCGCCGCCCCGGTTTTCGCCGCGGAGACCCTGCCGGAAAACAATCCGGAAATCCCCGCTGAGACCGCCCCGGAAACCGATCCTCCCGCCCCTGCCCAAGCGGATGCGGTCAGTGTCTACTACGCCTGCTCCCTGCGCCCGGACCTGGATAAGCTTCTGGCCCAGCCCCTGACCCTGGACCTGTCCGGGGATGCCCCAACGGTGCTGATCCTGCACACCCACACCACAGAAAGCTACACAAAAGATGGGGAGGACTACGTGGAAACCGCGGATTACCGCACCCTGGACGAAAACTACAACATGCTCTCCATCGGGGCGGAGGTGGCAAGGCGCCTGGAAGCCGGGGGCGTGACCGCCATCCAGGACCGGAGCCTTCACGACTACCCCTCCTACAATGGCTCCTATACCGATGCCCGGAAATCCATCCGGAAGTACCTGGCGGAGTACCCCACCATCCGGCTGGTGCTGGACCTCCACCGGGACGCGGCGGACACGCCCTCCGGGCAGCTGCGGACCCTGGCAAGTACCGGCGCGGGAGCCTCCGCACAGCTCATGCTGGTGATGGGAAGCTCCGCTGCGGGGCTCAAGCACCCGGATTGGGAGCAGAACCTGTCCCTGGCACTGAAGCTTCAGGCGGTGCTGGAAAGAAAGGACCCGGGAATCACCCGGTCCACCATTCTCCGGGCCCAGCGGTTTAATCAGGACCTTTCTCCCGGCTGCCTGCTGGTGGAGGTGGGGGCCGCCGGAAACACCCACGCCGAAGCCCTCCGGGCAGCGGACGCCCTGGCCGCCGGAATTTTGGCCCTTGCGGCGGAGAATAGCCCTTGAGAACCCGGAAAAAATGTGGTATATTTTCGATAAAGGGCTCTGGCATTGGGGGAAAATGAATTTTAGTTGAAAATTGAAAGTGGAAAGTTGAAAGTTATAGTCCCTACGGGACATTTTAAAATGCGCATATCGGCTTTAGTCAGCTAAACGACAAATTGGAATTTGGCGCGCCGTCAGAACGTGTCATTCCGATAAAGTAGCGCACACTGGTGTGGGAATCTCCATCGAATTCTAGGTAATCCATCGTCATACAGACTGTTCTATCCTGCTGTTTCCCGGAATTCATCCATGAGAAATTGTACTTCTATCCGGGAGATTGCCACGCCAGTCTGTGGACTGGCTCGCAATGACCGGGAAATCGATGGCTCGCCAAATTCCAATTTGTATACTTGCTGAGCAAAGCCGATAAGCACATTTTAAAACAGGAATGCAATATCCGGATTCCCAAGATAAATGTGAAGTGTCTCATATTTTTCATGTTTTAAAATCGTCGCGAAGCGACACCTTAACTTTCAACTTTCAATTTTCAACTTTCAACTACCGATGGGAGGAATCGCTGTGGAAAAAAGAAAAAGCACAAAAATTGCCATCATTGTCCTTTCTGTCATTTTGTTCCTGGCCCTCCTGGCGGCGGCAGGCTTCGGAATCTATTACAGTCTGGTGGAAAAGCGGCTAGAGGGCTGCCGGATCCTGGAGGACTTTGTTAAGCAGGAGAAAATGGAGCTGCAATTGGAGGTGTCCGCGGATCTGGGGGGTACCTCTTTTTCGGGAAGCCTTCCGGTGTTTCGCCGGCAGACGGAGGACGGCAGCTTCTTTGGGGTTATTTGGGACAATCAGACCCTGTACCTCCGGGAAAACGTCTTTTATCTGCGTAACGGCCGGGCCTTCCGGATTTCCGCCCAGCTTCCCCAGGGGGAGGCCCTGTTGGATCAGGCCCAGCTGGTGCTCTCCGCCTCCAAGGTGACCCGGGAGCAGTCGGGGTCGCTGACGGTATACCGGGCGGAGGCAGGGCTCGACCAGGCCAAGGCCATTCTCAAATACCTGTCTCCCCAGACGGCGGAAAAAATGTCCATCATCGACAGTCTGGTCGTCACCCTCACGGCAGAAGGCCGGACGCTCCGGGACCTGACCGTCACTGCCGCCGGTTCCGACGGCGTAAGCCCCTACACCCTGCGCCTGACCCTGACGGTGCTTACACCCGGCACCCTGGATACCGCCATCCCCCAGACGGTGCTGGACGCGCTGACGCAAAGCGATGACATCATTACCCTGCGGTGGGATCCGGATGCCCTGCCCCTGCTGCGGGGGGTACTGACGCTGGCCTCCCGGAACGACTTCCAGGCAGAGCTGGGGATGAAGCTGGAATGCAGTATTTTCTCTGTCTCGGGAAGCCTGGATATTCAATACAATTCCGGTGTCCGGCCTGGGATCGGACGACTGACAGGGGGCAGCCTGGAATGCTACTTCTCCGGCAGCAAGCTGTGCACCGCGGGAGGGAGGCTGCTGACGGAGTATGACGAGGTTCGGTTTGACCGGCTCCTGGTGCTGGCCCTGCCGGTGCTGGTGGAGGGAAAGGTGGAAAGCCTTCGCAGCGGGGACAGCGGCCTGTACACCATGCCCCTGACCCAGGAGGAGCTGGACATGATCGCTTCTGTCGCGGCCTCCCAGACTGCCGGGGTGTCGATCAACCTGACGGAGGGAACCCTGGAAGCCCGGGTGACGGATAACCGCCTGACCGGGGTCAGCTTTACCTGCAATGGCTCGGTCACCGGCTCGGTGCTTCTGCTCAAGGCCGAGGTCCCTGCTGCGGTGACAGTGACCCTGCGCCCGGCAGAAAATCCCCAACCCCTTGTCATTCCCGACGCCGTCCGCGCCGCCCTGGGCGCTGAGAACTGATATTCGCAAAGCTCCCCCGGAAGCGCTGCTTCCGGGGGTTTTCTGTATGTGATACTACTATTTGATTAAAAGTTCACAAAGATTTCCGAGAATCATTTGTGGAAAACAAGGCAGAGGATGCAGCTGGGCTGACGCCCAGCAAAGACGATAACGCAGTTTTCCGCAAATGAGGCCGGAAAGATTGTGAGGTTTTAATTAAATAGTAGTATGAAATTGTATATGCCAATCAAGAGTTGAAAAGCCCGATAATGCGGTCATTCCGAGAAAGTAGCGCACTACTGACCTTCTGCCGTTTCATGGCACCGTTTTGGAAATGGGTTTCCCCGAAGCTACCGAAGAACACAAATAATCCGAACCCGTCTCCAATAGGGAACACCAGGTTCGGATTATTTTGGTTTGGTGCGGGCGGCGGGACTTGAACCCGCACACCACTGAGGTAACGGAACCTAAATCCGTCGAGTCTGCCAATTCCACCACGCCCGCATATTCTGTTGTGCCCCTGATTTTTACACGGAGAGGGATCCGAGGTGGAGCGTTACGCTTGATCCACATTCATAAAAACAGGCAGTGCCCGTTTTTAGAGAACGGATTGAGCAGCATATTATCGTGTTGCCCACAAAATGAAGTCAATTTTTTTGACATCCGTTATATTCGTGCCGGGAAACTGCTGATTGAACACAGCCAGCTTTTTGATAGCTTCGCCTGTTTTATACCAATCGCAAATCTTCTGGTACATCTGTATTGTTTTCTGAAGCCTGTCTTTTTCATAGGAATATGGTGTGCGAAGTCCCAGGTTTTGCAAGACAAACTTATCCCATATAGGCATATCGGGATTTACTGTTGCCAGAAGTTTGCTGCTAAACGACGCATGGATAGAACCTGTTTCCTGATACAGGTAAGTCACAATATCTTCAAAAGAAAGATCCTGATTATTCTTGTTCTTTTCCAGATATGTGTAATAGCTTGTATAGAAGCTGGCTGGTCTTTGCCGCATTCGGTAGAAGCCATTGAAGGCCTTCTGGAAATCTGCATCAGATGAAACATCGGTTTCGTGTACACGTTTCATAATCCAGTTGTATTTCTCAATACCAATTTCTACTCTATCTAAAATCGTTTCCATAGGAAAACCTTCCCTGAGGTGACATCACCTAAATCCACCGAGTCTACCAATTCCACCATGCCCGCGTATTCAGTTGAAAGTGGAAAGTTGAAAATTGAAAGTGATTGCTTAAACTGTAAGCCATTTTCAACTTTCATCTGCATATCAAAGAACCTCTGTTTTTACACGGGGAGGTTTCCCGAGGCGAAAGGGATTCCCTTTGATCCACTATATAAAAACAGGTGAACCTGTTTTTATCCAATAACACTTTGGGGGAGGAAGCAGCCGGGGAGCGGCTGCTTCCTTACTGAAAAATTACTTCCACAGTCCGTCGGGGTATTTGCCCTCCTGGGTCATCTGCTTCAGCGCGGCCACGACCTGGGGCTTGTCCGCGGCGTAGGTGACGCCGTACCAGCGGTCGGCGGAGAAGAGGACCTTCACGGTAGCCTTGCCCTCGGCGATCAGCTGCTTTACGGTGACGGGGAGGTAGAATTCTCCCTTCATGGGATTTTCCCGCAGAGTCTGGGTCAGGAAGCCGGGGAAGCGCTCCCTTGCCTCCCGCAGGAAGCTGGCGCGGTAGCCCCACATGTTCATGGACACGGTGGTATTTTCCGGCACGTCCGTCCAGTTTTCCCCATCCTCGGTAAAGTGGATGCCGCCGGGGTACTTCTCAATGCGGGTGCGCTCGTCGATCTGGGCAAGGCAGCCCTTATCATCCAGGACGCAGATGCCCCGGGCCACGCTGCCGTGGTCGGTGACGGTCTTGCCCAGCTCGTAGCCCACCATGCAGTAGTCATTTTCTCCTGCCTCCGCTTTCAGCGCCCGGTACAGCTCCCGGTAGGCAGACTTTCCGTAGTAGTCATCGGAATTGATAACGGCAAAGGGGGCGTCCCCGATTTCCTGCGCCGCGCAGAGCACCGCGTGGCAGGTACCCCAGGGCTTGGTGCGCCCCTCGGGCACGGTAAAGCCCTCGGGAAGCTTATTAAGCTCCTGGTAGGCGTAGCGGATCTCCATGGGGCAGCGTTTCAGCCGGGCGCCCACGGTGTTCATGAAGTCCTCCCGGATGGCCTCCTTGATGATGATTACGGCGGTACGGAACCCCGCCTCGTAAGCATCGTACAGTGAATAGTCCAGGATCGCTTCCCCCTGGCTCCCCACGGGGTCGATCTGCTTCAGGCCGCCGTATCGGCTGCCCATTCCCGCTGCCATAACGACAAGGATCGGTTCGCACGCCATATGATCAAGCTCCTTTGCTTTTTTATCATGCATATCGGAAGACAGAAAAATTGGGATTTGACGAATTCCCGGTCATTGCGAACCAGTCCGCTTAAGTGGTGTGGCAATCTCCCGGATAGGAGTACAATTTCTCGTGGATGAATTCCGGAAAACGGTGGGTTAGAACAGTCTGTATGACGATAGATTACCCGAAATTTGATGGAGATTCCCACGCCAGTGTGCGCACTGGCTCGGAATGACACGTTCTCACGATGCGCCAAATTCCAATTTATCGCCCTGCCGTGTTGACCCGATAAGCATTTTTATCATTATACACCGGCAAATCGGAAAAAGCAAGCGTCCAGCGGGATACTTTCTCTTTTCAGCCTGTCCCAGGAAAACACCGGGATCAGCTCCCGGGCGCTGACGGCCTGGGCGGAATCCATGAGCCCGGCGGAAAAGGCCAGCGCCCCCAGAAGCTGTTCCGGCTGCATCCGCTGCCGCAGGGCCCCCAGGTCCAGGTCCGCGTCCCGCTTACTGAGCCTGCGTCCGTCGGGGGCGGTGAGCAGGGGAACGTGGGCATACTCCGGGTGGGGAAAGCCGAAAAGCGCCTGCAGATACATCTGCCTGGGGGCGGAACTGAGTAAGTCCGCGCCCCGGACCACCTGGTTCACCCCGGCCTCCCCGTCATCCACCGTCACCGCCAGCTGGTACACATAGACCCCGTCGGCCCGGCGGACCACCATGTCCCCGCAGTCAGACGCCAGGTTCATGGTAAATTTCCCCTGGATCCGGTCCTCCACTGTCCACATCCGGTCCGGGACAATGAGCCGCCAGGCAGGCAAGCGCCCCATAGCCGCCCGCTGGGCATCGGTGAGGTTCCGGCAGGTGCCGGGGTAGACGTAGGTGCCGTCGCTGAGGTGGGGGGCATTGACGCTGTGGAGCTGGCTGCGGGTGCAGTAGCAGGGGTAGAGAAGCCCCTTTTCCCGGAGGATTTCAAAGTACTGGTCATAGACAGCGCTTCTCTGTGACTGGGGCGGGGTCTCCCGGTCCCAGTCAAGGCCCAGCCAAGATAGGTCCTCCCGCAGGAGCCGGGCGTTTTCCGCGCTCGTCCGGGCGGTATCCA
>CAMCCS010000067.1 GCA_945873295.1 uncultured Clostridia bacterium
TGGTTGCCAATGTGAAGGGCGTCCGGGTGTTCATCCCCGCCTCCCAGTCCGGTATCGCCAAGGGCGGCGATATGGCCGGTATGGTGGGCAAGACTGTGAAGCTGAAGATCACCGAGGTCAACCGTGCCCGCCGCCGCGCCATCGGTTCCATCCGTGCCGTGAACGCTGAGGCCCGCAAGGCTGCCCAGGAGAAGATCTGGAGCGAGATCGAAGTGGGCAAGAAGTACCACGGTGTTGTCAAGTCCCTCACCTCCTACGGTGCCTTCGTGGACATCGGCGGTGTGGACGGTATGGTTCATGTGTCCGAGCTGAGCTGGAACCGGATCAAGACTCCCGCCGACGTTGTGAAGGTGGGCGACGAGATCGACGTTTATGTCATCTCCTACGATCCCGAGAAGCGGAAGATCTCCCTGGGCTACAAGACCGCCGAGATGAACCCCTGGAACCAGTTCATGACCAAGTTCGCCGTGGGCGACGTGGTGGATGCCAAGGTCGTGAAGCTGATGACCTTCGGTGCCTTTGCTGAGATTATTCCTGGTGTTGACGGCCTGATCCATATCTCCCAGATCGCTGACCGCCGGATCGGCAAGCCCGAGGATGTGCTGTCCGAGGGTCAGGAAGTCCGGGTGAAGATCACCGATGTGGACGCAGAGAACAAGCGGATCTCCCTGTCCATCCGGGCGCTCCTGGAGGAAGAGGAGTAATCCTTTGTAAACAATTCATACCGGGGCAGCGCATACTGCCCCGGTATCTTTCGGTATCGGACAATTCGCTATGAACAGGAGGACACAATCATGGTTAAACACATTGTTCTGTACACCCTCAAAGACGGCGTGGAGAAAGACGAGGCGGTGAAGCTGATCGCGTCTGTGTTGGAGCCTCTGGTGGGGAAGATCCCCGGCCTTCTGCATATGGAGATCCGCCGGGCCTATAACGGCATGGACTATGCCCTGTATTCCGAGTTTGAAAGCCGGGAAGCACTGGCTGCCTACGCGGTGCATCCGCTGCACCAGGAAGCCAAGACCCACTTTTTCCACCTTCTGGGAAGCCGTGTCGCGGCGGACTACGATCTGTAAGGAGAGACTATGAAAGCAATTGTTACTGTTGTCGGTAAGGACCGGGTGGGCATCATTGCTCAGGTCTGTACTACTCTGGCAGCCTATCAGGTAAATGTTCTGGACATCAGCCAGACCGTCATGCAAGGCTATTTCACCATGATGATGGCGGTGGAGGTATCCGAATGTACCATTCCTCTGGCACAGCTGTGCGACGCTATGGAGGAAGCCGGAAAGGAAATGGGCCTGTCCATTAAGGTTCAGCGGGAGGACATCTTCCAGGCCATGCACCGGATCTGAGGAATAAGCCATGTTGAATGCGAAAGATATAATGCAGACCCAGGATATGATTGCCAATCAGCACCTGGATATTCGAACCATTACCATGGGCATCAGCCTGCTGGACTGCGCGGACCCCAATATGGACCGCTGCTGTGAAAAGATCTACCGGAAGATCACGGAGCGGGCCAAAGACCTTGTTAAGGTGGGGGAGGCTATTGAAAAGGAATTTGGCATCCCCATTGTAAACAAGCGGATCTCTGTTACGCCTATTGCCCTGGTTGCGGCTGCCTGTCAGGGAGATGACTACGTCCCCATTGCGAAGACCCTGGATGCAGCAGCCAAGGAATGCGGCGTAAATTTCATCGGCGGCTTCTCCGCTCTGGTGCAGAAGGGCGCTACGGAAAGCGACTGGAAGTTGATCCGTTCCATTCCCGGGGCTATGGCAGCCACGGAGCGGGTCTGCGCCAGCGTGAACGTAGGCTCCACCAAGGCGGGCATCAACATGGATGCGGTGGCGGAAATGGGCAGGATCCTGAAAAAGACCGCTGAGGCAACCGCCCAGAATGACTGCATGGGCTGCGCCAAAGTGGTGGTGTTTGCCAACGCAGTGGAGGACAACCCCTTTATGGCCGGTGCGTTCCACGGCGTGGGAGAGCCGGAGTGCGTCCTGAACGTAGGTGTTTCCGGTCCCGGTGTTGTGTATCACGCGCTGCAAAGCGTCAAGGGACAGCCTTTTGATGTGGTTGCCGAGACCATTAAGAAGACGGCCTTCCGGGTGACCCGGATGGGACAGCTTGTGGGTGTTGAGGCTTCCCGCCGGCTGGGAGTGCCTTTTGGCATTGTGGATCTGAGCCTTGCGCCCACGCCCGCGGTGGGGGACAGCGTTGCCCGGATCCTGGAAGAAATGGGCCTGGAGGTCTGCGGTACCCACGGCACCACTGCTGCCCTGGCCCTGCTGAACGACGCGGTGAAAAAGGGCGGCGTGATGGCCTCCAACCATGTGGGCGGCCTGTCCGGTGCCTTTATCCCGGTTTCTGAGGATGAGGGTATGATCGCCGCGGCAGAGCGGGGAACCCTGACCATTACCAAGCTGGAAGCTATGACCTGCGTGTGCTCCGTGGGCCTGGATATGATCGCGGTGCCGGGGGATACCTCCGCGGCTACCATCTCCGCAATTATCGCTGACGAAGCCGCTATCGGCATGGTCAATTCTAAGACCACTGCCGTTCGGATCATCCCCGCTCTGGGGAAGAACGTGGGCGACCGGGTGGAAATGGGCGGTCTGCTTGGCAGTGCTCCGGTGATGCCCCTACATACGGAATCCAGCGAGGAATTCATTGCCCGTGGCGGACGCATCCCCGCGCCCCTGCAGAGCCTGAAAAACTGACGACAAACGATACTGTCGAAAAAACGGTCATTGCGAACCAGTTCGCTTTCCTGGGGGGCAATCTCCTGCCTTTTTGATGGCATTATCGATTTTTTTCCACGAAACCAGGAGATTCATGGGTCAGCGTACACGCTGGCTCGGAATGAATCTGACTTTTTTGATGCGCTGACGTTGCCATCCCCACCCAGGCGGGTGGGGATGGCAACATGCCCGGGTCATCAGGCAATGCAGCCGCTTTTTTACAGGGTTTTCCGGTGAGAATCCTCTGCAAAGAGGTTTTTTTCCTTGACAAAACAGGTGGGGTGTGCTAGAATACTCTGGCAGTCAAGTGAATAGCTTTTGATTCGGAGTGATACCCAAGAGGCCGAAGGGGCTCCCCTGCTAAGGGAGTAGGCGTCTAAAAAGCGCGCGAGGGTTCAAATCCCTCTCACTCCGCCAGAAAAGAAACACCTTTTGTCTATCGGACAAAAGGTGTTTCTTTTCAACGAAATAAATCCCTTTCGGGATTTGTGAAATTTGCTTCGCAAGTGAAATACGCCTGCGGCGTGTGAAATCGCTGTGGCGGTGGGAGATTTATTTCATTTCACTTTCCGTGCAAACGGAAAATTTCACAATGATCGCAGATCATTATTTCACATCCGCAGGATATTTCACTTCACATTCCGCCTTTTCTGCTGTATAATCATTTCAATAAACAGGAATTTTTCGAATTCCCGGTCATTGCGAGCCAGTGCTCACACTGGCGTGGCAATCTCCCGGATAGAAGCACCATTTTTCGATAACATACAGGCATATTGGGGAAACGGAAAAAAAGAACGGTCTGTATGACGATAGGTAGCCTGAAATTCGATGGAGATTCCCACACCAGCGTGCGCGCTGGTTCGGAATGACACGTTCTGACGATGCGGCAAATTCCAATTTGTCGAACAGAGCAGTCACACTACTTTCCAATGTCGATGATTCAGCCTATTGCGACAGGATTCGGTTCCGTGTGCCGGTAAAAGAAACGAAAAAGGAGAACGCAGTATGACCTACGCCCTGATTGACAGAAGAAGTCACAAGTATTATACCTATCTGCGTGCTGTTTTCGATGGGATCGGCAACGCGCAAAACCGGTATAATTGGCTGATTACGGATTGTGTGTGTTATCCCGAGAATAAAGACATAGAAAAGCAATTCGATCAGGAATACTGTTGGCTTTCCGGAGAAGCATTAACAGCCATCCTTGAAAAGGAAGATTTCCAATGGATTTGGGCAGTGATTTGCGGCTTCCCCAAGGACATTCCGTTGGAAAAAATACTTAACTATCCACTGCCGTCAGCACAGGAGTATAATGGGTATTACCATAATCCCGTTTCACTTCAGCATCCGCTGGCTTCGGTAGAAATCATTCCAAGCGACAGCTCATGGGTGCTTATGGTCAGCAAAGAGAAAGCGCTTGTTGATCAGTATCAAAAGAAGTTTCCAAAAGCAGAGGATTTGTCTTTGTTTAACCAAAAGTAAGCACAGTTTTACCTTTTTCTGACTCCTATTCCACATACAGGAAAATGCGGTCAGTATAACCGCATAATAAAGCCGCAGGAACGAGCCTGCGGCTTTTCGTACATAAAAATCATGGGGCCTCCGAAGAGGCCCCCAAGGAAAATCAATCCATCTTTACATAGGTCAGGCAGATCCAGCCCTGGCTGATCCGGCCCCACTTGACGCCGTCTACAGTCTGGGTTTCCTGAATGGTGACCCGGTCACCTTTCTTCAGGGAACCGACGGTATCATAGTCGGTACCGGCGCCACTGCGGATGTACAGGCCGTTGCCGGTGACAGTACCGTTGCCGGTAGTGGTGGTGTTATTATTGTTGTTATTGTTGTTGGTTTCGCCGTCCACATCCACATAGTCCATGCAGATCCAGCCGCCGCTGGCATAGCCCCAGTAGGTACCGTCGATCTTGATCCGTTCTTTGACGGTGACCTTTTCGCCCTTAGCCAGGGTCTTGATCTTGTCATAGTTGGAACCGGGACCGCTGCGGACGTTCAGCCCGCTGCTGGCGGTTACAACACCGGTGCAGCCGTTGGAACCGCTGTCTCCGTCCACGTACACATACTTCAGGCTGACCCAACCCTTGTTGGTCTTGCCCCAGCCGTTTTTCGTTTCGGTGAAAGTAAGGCGGGTGCCGTATGTATAGGAGCCAACCCGGGTGCTGTCCTTATCGGCTTCGCTGCGGATGTTCAGCTCTTTGGCAGTGACAACGCCGTAGGACTTGCCGGTGGTGGAGGTCTGACTGCCGGAATTGTCCGGCTCAGTAGCCTTAGTGGTCTCCGTGGGGGTATCCGCCGTGGGATCGGTGGACGCGGGGGTGTCGGTGGAGTCGGAAGTCAGTGTGACATGGCTCATGTCCAGAGATTCGCAGGGAACCCAGCCCTGGGACAGGTAGGCCCACTCAATACCGTGAATCGTCTTGAGCATGAGAACTTCAGATTGCTCACCGGCATCCAGTTGGCTGATGATAGGGGCGGTGTTGCTGGGCGAGGAGCGGACGTTGACCTGCACCTTCACGATCGCGGTATTCTCCGGAATGTCAGCATTGGTGGGAGCGGAGGATGGATCGGAAGACGGTGTGGTCGAATCGTCTACCAGATTGGGAAGATTTCCGGTATCATCGGTGGGATCGGGGTCCTTGCCTTTGCCGAAGCAGCCGGCGAGCAGCGAAGAAAGGAGCACCAGCGCTGCGGTCAGAGTAAGCAGCCGGCGCAGAGCATTTTTTCTTGTGCAGGGGTAATTCATATCGTTACCTCCCTTTCTATTTTCTTTACGCTATTATACCCTTTCACAAGGGGGATTGTCAATAGGATAAGAATTTATTAATAATTCACTTCTTTCCATTAATTCCATATTTTGCCCTTATGCAAAGCGTACAAATCGGAATTTAGGGACCCGGTTTGCTACTTGACAAGGTACGGGGGAGAATGGTACTATATATATAATCTGCGATGAATGGGAAGAGTACCGAAGACACCCTCCAGAGAGCCCGGGTCACTGGCTGGAAGCCCGGACGGCAGTTGTCTGCGGGAAAGTGCGCCCGGGAGCAGGGAATAATCAAAGGGATAAATGAGAGTGGAACCGCGGTCATTCACCGCCTCTTGTACAGAATGTATAAGAGGCGTTTTTTATTGATCAAAAAATACCTGCAAATAATATGGATGTTTCGGAAAGGAGACCCCCTATGTATCTGTATAATTCTCTGACCCACAAAAAAGAACTGTTTGTACCCAATCACCCGGACCAGGTGAAAATGTACACCTGTGGCCCGACGGTGTACCACTACGCCCACATCGGCAACCTCCGGTCTTATATTATGGAGGATGTGCTGGAAAAATCCCTGCGCTATCTGGGTTATAATGTAAAGCGTGTTATGAATATAACCGACGTCGGCCACCTGGCCTCCGATGCCGATACCGGAGAGGATAAAATGCTCAAGGGCGCCCGCCGGGAACACAAGACGGTGATGGAGATCGCCCAATTCTACACCGACGCGTTTTTCTCCGACTGCGACAAGCTGAATATCAAGCGGCCTGACGTGGTGGAGCCCGCCACGAACTGCATTCCGGAGTATATAAACATGGTCAGCACCCTTCTTGACAAGGGCTGCGCCTATATTGCCGGGGGCAACGTGTACTTTGATACCTCCACGCTGAAGGAGTACTATGTTTTCAATGACCACGACCAGGAGGATCTGGCGGTGGGCGTCCGGGAGGGCGTGGAAGAGGATCCCAACAAGCGGAACAAAAATGACTTTGTCCTGTGGTTTACCAAGTCCAAGTTTGAGGACCAGGCCCTCAAGTGGGATTCTCCCTGGGGTGTGGGCTATCCCGGCTGGCATATCGAGTGCTCCTGCATCTCTATGAAGCATCTGGGTGAGGACCTGGACATTCATGCCGGCGGCATTGACAATGCTTTCCCCCACCACACCAACGAGATTGCCCAGTCCGAAAGCTATCTTGGGCATAAATGGTGCAATTACTGGTTCCATGTCCATCACCTGAATACCGAGACCGGGAAAATGAGCAAGTCCAAAGGGGAGTTCCTCACAGTTTCCCTTCTGGAGAGCAAGGGCTATGATCCCATGGTCTACCGGCTTTTCTGCCTGCAGAGCCATTACCGCCGGAACCTGGTATTCTCCTGGGAGAATCTGGATAATGCCGCCGCGGCATATCAGAAGCTGATTGCAAAGATCGCTTCCCTGAATCCCGAGGGCGAAGTGAATATGGAGACCTTCGAGGGCCTCAAGCAGCGTTTTGTCTCTGCCCTGAATGTCGACCTGAACACCTCCCTGGCGGTGACCGCTGTGTACGATGTGCTGAAAGCCAAGTGCAATGATGCCACCAAGGTCGCCCTTCTGAAAGACTTTGACAGCGTTCTTTCCCTGAACCTGCTTTCCGCCGCGGAAAAATACCGTCAGGAGCAGAAGAGGGAGGAAGCAGAGGAATCCGATCCGGAGATCGAAGCCCTGATCGCTGCCCGGACGAAGGCAAAAAAAGAGAAAAACTTTGCTGAGGCGGACATGATCCGTGACGAGCTGCGCTTCCGGCATATTGAGATCATCGATACCCCCCAGGGGACCAAGTGGAGAAGAGTATGAAGCTGATGATCCTGGACGGGAACAGCGTCATTAACCGGGCGTTTTTCGGTGTAAAGCCCCTGACGACCCGGGATGGGCTGTATACCAATGCCATTTACGGCTTTTTGAACATTCTGGAGCGGATGGAAAAGGAAGAGCAGCCCGACGCGGTATGCGTGTCCTTTGATCTCCACGGCCCCACCTTCCGGCATAAAAAGTATGAAGGGTACAAGGCCACCCGCCATGGTATGCCGGAAGAGCTTGCTCAGCAGATGCCGGTGATGAAGGATGTGCTCAGGGCCATGAATATCCCCATCTACGCCTGCCAGGGCTGGGAGGCGGACGATGTGATCGGCACTGTGGGAAAGATCTGCTCCAATAGCGGCTGGGAGTGCGTCATCGTCACGGGAGACCGGGACAGCCTGCAGCTCATTGATGACAACGTTCATGTGAAGCTGGTGATCACCAAGGCCGGACAGACGACGGCTACGCTCTATGACCGGGACTGTTTTCAGCAGGAGTACGGCTTTGAACCGAAAAAGCTTATTGATCTGAAAGCCCTGATGGGGGATTCCTCGGACAATATCCCCGGCGTGGCTGGGGTGGGGCCTAAGACTGCCGGGGAACTGCTTTCCAAATTTGGAAGCCTGGATGGGGTCTATGCCAACCTGACCGACCCCTCCATCCGCCCCAAGCTCCGGGAAAAGCTGGAAGCGGGAAAGGACAATGCATATCTTTCCTTTGAGCTGGCCACCATCATTCCCGAAGCGCCCATCGATTTTGCCCCGGAGGATGCTCTGCGGAAGGACTATAACCGCCCGGAGCTGTATGCCCTGTTTCAGAAGCTGGAATTTGTCAGGCTTATCGACAAATACGGCCTGCGGGGTGCGGACCGGGAGGCCGCCGTTCCCACGAAAACCAAAGCAGAGCCTCTTGCAAAGAAAGACTGTGTCTGCGAAACCGCCGATTCTTATGCTGTGTATTTTGCGCCCGATGGAAGCGTTGGCATTGCCTGGGAGGGGGGCGTGTGC
>CAMCCS010000068.1 GCA_945873295.1 uncultured Clostridia bacterium
TGATATACTGGGCGATGGGCAGTATATTGCTTACGGTGGAGAGCATGGAGCGCAGTCCCAGATTCCGCAGACCGCCGGTCTGGGAAATGCCGCTGCCCAGCAGGTATTGGGCTACGGTGGAAAAAGCGGACACGCCGAGGAGAATGCCGGTGTAGATCAGTACGATTTTTTGCGGCTCCCGGGCTTTGGAAAGCTGCCGCCCGGCGTCTTCCCGCAGCTGGCGGGAGGAAGGCAGTGTCATAAGAATCTTCCCTTTCCTGTGAAGTGTAAAACAATTGACAATGGACAGTTGACAATTGCGGTGTCGCTTACGCGGCAAGTGTGAAATAAGCGAATGTGCTTGTCGGCTTAACGCAGCAAAACGACAAATTGGAAATTTAGCGGGCCCATACCTTCCCCCGGGGGGAAGGTGCCCCGCAGGGGCGGATGAGGAACGGCGACATCTTCTGATGTGGGACGCAGGCAAACAAGAACATACAGCCTTTCAAATTGTACCTTTTTAACGAACTATATTCGTAATCGGAACATTTCGCCGATCCTCATCAGTCACCCAAATCGGTTTCGAAGTGCCGATTTGGGCGACAGCTTCCCCCCGGGGGAAGCCAAGGGCGCTTCCGCGCCAGTGCGTCAAATCCAATTTGTATATTTTCTGCGTAAAACCGATATGTCCGTAAGCGAATATCTTTGTATATGTTATAAACCAAACCCATAAAAATAGCAAATGAAATTTTTATGACCATAGCCATTTCCCGGGAAATGTGGTATAATCAGGTAAATTAGGTTTACCGGGGTGAAGGATATGGAGCTTGGAACACGACTGAAAGCGGCGCGGATGGAAGCGGGGCTTTCCCAGCGGCAGCTTTGCGGGGAAGTAATCACCCGAAATATGCTCTCGCAGATCGAAAACGGGACGGCCCGGCCCTCCATGGATACTCTGTGGTATCTGGCGGACCGCCTGGGTAAGCCCATGGCCTTTTTCCTGGACGAGGACCCGGTGGTCTCGCCCAACCGGAGGGTAATGGAGGGGGCCAGGACAGCGCTGGAAAGGGGAGAAGCACTGCTGGACACCCTTTCCGGCTACGCGGAACCGGACCCGGTGTATGACCGGGAGTACCGGCTCCTGAAATGGCTGGGGCTTCTCCAGGCGGCGAAAGACGCAGCGGACACCGGGCGGGAAATCTACGCCCGGAAGCTTCTTACCCAGGCGGCAGCCCTGGAAAGCCTCCCGCCCCTTTCCGCCCTGCCGGAGCTTTCCCGGCGGCGGCTGGCGCTTCTGGGCCGGGTGGAGGACCCGGGTAAGCTGACCTTTCCTGACCTGGACGAAGAGCTGATCCTCCGGGCCAGGGCGGCACAGAATCCGGACCGGGCAGCAGCTTTGCTGGATGCCTGCGAAAACCGGGAAAGCCCCCGGTGGAACCTGCTCCGGGGGAAGTGCTGTGTGGAAAAGGGAGACTGGGCAGGGGGGGAAGCGTATCTGCACAAAGCTGAGGCTGCTTTTCCAAAGGAAACCGCCCCCCTGCTGGAGCAGTGCTGCCGGGAGCAGGGAGATTTCCGGGGCGCCTACCTGTACGCCTGCCGCCAGCGGGAAAATCAGTAGAAATAACAGAAAATCAGCCGAAGCCCAATTTCCTGCAGGAAATGATCGCTTCGCGCACAAGCAGCGAACAATCGAATTCCCGGTCATTGCGATAAAGTAGCGCACACTGGCGTGGCAATCTCCATCTTTAGAAGAAATGCAGTCACAATGACGATGGAGATTCCCACACCAGGAAAGCGGACTGGTTCGGAATGACACATAAATTGGAACGCAGCCTGCTGTATGATGGAGATTGCCACGAGCCAAGGGATGCTCCGCTAAACGATCATTCACCTGATATTTTCTGACTGCGGCTGAGCAGTTACAAAAAAGACGAAGCAACGCCCTCCCGGTGCATGGCCGGGAGGGCATTTTCAGAGGTTTTTGGGAAAGGGCTTACGGCTTTTTGTAGCCGCACTTGGGGCAGACGCCCTTCTCGTTCAGGGCAATGCCGCACAGGGGGCAGCGGTCGATCTGCTTGCTGGGGGTGTACTCCTGGGAGGCGGCGTTGACACCGCTGGTGAAGGTGAGCTTCGCAATGTTCAGCTTGTCTTTCAGCAGGTCGTACACGATCTTGATCATGCCTTCCACGGTCATGGTCTCCTTGGTCACGACGAGACGGCACTCCGGATAAGCGGTAGCCAGCTCCGTTTTAAAAGCGGGGCCCTTCATTTTGTTGCTGGGAGCGCCGTTGCGGATGCCCTGAGCCTCATAGACGCCCAGGATAGCGGGCAGCAGGGGATCGTCCTCCCGCAGAATCAGGGCGTGGTCAAAGTTTTTCAGAACTTCCCAGGCGGTTTTCTGAATCTCGTTGCAGGGGAACACCATATTCACGCCGGGCTCCACAGTGTCCTCGACCTCGATGGTCAGAACGCCGGTGTGACCGTGGAGGTACTGTGCCTCGCCCTTGAATCCATAGAACCGATGTGCGTATTGCAGGTCTAACGTGGTAATGCTTCTCATAAATGTACTCCTTTGCTGCTATATTTACGGGTTTTGTATGCGCCCGTATGCGCGTCTTTTTGAGAGGGTCAGAGCTTTTCCTGAGGGGAACGCTGACAGTCCGGGCAGACCCCGTGGAACAGAATCTCGTAGCCGGTAAAAGCAAAGCCATGGGTATCCTGGATGCCCTTTTCCAGACCGGTCACAAATTCCATATCCACATCAAAGACCCGGCCGCATTTTTCACATTGCACATGGCAGTGGTCATGGCACCGGTGGTCAAAGCAATCCGCGCCGCCGGGAATTTCCAGCCTGCGGATCTCGCCCTTTTCCGCCAGAAATGTAAGATTCCGGTACACAGTGGCCCTGCTGATGGTGGGGTGGTCCTTCACGATTTCCTCGTAGACCTGTTCGGCTGTGGCATGGCACCGGAGCTTGTTCACCGCTTCCAGAACCAGGGAACGCTGAATCGTATTGCGGCTCTTCATGGAAATCATCCTTCGTGTTTTCTTATTAGTATTTTATATCAATAAGGATTAATTGTCAATAAGTATAGCAAAATTTTCCTTTTGTACTGCTGATAAAGGCGGCGCTCGGCTATCGGAGTAAGCAGAAGATAGGAAAAGTGGAATTTGATGAGGGGAGCGCGCGCCGAACAACACTGTCATTCCGAACCAGTGCGCACTACTTTCGTGGGAATCTCCATCGAATTTCAAGCGGCCTATCGTCATACAGACTGCCCTTTTTGCGCCGTTTTCCGGTGTTCATCCACGAGAAATTGTGCTTCTATCCGGGAGATTGCCACGCCAGTGTGCGCTACTTTATCGCAATGACCGGGAATTCGATGCCGCGCGGGAAATGCGTACTCCCCCCGCCACCAGGAAAGCGAACTGGTGGCACCCCCCTCGTAAACGCGGGGGGCAAGGCGTCTAACCACCCGCGCACCTTAACTGCCTGCCAAATTCCAATTTATCTGTTTGCCGCGAAAGCCGATAGCCAAAACTGCCCACTGTCAACGAAAATGCCCGGAGGGCCAGGCCCTCCGGGGCATTGTTCTTTTCCGGTCAGCGGCCCACTGCCGCAAGATAGGCTGCGTCCCGGGCTTCTTTCGCATTTGCCAGCGCCTGTTGAATATCCGCCATTCCGGCGCCGGTGATGGCGGCGGTACGGTCATAGGATGCCAGCGCCCGCTCGTATTCCCGGTCCGTCAGCTGGTACATGGTCTGCCATTCCTCCCGGGTGCTGTCATCCAGGGGAAGAATGTTGTATTCCACGCCCGCGTCCCCGCTGTGCATGTTCACCCAGGTGGGAAGCAGCTCCGCTCCCGCCAGGTACACCGTGTCGTCGGAGTATTTTTCAAAGGTGACGGTAAACATTGCGCCATCCTCAGTGTGCCCGGTGTTCAGGTTCATGATTTCCCGCCGCTGGTTGGAAACCGCGTTGCCCATGGAGTAAATGCAGGCGGTCAGATGGGAGGGATCTTCGGAGCCGGTAATCAGGGCGGCGGGCTGCACCACATGGGGGTGAGAGCCGATGATGGCATCAAAGCCCATGTCGCACACCGCCTGGGCGATGGTGCGCTGATAGGAATTTTCCGTCAGCTCATACTCCGTGCCCCAGTGGACAAAGAAAATCGTGGCATCGGCCCCATCCGCATCCATCTGCGCCTTGATCTGTTCCAGCTCAGAATAGAAAGCATCCAGGTTCTGGTAGCTGAAGAAGTTTACAAGAGCCGGATTTTCCACCGGGGTGTTGCCGTTTAGGCGGGGCTTCTCACCGGACATGCTGGTGGTGTAGGTGTAGCACACCATACCAACCTGAATGCCGTTTATATCCTCCACAATATACCGGGGGTCCTCCTCCGTCAGCCGGGTGCCCAGAGCCGGGAGCCCCGCCGCCCGGACGGTCTCCACGGTTCTGAGGAAGCCGGGCATCAGGGTGTCGTAGCTGTGGTTGTTGGCGGTGAGCAGGGCGTCCAGTCCGGCGTTTTTGGCGCTTTCTACGATGTTGTCGGGGCAGTTAAAATTGGGCCAGCCGCTGTAGGGCATATCGCTTCCCCGGAGGGTGGTTTCCAGATTGGCAACGGAAAAGTCCGCCGCCTGCATATAATCACCTATGTAGCGGAACACGGAGGAAAAGTCGTAGGTGCCGTCCGCCTGCTTTGCAGCAGAAGCGGAATCGAAGATGGGGCCGTGCATCAGAAGATCCCCCTGGGCGCTGATGGAGGCGGTGGCTACCACATGCTCCGGCTCGGGGAGGGTGGTCTCCGTAGGCGGTTCGGTGGTCTCGGTTGGTGCTTCCGTGGTGCCGGCGGTAGGGACGGAGGGCTGGGTGGGTTCGCTCTGCGAAAGAAACCCTGGCAGCAGCTTCCACGCCGCAAAGGCAAGTGCCAGGATCAGCACCAGGACAAGAAGAATCCAGAGAAGACTGCCGCCTCTCCGCTTTTTCGGGGCTTCAAATTTTCCGCGCATGGACATGCTCCTTTTCTGTCTGTGATTCAGCTATGGTTTTCCTGTGGTAAATGATCGTTTCGCGCACTGGCGCGGTATCGAATTCCCGGTCATTGCGAACCCAAATTCCCGGTCATTGCGAACCAGTCCTCAGACTGGTGTGGCAATCTCCATCTTTAGAAGTAATGCAGCCGCAATGACGAGGGAGATTCCCACGCCAGTGTGCGCACTGGCTCGGAATGACACTTTTTTGATTTGCAGCCGCTTATACGAAAGAGATCCCTGCCCTAATGCGCTAAACGATCATTTGCCTGTATCTTTCCCGTAAATAAATCCGCAGGAGCGGCCGGTGGGGCTGCCCCTGCGGGAACAAGGGTAACGGGAAAATCAAGCGGCGTCGGGAAGCTGGGATGCCTGGGCGGCGCCGGGCTGAACGGCGGCAAGATAAGCTGCCTCCCGGGCCTCCCTGGCTTCTGCCAGGTAATACTGGCACTGCGTCAGCCCGTCGCCCACCAGGGCCATGGTCCGGTTATAGGAGGCCTTGGCGGCGTTTACCGTGCTCTCGTTAATATCGTAGAGGGTGCCCCATTCGTCCACCTGTTCGTAATCCAAGGGCAGAATCACATATTCCCGGTTCAGGTATACCCAGGTGGGAATGAGGTCCACACTGTCTAAGTATACGGTACCGTCGGAGTACTTGGAGAAGGTGACGCTGATCCACACGCCGTCCTCGGTGTGGGCGGTGGAGACGGAGGACAGGTTCCCCAGCCGCTGGTTGGAAACCGCGTTGCCCATGGAGTACAGACACACGGTCTTGTGATCCGGATCCACGGTGCTGGTCAGCAGCTCCATAGGCTGCACCACATGGGGGTGGCCGCCGATGATCACATCAATGCCCAGGTCGCACAGCTTCTGGGCAATGGCTACATGGGCGGCAGGCTGGGTCAGGGCGTATTCCTGGGGACCCCAATGGATGAACATAACGGTAGCCTCCACTCCGGCCTCTTCCATTTCCGCCAGGTACTGCTCCACCTCGGCATACATCCGGCTGGGATCGCTGGGCAGATAGCAGTTGAGGTTCTCATAACCCAGGCCGGTCATGGGCAGGCCGTTGAGGAAGGGGACGCTCCCGGTGCCGTCGGAGGTCTCGTAGGTGTAGCAGAATATACCAATCCGGATGCCATTGATGTCCTTGATGGCGTACTTGGGATCCTCCGCCGAAGCCATGGTGCCCAGAGTATCCATACCCGCATCCTGAACCACCTCAAGGGTGCGAAGATACCCGTCCTTGCCGGTGTCGAAGCTGTGGTTATTGGCGGTGAGGAACATGTCAAAGCCCGCGTCCTTGGCGGCGGTGACGATCTCGTCCGGGCAGTTGAAATAGGGATAGCCCTGGTAGGGCTTGGAAGAACCGGCCAGGGTGGTTTCCAGGTTCGCCACGGCGTAGTCGGTTTTCTGGGAGTAGGGCTTCAGATATTTGAAGATAAAGTCAAAATTGTAGCCATCGCTGGTCTGGGCCGCGGTGATAATGGGCTTGTGCATCAGCATGTCTCCCGTGGCGGAGATGGTGGCGGTGGCAACCACATGCTCCGGCTCGGGCATGGTGGTTTCCGTGGGGGGTTGCGTTGCCTGGGTGGTGGGCGTCGTGTCCTGGGTGAAGAGGGTATTGCTGTCGGTCTGGACGGGATCGGACAGTCTGTCATCCCGGCTGCCCAGGAGCTTCCAGGCGGCAAAGCCAACACCTGCGAGCAGCAGAAGAATGAGAAGAATCAGAAGAATGGGAAGCAGGGGATTGGATTTCCGGCGCTGGGCATAGGAGCCGCTTCTGGGGGGCTGACTCCCGGAGCGCCGGGACTGCTGGGGCTGCCGGGACTGCCGGCTGCCGGACTGGGGATTCCGTCTGGCCCCGCCCCTGGGGGCCTCAAATTTTCCGGGCATGGAAAAACCTCCTTTTGGTGGAAAATGGTATGCATTCCCTGGGTCAGCAATGGCTGGGATCGTCCAGCAGATACCGGACGGTGGACACATTCTGTCCGCCGCTGCGGTAGACCCGGGGAACACGGCGGCTGATGCCGCAGACGAATTCGTAGTTGAAGCTGTCCGCCGCCTGGGCGATCTGCTCCACGGTGATGGATTCCTCTCCGCTGGTGCCGATGAGCACCACCCGGTCACCCAGGGCAGCGTCTGGGATGCCGGTGACATCCACCATCAGCTGATCCATGCACACCCGGCCCAGAATGGGAGCACGTCTGCCCCGGATGAGCACATGGAATTTCCCTGACAGGCTTCTGCGGTAGCCGTCGGCGTAGCCCACGGGGATGGTCGCAACCAGCGTGGGAGCGGTGGTGGTGCAGGTGCCGCCGTAGCTGATCTCCCGCCCCGGGGGCAGGAGCTTGATGTGGGTGATCCGGCTGACCCAGGAAAGGGCGGGGGTAAGGCTCAGCAGATTCGGGTCTACATCGGCGCTGGGGTACATGCCGTAGGTGACGATGCCGGAGCGGACCATCTCATAGGGGGAACAGAAGTTCATAAGCCCCGCGGAGTTATCCAGGTGGCGGATGGGGATGTTTACCCCCCGCTCCTTTAAAAGGGCGTCAAACCGGGCGAAAAGGTCTGCCTGAGCCCGGGCACGGGTCAGGTCGGCGCAGTCGGCGGTAGCAAAATGGCTGAACAGACCCTCAGCCTTCAGGCCGGGCAGGGCGGCAATCCTGGCGCAGATTCCTGCGTCCTCCGCCGTTGCCTGGAAGCCAATCCGGCTCATGCCGGTGTCCACGGCGAAGTGGAAGGGAGCGATGACCCCGGCCTTACCTGCGGCCCGGGACAGGGCGGCGGCATCTTCATAGTGGAAGATGGTGGGGCGGATGCCCTGGGTGACAGCAATGGGGAAAGCCTCCACAGGGGTATGGCCCAGAATGAGGATGGGAATGGAGATTCCGGCCTGGCGCAGCTCCTGGGCTTCCAGAATGGAGCTGACACCGAAAAAGGCGCATTTCTTTTCCAGGCGGCGGGCCACCTGCACCGCGCCGTGCCCGTAGGCATCGGCCTTTATAACTGCCATGACCAGCTTTCCGGTCTTTTGCCGGACGGCATCCAGGTTAGCCTCGATGGCATCCAGATCAATGAGCAGCTGGGTGTTATCAAAACGCAAAATCAATCAACTCACTTGGAAAAATATGCTTTTGGGAAAGCAATAAAATGGGATTATGGGTATTTTAACATAAAATCCCCGGAAAGTAAACACGGTCCGGGGAAAAGTCCCGGGGAGAAAGATTAAATTTTTATTGAGAAAGATATCAACACAATATGGCATACAGATAAATTGGAATTCAGGTTATCGGCTTTAATAAGCTGATCGTGAAATTGTAAA
>CAMCCS010000069.1 GCA_945873295.1 uncultured Clostridia bacterium
GAATCCGAATTTCCGGTCATTGCGAGCCAGTGATCACACTGGCGTGGCAATCTCCTGGAT
This sequence comes from uncultured Clostridia bacterium, assembly GCA_945873295.1. GTDB lineage: Bacteria > Bacillota > Clostridia > Oscillospirales > Oscillospiraceae > Faecousia. The sequence continues at coordinate 61 of CAMCCS010000069.1, forward strand.
AGAAGTACCACTTCTCACGGATGAATTCCGGGGAATTGTACAAAAAAGGACAGACTGTATGACGATGGGCTAATAGGAATTCGATGGAGATTCCCACGAAAGTAGTGCGCACTGGTTCGGAATGACAATGTTGTTCGATGCCCTGGCTTCCCTCTGCAAATACCAATTTGTCGCTCTGCTGAGCTAGGCAGATAAGCACATTATAAAATACCCCCCGGCGGAATTTCCGCCGGGGGGTATTTATGGGGTTATCAGCCTTCGTTTGCCTTGGCGTCGGCGATGATCTTCGCCTGGTTCGTCTTGGGAACTTCCTCGTAGCGCTCGAAGTTCAGGGCGAAGGAGCCTCTGGCCTGGGTCATAGCCCGCAGGTCAATGGCATAGCTGCTCATCTCGGCCATGGGGACCTCGGCCTCCACCACGGTAACACCGTGGCCGGCGGGATTCATGCCCATGACACGGCCCCGGCGCTTGTTCAGGTCACCGATGACATCGCCCATGTAGCTGTCGGGAATGGTCACCTTCAGGGAGCCGATGGGCTCCAGAATGGTGGGCATCGCGTTGGGCATGGCTTCTTTGAACGCCAGAATGGCGGCCAGCTTAAAGGACAGTTCGTTGGAGTCCACGGGATGGTAGGAGCCATCGTACAGGGTAGCCTTCAGGCCGACCATGGGATAGCCGGCCAGGGGGCCCTTCTGAACGGCTTCCTGCAGACCCTTTTCAACGGCGGGGTAGAAGTTCCTGGGCACGGAGCCGCCGAACACTTCTTCCGCGAAAATCAGATCATCCTGCTCGTCCTGGGGCTCGAAGCGGATCCACACGTCACCGAACTGGCCGGAACCGCCGGTCTGCTTCTTGTGACGGCCGTGGGCCTCCACCTTTTTCTTGATCCGCTCCCGGTAAGCGATCTTGGCGGGGCTGAGGACGGCTTCCACGCCGAAGCGGCTCTTCAGCTTGCTCACAATCACATCCAGCTGCTGGTCGCCGGCACCGGAGATTACCAGCTGCTTGGTTTCGGGGTTGTTGGCGACGGTAAAGGAGGGGTCTTCCTCATTCAGGCGGAGCAGGCCGGAGCCCACCTTTTCGTCCTGACCCTTGACCTTGGGGGCGATAGCCATGGAGTAGCAGGGCGCAGCGTAGGGAATGCTCTTCAGGCTGACCACCTTTCTGGGATCGCACAGGGTATCGCCGGTCTTGACCCGGTCCATCTTGCCGATGGCGCCGATGTCGCCGCAGGACAGAGCCTTGACTTCCGTGGCCTTCTTGCCGCAGACGGTGTACAGACGGCCCAGCTTTTCGGTGTCGCCGGTACGAGCGTTCACCAGGGTGGTGTCGGAGGTGATCTCACCGGACAGAACCTTGATATAGGAATACTTGCCGTACTGGTCGGAGACGGTCTTCCAGACAAAGGCGCAGGGAACGCCGCCGGGGGAGACAACGAACTCCTCGGTGCTGCCGTCGGCAGCGGTGGCCTTGTGGTAGTTGCCCTGTACGGGGTTGGGCAGCAGTTCCACAATGTGGTCCATGAGCATCAGGCTTCCCAGGCAGGTAACGCCGGAGCCGCAGAGCACGGGGAACATGCTCAGGTCGCTGACACCCTGGTGCAGGCCGGTGATCATTTCCCGGTAAGTAAAGTCGTCACCTTCGAAGAACCGGTCCATGAGGGCCTCGTCGGTCTCGGCAACGGCTTCTTTCAGAGCGTCGTTGAACTCTTCAATGACGGAAACCTTGTCATCGGGGACCTGGATCTCCACACGCTTCAGGTTCTTCATCTCGTAGGCTCGCTTGTTCAGCACGTCGATGATGCCGGTGACTTTTTTGGAGGCATCCCAGATGGGAACGACAACGGGGGCAATCTTGTTACCATAGCGCTCCCGCAGTGCATTAAAGGTGGCGTTGTAATCGGAGTGATCCTCGTCAACCTTGGAGATGTAGACAAAACGGGGCATGTTCCGCTCTTCACAGTACTGCCAGGCCTTCTCAAAGCCTACGGTGATGCCGTCCTTGGCAGAGCACACCAGAATGGCGGCATCCGCGGCACGGAGGGCTTCCATGGCGGCGCCGGAGAAATCGAAACCGCCGGGGGTGTCCAGCAGGTTGATCTTGCAGTTATGGTACTCCAGGGGCACCACGGAGGTGGAGATGGAGATATTGCGGCGGATCTCCTCGGGGTCGTAGTCGCAGACGGTATTTCCGTCGGCGTTCCGGCCAATCCGGTCGATGGCACCGGTCATGTAAAGTAAGCTTTCCGCCAGGGCGGACTTGCCGCTGCCGCTGTGGCCCAGCAGGCAGACGTTACGAATGGCGTTAACAGTGTACATATCAGAAAAAATCTCCTTTCGGGAAGGCTGCCCGGAGGCAGACACCGGAATGGTGTCATTATACACGAAAGGCAGCGGAATTTCAACGATTAATTTCAGCAGATTGTGAAAATATTGCCCTTTTCCGCCGGAACGCTGTTTTCTTATGCAATCTCTCCAAAAGAAACATAAGGAATTTGTAGATAATCACCGACAGTGGCTGCGAGAGCTGAAAAATACAAAAAACAGGTGACAAGGGACCGGAACTATGGTATAATTCATTGTATGGATATTGGTTCCTGTCAACAAAATGGTAAAAACTGCTTTTTCTGTTTGTTGACTGAAACCGATAAGCGTCTTTTTCAACAAAATAATCATTCTGAAAGAAGGGTACCCTTATGGAACATCATGGCATCAAAATGGAGGTTAAGTGTCATCCCGAACTGGATCCCGGCTTTATTCCCCTGGAAAAATTCAACCGGGCATTCCTGGCCGGCGCGAAGAAGCCTGTCGGCATCTGTGTGGAGCGTGCCGGTGGGGAGATGGCATCCTATCAAACCCATATTTACGGTACGCAGGATAAGCACGGGGCGGACTGCTATTACATTGACCGTTTGGTAAAGTTCCTGCTGTGGATGAAGGGCGGCTTCCGGATCTATGTCAGCGGCGACGAGGGAATCTATGAATACCTGCGGGACGCGTACCGCCCCGGCGGTGCTCGGGAGTTTGACATGGACTTCATGGCAAGCGTGTTCGAGCATCCCTTTGAGGTTCTCTTTACTGACCGGCTTCCCGAGAATAAGGATGCCGCAAAGTCCATCGGCGGTCATTTTTCCGGGTGCCGGATCGGCTTTGATGCCGGTGGAAGTGACCGGAAGGTTTCTGCCGTGGTGGATGGGGAGACGGTTTATTCCGAGGAAGTGGTGTGGTTTCCCAAAATCAACGCTGACCCCGATTACCACTACGAGGGCATCGTTTCCGCGCTGAAATCTGCCGCGGCTCATATGCCCCGGGTGGACGCTGTGGGCGTCTCTACGGCAGGCGTGGTCATTGACAACCGGGTGATGCGGGCATCCCTGTTCATCAAAGTCCCTCAAGACCTTTTTGACAAGAAAGTGAAAAATATCTATCTCCGGGCGGTGGCGGACACCTTTGGAGATGTTCCCTGCAGCGTGGTCAACGACGGCGACGTGTCCGCACTGGCCGGTGCAGTCAGCCTGGAAAGCAATAATGTGCTGGGCATTGCCATGGGCACCAGTGAGGCAGTCGGCTTTGTGGATGAAAACGGCTGCATTACCGGATGGCTCAACGAGCTGGCTTTCGCCCCTGTGGACGGTTCCCCCGATGCAATGTGTGACGAGTGGTCCGGGGACATTGGCTGCGGGGTCAAGTATTTCTCCCAGGACAGTGTCATCAAGCTTGCTCCCGCCGCGGGCATCGAGCTGGAGGACAGCCTGTCTCCTGCCGAAAAGCTGAAGGTGGTGCAGAAGCTCATGGAGGCGGAGGATCCCCGGGCAGCCGGGATCTACCGGAGCATCGGTGTGTATCTTGCCCACACCCTGGCGCTGTACTGGTCCTTCTACCGCTTCCATCATGTGCTGCTGCTGGGCCGGGTCATGTCCGGAAAGGGCGGCGACCTGCTCCTGGAAACCTGCCGCCGGACCCTGGCGGAGGACTATCCCGAGCTGGAGGACAAGATCCATCTGGCGCTGCCGGACGAAAAATTCCGCCGGGTGGGCCAGTCCGCTGTGGCAGCCTCCATGCCCGAGGGAAAATAAGGCATCGGACAGGGAAATTGGAATTTAGGGCATCGTCAGAACGTGTCATTCCGAACCAGTGCGCACACTGGTGTGGGAATCTCCATCGAATTCCGGGCAGCCTATCGTCATACAGTCTGTTCTATCCTAACATTTTCCAGAATTCATCCACGAGAAATTGTGCTTCTATTCAAGAGATTGCCACACCAGTGACGTCGGTCGCTGGTTCACAATGACCGGGAATTCGTCAAATTCCAATTTGTCGATCTACTGCGTTTCCTAATCATCGCAGCATATAAAAAAGAGAGCATAAAAAATGGCGCACCGTTTTCCTGGTGCGCCATTTTGCGGTTATACGGATCGGGTCCATTCCGTAATCAGCAGTCCGGGGATCATCCAGACGAGCTGGTACAGCAAGATGTTAATGGGGGTGAGCAGCTGGGTGGAACCGAGATAGGCGATCACCAGCATAATGGCAATGCCCACAATACCGCCCAGCAGATGGATGGCTATGCCCAGGCGGGAAGCGGTGCGCAGGGCACTGGAACCGGTAATGGCATAGATATAGGATGCCAGATCCTGCCGGGTGGTCAGTGCCAGCACATCAGCCTCGGGATCCGCTTGAATGGCTGCCAGAGCGTCCCGGGTCTGCTGATCCGGGAATACCATTTTCCGGGTGCGCACGGAAAACTTGCTGCGCAGGAAGCTTTCCGTCAGCATGAAGTCCCGGGTAAGCATGACCGGAGTCAGACGGCGGGAAACCGTCAGGGAAACCAGGCCCGCGGCAGAGGAACGCATCTTTGCGTAGGAAATCGCAACCACCGCACTGAGTTCACCGTCGATGGCGGCATATACCGCCTGATTTACCATGGTCCCGTCGGGGATGTGAACGCCCATATCCTGCATGAAATCCAGGGTGCCAAGCAGAACGGGCTCCCCCTGAATGATGCCGCCGATCCCACCGTCGCCGTAGTTGCGGAATTCCTCCACCGGATATTCTCTGCCCCCTCGGCTGGCAAGCAGGGTGCGGAATACATTGACCAGTCCGCCGCCTGCCTCTACGATCAGGGAGGTGGTGAAGGACACAATCTCGTCCGGGGTGCGCTCCCCGTAGAATTTTACGCCGTTGAGCTTGGCGGAGCCCTCAGGGAAGAGGTCTTCATCCCGCAGCGGGATCACAGCCTTTCCGCAGAGCTTTTTCACACCCTGCCAGCCGCAGATTACGCTCCCAACCATGTGCAGCCGCCGTTCCAGCAGCGCTGCGGGCCGGGTGAGGGATATGAAGAAGCTGGCGGGAACCGCCACCAGCAGGGAGGTGGACAGGATCTGAACCGCCATGCTGGGCCCGTGGAGGAGCCCTGCCAGGGTCGAGATGCCAAGACTGGCGATGAGGCTGATAAAAGCGTAGACACACTGGAGCTTTTCCGGCCCGGAGGACTTATTGTAGGTATCCATGAAGTCCTCTACATCACCCTGCCCCCGGAGAATGCCGGGGCGCTTATTATAGTAGTCGGGGGACTTTACGATGCTGCCCAGGTTCACAGCTTTCCGCAGGGTATCCATCTGGGCCATTTCCGTAGAGCGGCGGTGGTAGCGTGCCCACAGCGCCATGGTCATTTCCAGACAGAAAGCGGCGCAGCAGGGGATCCGCAGCTCCATGAGGCAGTACACCGCGTCGGCGCAGCAGGCAAAGAAGGTCAGCGCCATCAGGGTGTTCAGGGTGAATTTACCGTGGAAGATGTCGCCCAGCCCGTCCAGCAGCGCGTTGGACCCAAGCAAAGCGGAAACCAGCATGGCCAGCACCTGGCTGAAAGCCAGAAACCGCATCCGGTTCCCGGGAACCGCGCCCATGGCATAGAGGACCGCGCCCCCGGCACACAGGGCAACCAGGGCAAGATTCAGCAAAATGGCTATCTGGAGCTTGCCGACCCCCAGTTCCTCCAGCTCGTAGTACCGCTTTTCCGGTCCCGCGATCAGCTTGGTCTTCAGCTCCCGCAAACGGGCCCGGGGAGAGAAAGGAATGGGTTCTTTTTCCGGCTGGGCAGAGGTTTCCTCTGTATCTTCGCTGCCGTCTTCGGCGGCTGGTTCCTCCGAACCGTTTTCGGCAGTATCCGCAGTCGATTCTTCCAGAGTATCGGACAGTTCGTCAATGCGGACGGTTGCAGCAGGATCTGGGGCAGCGTCTTCCCCGGTATCTTCCTCCAGGAAAATCTGTCCGATGTTCAGCTCCTCCATGGAATCGGGCACCGGCGTTTCATCCTCCGGCTCTTCCGTAATAGCGGGGATATCCGCAGGCTCGGTATCCTCCGGAGCCTCGGCAGGTGCTTCTTCCGCTGCTTCTTCGCCATCTTCCGGAGCCATTTCCGGTTCCTCCGGAGGAAGGTCCTTGGACGGGTCGTGGAATTCCCGCATGATTGCTTCCAGGTCAAGCTCCTGGAGCTCGTCTTGATTGTCCATATTATTCCCTCCCGGGTCATGCCATGCGCTGGCGCAGGGCTTCGTACAGTAAAATAGATGCGGCGGCGGATGCGTTCAGGGAGCTGATTCTGCCCCGCATGGGGATGGACAGCAGCATGTCGCAGTTCTTGCGGACAAGGGGACTGATGCCGTCGCCCTCGTTGCCGATCACAATGGCGGCTGGGCCCCTGAGATCCGCCCGGTACATGGGAACGGACCCTTCCGCGGCAGTGCCGAAGATCCAGACCCCTTTTTCTTTCAGCTCGGCAATGGCGGAATTCAGATTCGCCACCCGGGCGACCTTCATATACTCCACGGCACCGGCAGAGGCCTTTGCAACCGTAGCGGTAAGGCCCACGCAGCGCCGCTTGGGAATGATAATGCCATGGGCACCGGCACATTCCGCGCTCCGCATAATCGCCCCCAGATTGTGGGGATCGGAAAGATCGTCGCACAAAACCAGCAGGGGTGCTTCGCCCCGGCTTTCCGCTTCCGCGAGAATTTCGTCAATGGAGCAGTAATCCCGGGCTGCCGCCTGGGCGATGATCCCCTGATGGGCGTGGGTGAAGGACATGGCGTCCAGTTTTCTCCGGTCCACGGGAACCACCACGGCGCCCGCCTCCTTGGCAAGTGCCGCAAGGCGCTGAAGCCCCCGGTCCGTCTGCCCGTCGGCAATAAAGACCTTATCAATGGTCCGCCCGCTTTTCAGCGCCTCCTGCAGGGCGTTCCGGCCCTCCAGCTGTCCTTCCGGTTCCTCCTGGGGAGGGGCCGCAGGGCGGCGTTTCTCGTTCATAGGGTTCATCTCCTGAAATCAAAAATCAATATTCTCTGCTATTATAACAGATTCCACTGGTTTTCACAAGCCTTTTTTTGAAGCTGTACAGAAGGCTCCGGGAATACATAGGCAGCCCGGGAGGCACGAGAACGGTATTAATACCGGAATTGCCCAGGTTCACAGAAAATTTACTGGCTTTTTCTGAATCATTCATTGCCTACAAAGAAAAAATGTGTTATGATAGCGCAAAGAACCCCTGTTTGGGAAAGAGTGGAGTACCGGGCGGTGCTCCGGGAGGTGAAGAAAATGGATCCGAATCGAAATGACCAAAATCCCAAGAATAATAACCAGCCGGAAAAGGACAAGCCCAGAAATATATGGACCGCGCTGATCATCACCCTGGCGCTGGTGCTGATTTTTAGCTGGATTTTCAATGCTGTGTCCAACAGCCAGTACACCGAGACCACTTATTCCGATTTCCTGGACGCGATGCAGTCCGGGAATCTTGCGGAGGTGGAGATCCGGTATGACCGGATTGTTTACCTGACCAAGGACGAGGCCAAAAAGCCTGCCCAGAGTCAGAAAGCCTGCTATACCGGCCTGCGCAGCGGCGGAGATACCATGGCCCTGGCGGCGGAGCTTCATGCCATGGGCGTAACGGTGAACGAGCCTATTACCGAAGACAACTCCATGATTATGATGATCCTGTACTATGGCATCACCATTGCGGTGCTGTTCTTCTTCATGCGCATGCTGACCAAGCGCATGTCCGCGGACGGTGCCATGGGCGGCTTCGGCAAGAGCAAGGCCAAAATGTATATGGAAAAGCAGACCGGCGTCACCTT
>CAMCCS010000070.1 GCA_945873295.1 uncultured Clostridia bacterium
GCGCACAGGAACAGCAGGAACTGGGCGTTTTCATAGGGGGTTTCGCCGGGCTCCAGCAGATTCACGCCGGTGTTGGTGGAAATGGACCAGTTGTTATGCTTGCCGCTGCCGTTTACACCGGCAAAAGGCTTCTCATGGAGCAGACAGACCAGGCCGTGGCGCTTGGCAACCTTCTGCATCAGCTCCATGGTAATCTGGTTGTGATCGGCGGAGATGTTGGTGGTGGTAAAGATGGGAGCCATCTCGTGCTGGGCGGGAGCGACCTCGTTGTGCTCGGTCTTGGCAAGAACGCCAACCTTCCACAGCTCCTCGTTCAACTCCTTCATGAAGGCAGCAACACGGGGCTTGATGGTACCGAAATAGTGATCGTCCAGCTCCTGGCCCTTGGGAGAACGGGCACCAAACAGGGTGCGTCCGGTGTAGATCAGGTCCTTCCGGCGGTCGTATACGCTCTTGTCAATAAGGAAGTATTCCTGCTCGGGACCGACGGTGGTCTTAATGGAGGTAATGTCCTCGTTGCCGAACAGATGCAGCACACGCAGGGCCTGCCGATTGATTGCTTCCATGGAGCGCAGAAGCGCCGTCTTCTGATCCAGCGCTTCGCCGCCGTAAGAGCAGAATACGGTGGGAATGCACAGCACGCCATCCTTGATAAAGGCATAGGAGGTCGCGTCCCAGGCGGTATAGCCTCTTGCCTCAAAGGTGGCCCGCAGACCGCCGGAGGGGAAAGAAGAAGCGTCAGGCTCGCCCTGAATCAGCTCCCGGCCGGAAAACTCCATAATGACTCTGCCGCCGTCCTTGGGAGAAATAAAGCTGTCGTGCTTCTCAGCGGTGATGCCGGTCATGGGCTGGAACCAGTGGGTAAAGTGGGTAGCGCCCTTTTCGATTGCCCAGTCCTTCATGGCGTTGGCAACGACATTGGCAACCTCCAGATCCAGGTGCTTGCCGTCCTTGATGGTTTTCTGCAAGGTTTTGTAGGTCTGCTTGGGAAGCCGGGCCTCCATTGTGCTGTCATCAAAAACCATGGATGAAAAAATCTCTGTAACCATTTTCTTCTCCTCCATATAATAAAATTTGCCGGAAAAACCGAATACCACATACAAAAAAGCGACAAAGGCGCTTACAGGCATTGCCCATAAGCGACGTCCTTGTCGCCTGCGGTTATTCTGATGGGTGAATTTTACATCCCGGATCGGTTTCTGTCAAGGGGGAAGAAACCGAAAGTTTTGGGCAGGATATATTTTTGGTGAATCCGAAAAAAAGGAAGAAAACCCTTTATCCAGATTTGTACTTTTCTTCCAAGAGAAAAAAGATTGACAGGAAAAACAAAAATGGGTATAATCGTTCTGTAAACAAGGATGTTTACTGCTGGCGGGCGAGAAGTACGGGGCGGTGCATCCTCTTTTTTTGTATATGCTGCCTCGAAATCCCTGGAAGTCTTGACAGATGTCTTTTTCACAGGAAGACGCTGTCAATGGAACCGGTGTTTTGAGGCTTCCATGCATCCGGAGGCCAAGATGGAAAAACGTATCTATCAGATCCTCGCCGCCGGGATTGGAGAGAAGGCGTGGAGCGCGCTGGGAGGGATCCTTCCCGGTGAAGTTTGCTGCCTTGCTGCCCACACCCGCACCGCGGAGGAAACCCGGCAGGCCCTTTCTGTTTCACCAGCGGATATTGTAATCATCAATTCTTCGCTGCCGGACTGCAGCGGCGTGGAGCTTGCTCTGGAGCTGGCGGAGAGCCCTATGGGCATCCTGCTGCTGACGAAACCGGAACAGTATGAGGCAATTTCCGCACAGGTGGAAGACCGGGGAGTGCTGACCCTTTCCCGTCCGGTGTCCGGAAAAACACTCTATACCTCGGTAAAGCTTCTGATTGCCGTTACTGCCAGGCTTTCCCGTATGGAACAGAAGAATCAGACCCTTCAGGACAAAATGACAGACATCCGCAGAGTGGACAGAGCCAAGTGGCTGCTTATCCAGCATCATCATATGACGGAACAGGACGCCCACTATTATATTGAAAAACAGGCAATGGATACCCGGCTCTCCCGTCGGGAAGTTGCCGACAGCATCATCAGAACCTACGATAAATGATTCTGAGCAGTCTCCCAGAATGCGGGGAAACACGGGAGGACGGCGGAATGTATCGTGAATAAACCGACAGGGGCGTTCGGTTCCGGGACAGCATCCGCTGCCCCCGGAGCCGAACCCTCTTTTTTAAAGGAGAAATCACTTATGAAAAATACAAAGTATATTTTTGTTACCGGCGGCGTGGTGTCCGGCCTGGGCAAGGGGATCACGGCAGCCTCCCTGGGACGATTGCTGAAAGCCCGGGGGCTGAAAGTGGCCGCCCAAAAGCTGGACCCTTATATCAATGTGGACCCCGGTACCATGAGTCCCTACCAGCACGGTGAGGTCTATGTAACGGAAGACGGTGCCGAGACGGACCTGGATCTGGGCCACTACGAGCGCTTTATTGACGAGGACCTGAATAAATACTCCAACCTGACCACTGGCCGGGTCTACTGGAATGTGCTGAACAAGGAGCGCCGGGGAGAGTATCTGGGCTCCACGGTTCAGGTGATTCCCCATGTTACGAACGAGATCAAGGAATTCGTCTACTCTGTGGGAAAGAAGACCGATGCCGATGTGGTCATTACCGAGATCGGCGGTACCATCGGTGATATTGAGTCCCAGCCCTTCCTGGAGGCGGTACGGCAGATTTCCCTGGAGGTTGGCAAGGAAAACAGCCTGTTTATTCATGTGACCCTGGTTCCTTTCCTCCGCGGTTCTGATGAGCATAAATCCAAGCCTACCCAGCACTCCGTAAAAGAGCTTCAGGGTATGGGCGTGAATCCTGACATTATCATTCTGCGCTGTGATGAGCCGCTGGAAGAATCCATTTTCAAAAAAATTGCCATGTTCTGCAATGTAAAGCCGGACTGCGTGATTGAGAATATTACCCTGCCCGTGCTGTACGAAGCGCCTATCATGCTGGAAAAAAGCAACTTCTCCCAAATTGTATGCCGGGAGCTGGGCATTGATGCACCGCAGATTGATCTGCGGGAGTGGAATGAAATGCTGGACAGAATCAAGAACCGTACCCGCAGCGTGACCATTGGTCTGGTGGGAAAATATGTCCAGCTGCATGATGCCTATCTGTCCGTTGCGGAGGCGCTGCGCCATGCGGGCTACGCGCTGGGAGCCAATGTGGACATCAAGTGGATCGATTCCGAAACGGTTACCGACCAGACAGTCGGGGGGATCCTTTCTGACTGTGCCGGCATCATTGTGCCCGGCGGCTTCGGCAACCGGGGTATCGAAGGAAAGATCATCACCGCAAACTATTGCCGGGAGCATAATGTGCCGTACCTTGGGATCTGCCTGGGAATGCAGGTGGCGGTTATTGCGTTTGCCAGGTATGTGGCAGGTCTTCCTGATGCCAATTCCGGGGAATTTGATCCCGCGTCTACCCATAAGGTCATCGATTTCCTGCCGGATCAGAACGAGCAGATTGCCAAGGGCGGCACGCTGCGGCTGGGAGCCTATCCCTGTCATATTCATTCGGATACCCAGATGTACCGGGCATATGGAAAAGAGAATATTTCTGAGCGACACCGCCACCGCTATGAATTCAACAACCACTTCCGGGAGCTGCTGAAGGAGAAAGGACTTGTGATCAGCGGAACCTCTCCCGACGATTATATTGTTGAGACCGTGGAAATTCCCGATACCCGGTTCTATATCGGCGTACAGTATCATCCGGAGTTCAAGAGCCGCCCCAATAAGCCCCATCCGCTTTTCCTGGGCCTGGTGGGCGCAGCGCTGGAAAATGAATGAGCATTTCAGACCGAACAGAAAAAGCCCCCGCCGCTATCAAACTGGTAGCGGCGGGGGATGTGTTTTTTACTCTGCATCCGTTTCGTATGTGGCGGACATGTCCCGGTAGAACTGGTTCATTTCTTCCTCGGTATCAAAGTTGCCCACATACATCTGGTTAGCCATAGCGCCGGACAGTGCTTCGGGAATACGGCCCCACATCTTCATATTGTCCTTGTACTTCATCATGATCTCGTAATCATCCAGCTTATAAGTCTTTCCGTCCCGGCGGCCATAGAAAGCGCAATAGTGGTGATTACCGATGGGCTTGGTATTTTTGTCAAATGCCACCATATCCGCCCAAATCTTATATACGTCGGTTTCCTGGCTGTAATTGTACATTTCGGGGGTGTAGCCGCCGGCGGGACGCATATTGACCTCCAGGCCGAGAATATCGCCCTTCTTACCCAGGCCCTCCTGGTCATCATTCAGAATGAAGAACTCCAGATGGATAAACCGGCTCTTGACACCAAAGGATTTGACAGTGCGCAGACCTGCGTCCCGGATCCGCTCCGGCAGATCCTTCACCAGATAATACACGGAATCGGAGCAGTTGTTCACAATATCCATCAGGGACAGGGGCGTAACGTTGCCGGACTCAAAGAGAGGCTCACCATTGGAATCAATGATGGCGTCATAGGTCTGGACGTAGGCGTTGACAAACTCCTCCATGATGTACACGTTGTCGTCCTTGGTATCGATGAAGAAGCGCAGATCCTCGTCAGACTTCAGCTTGTAGGTATTGTTGGCACCCACACCGTTGTCAGGCTTGACAACCACAGGGTAGCCGACGGTGTGGGCAAATTCTGCCGCGTCGTCATAGCCTTCCACCAGGTGGTACCGGGCGGTGGGGATCCCGGCCTTGGCGTAGTATTCCTTCATGGCGGACTTGAATTTGATCTTTGCCATGTCGGGAGTTTTCGGACCTGTGGTGATGTTGAACTCGGTACGAAGCTGGGCATCCCGCATGAGCCAGTATTCGTTGTTGGATTCCAGCCAGTCTATCTTGCCGTACTTGAAGGTGAAGAATGCTACGGCTTTGAACACCTCATCATAGTTTTCCAGGCTAGACACCTTGTAGTACTCGTCCAGAGCGTTGCGAAGATCCGGAATCAGATCATTGTAGGGGCTGTCGCCAATACCCAGTACCCGCATACCGTTCTTTTTCAGCTCGGAACAAAATTTCCAGTAGGTCAGAGGAAAGTTGGGGGAGATAAAAATAAAATTTTTCATAGTCCATCTCTCTTTCTGATAGAATTTTTATCCCAGCAGCCAGGGAAGATATGTCTTTACCATCACAAACCACCAGGGCCAGTCGTGGTTTACATCAAAGCCCCAATACTCAAACCGGGTGGGAATGTCCTGGCGGCAGCAGACCGTGTCCAACAAGCGAGTGCTTTCCAGCAGAGGGCCTTCCCAGGCACCCTGACCGCAGACGATCAGAGACTTCTGGCGGCTGTACAGCTCACGATACCAATGGTCGTGAGGCAGATGGTCAAGGAAGAGAGCCGGGCAGTTATTATACACCAGGTCATCACAATAATCACCGAAGAAAAGCTTGTTGTCATACAGTCCGGAGATGGCAAAGCAGCTGTCAAACAGGTCTGGACGGCGGTAGTAAAGGTTTGCCGCGTGCATGGCACCCATGGAACAGCCAAAGGTCATGATGCCCTGGCTGTAGCCGTTGCGCTCACCGCTGAGGTGGTTAATATAGGGGACAAGCTCCTCGGTGATATAGCGGAACCAGCGCTCGTGATTTTCGATTCGCCAGCGGTTGTCCGCGCCAATGGCGCCCCAGGCTTCGTTGTCGATGCAGTCCGCGGAGTAGACGGTGCACTCGCCCCGCTCGATCCAGTCTGCCCATGCGTCCACCATTTTGAAATTTTCAAAGTCAAAGAATCGTCCGCCCTGGCAGGGAATGAACAGGACGGGTTTGCCTGCGTGACCGTAAACCTTGAACTCCATGTCCCGGCCGAGATTGCCGCTGTAATGTTTAAAATACCTAATTTCCATAATCGCTCTCTTTTCCGTGTATTTGACGGGCTTACAAGCCCAGACAGTCCATGAAAATGGGAATCTGGCGTTCCCAGGATGCTTCGCAGTGGCTGCCGCCGGGGACGATCCGCAGAGCCAGATTCACCCGTTTGGTCATCAGCAGGTGGGCGGTGGAGATCATGGATTCCGCGTTTGCGGCATGGTTGAAGATCTCCAGTTCGCCATAGTCCATGTAGATGCAGGTATCCCGGCGGATTCTGGCCCGGGCGACCATTTCCAGTACCTTTCCAGGGGCGACCCACAGGCTGGGGCTGAGGCACGCCGCCCGTTGGAAAACATGGTTGAATACCGTAGCACCATAGAGCGCCATAAGACCGCCCATGGAGGAACCGGCAATAATGGTATTGCACCGGTCCGGCAGCGTGCGATATTTTTGATCAATATAGGGTTTCAGGGTCCCGATCATCCACTTCATATAGACAAGGCCCTTGCCCTTGATTTTGCCAAGTTCAGCGTTTTCAAAATTGATAGGGGAGTACTCTTTCAGCCGGTTGTTGCCTTCGTGATTGCACTCAACAGCAACGATAATCAGATCCTTGCCGCTTTCTTCCATATATTTGTTCATACCCCAGGATTTTCCGTAGGTAGCGTCCTCGTCAAAAAAGACATTGTGGCCGTCAAACATGTACATGACGGGATAGCGGCGGTCAAGTTCTTTCTGGTAGGAAGCGGGCAGATAAATGTAGGCTTTCCGGGGCGTATCCCCGGAAAGTTGGGGAATAGTAACATCCCATTTGATAACCACGGTTTTCAGACTTCTTTCATGATGATTTTGCCTTGTAAGTTAGATAATAGTATAATTGGGAAGAACGGAATTGTCAACCTGTTACAGAAAAAAAGTCTTTCTGACGAAAACAACCGCCCATAGCACGGGGACATTTGGCACTTCTGTCATGACCTTTCCGGGGAAATACAATCCTCCGTAAAGAACTGCCGGAACGCTGTAGGCAGGGCAGCTTCGGAGCGGATTTCGGCGGCAGTCAGCCATGTAAAGGGCGGCGACGGTTCTTTTACTTCCAGATAGATCCCTACTATCTCCCAGGTGATATGGGTAAAGATATGGCTGCGCCGTACTTGACGCAGGATCTGTACAGGTTCAAGCCCCATTTCCTGTGCGGCAGCCAGTGCCTGTGGAATCTCTAAAAAGCCCGGAAGGTTCGGAAACTGCCAAAGGGATGCCAAAAGACCTGTATCCGGGCGCTTTTCCAGGGCGTAGGCATCTCCACAAGTGAAAATAAAAACGGTTTTTTCCTCCGTCCTGCGCTGCTTTTTGGGAGCTTTTACAGGAAGAACGTGGGCGGTATTATGACTACGCCCATGGCAGAGCACCGCGCAAGGGCAGCGCTCACATTCCGGCTCCCGGTTAGGCCCGCATAGGGTTGCGCCCAATTCCATAAGGGCCTGGGTAAAGGCCCCGGCCTGCGCTGGATAGATCTTTGCCAGGCGCTCACGGTATTCTTTTTTTACAAGGGGCGTATCCACAGGGCGGTCATCGTCGAGAAGTCTTGCCAGCACACGCAGCACATTTCCGTCCACAGCCGGAGTAGGGGAATTAAATGCAATGGAACAGATCGCGCCCGCTGTGTATTCTCCGATACCGGGCAGGGCAAGAACAGATTCATATTCCCGGGGAAAAACACCGCCATATTGGTTCATAATGACCTGCGCGGCTTTTTTCAGATTCCGAACCCGGGTATAGTAGCCCAGACCTTCCCACAGTTTACGAAGACGGTCATCATCACAGGAGGCAAGGTCCTCGACGGTGGGCAGTGCCTGAAGAAACCGGGTATAGTATCCCTTCACGGCCTCCACACGGGTCTGCTGGAGCATGATCTCTGACAGCCAGATATGATAGGGTTCCCGGTCAGCCCGCCAGGGAAGATCCCGTTTGTTTTCTTTGTACCATGGGAGCAGGAGACTGGGAAGCTCCTGAAGGACGTCATATTCCGGCATTTTGGTCATCTCCTTTTCGGATAAACATTCTACAATACGGAGCGAAATACTGTCAAGCGTCATTTCCGCCCCGAAAAACAAAGAAAACAAAAAACCGAGAAAAAAGTGCTTGCATTTTTTACCGTGATGTGTTATTATACTCAGGCACGTTAGCAAGAGCGTGTGCATGCGCCAGTAGCTCAGTTGGATAGAGTGACTGACTACGAATCAGTAGGTCGGGG
>CAMCCS010000071.1 GCA_945873295.1 uncultured Clostridia bacterium
ACATACCAAATTGAGTGTGCTTACTAAAGCCGATAACCTTAATTCCAATTTATCGTTTTACTATTACCATAATAAGCAATCAGGAAAACATACCAGCAAAAGGAGCGGATGGATATGGACGGACGGGTCAGCATCGTTGGATGCGAAAACTATGAGCCCCAGACGGTGGAGCGGGCGATGGATGCCCTCTTTGCGCCTCTGGACGCCCTGAGCTGGGTAAAACCCGGGATGAAGATCGCGGTGAAAGCGAACCTGGTCGTTGCCCACGGCCCGGAGAAAGCGGCTACACCCCATCCCGCGGTGGTCTGTGCCCTGTGCCGCCGCCTTACGGAGCGGGGCGCGGAGGTTATAGTGGGAGACAGTCCGGGAGGTCCCTACCGCAAGCCCTTTCTGGATGCGGTGTACCGGGCAACGGGGATGACCCAGGTGACCCGGACGGGGGCGAGGCTCAACGAGGATTTTGGAGAAACCGAGGTACGGGTGCCAGAGGGAAAGACGCTGCACAGCTTCTGGTGCTGCGATTACCTGCTGAAAGCGGACGCCATCATTGATCTTTGCAAGCTGAAAACCCACGCACTCATGGGCTACACCGGCGCCTGCAAGAACATGTTTGGGGCCATCACCGGGACCCATAAGACGGAGTTTCACTACCGCTTTCCCACCCATGAAGCGTTCGCTTCCATGCTGGTGGACCTGTGCGGCTTTTTAAAGCCCCGGCTGTCCATCTGCGACGGGGTGCTTGCCATGGAGGGAAACGGCCCGTCCTACGGGGATCCCCGGCATGTGGGCGTGCTTCTGGCCTCTTTTAATCCCCATGCCCTGGACCTGCTGGCAGCGGACCTCATCGGGCTGGGAAAAGACGGCGTACCCACCCTTGCCGAGGCGGCGAACCGGGGGCTGATCCCGGAAAATGCCCGGGAGCTTACCCTGTTCGGGGATCCGGAAGCCTTCCGGGTGCCGGATTTCAAGCTCCAGCCTCCGGTGGATATTCGCTTCTGGGGCCTTCGCAGCGAGTGGTTCCACCGGCTGGCAAAGGGAATGCTGGTCACCAGGCCCAAGCCGGACAAAACCTGCGTGGGCTGCGGAAAATGTGCCGCAGTTTGCCCTGCCAAGGCTATTACCATGGTAAACGGGCGGCCGAAAATTGACCGGAGCAAGTGCATCAGCTGCTTCTGCTGCGGCGAGTTCTGCCCCAAGGGTGCCATGAAGGCCTACGAGCCTTTTGTCGGCAGGCTGACCCGGGGGAAGCGGAAGAAAAAACGAAGCTGACTGCCCGTGTGCGTTCAAAACAGACATAAAAACCAGACTGCAAATGCAGCCTGGTTTTTATGTCAGAAAGGGAACGGTGTGTCAGACCTCCAGGGAACCGCTGGTGAGCCGCATGCCGGTGTCGCCGTTAAAGAGCTGGTACTTATTTCCAGAGAAACCCATTTTCAGGTTTTCGCCGGACTTAAAGTCCACATCGCCGAAGATCACGGAGGTGAGGCGCTGAGCGCCCACCTTGGTGACCAGAATGGTCTCCATGCCGGAGGGGAGGGAGGACTCCACCTGGGCGTCCACCGCGTTTTCATCCTGCTGCTTCAGGAACTCAGGCCGGACACCCAGCACCACCTTGCCGCTTTCGGGCAGGGCAACGGGTTCGTTGGGCCGGAAGGTCAGCTGCAGGTCGGCGCTGGACAGCTTTACGGCGTCCCCCGCCATCTGGGCATCCATGGGAATGAGGTTGATGCTGGGGTTACCCACAAAGTCCGCGGTAAAGAGGTTCGCGGGCTTGCCGTAGAGCTCCAGAGGGGAGCTGTACTGCTGCAGGATGCCCAGCTTCATCAGGCAGATCCGGGTGGACAGAGTCATGGCCTCCAGCTGGTCGTGGGTGACGTAAACAAAGGTGGCGCCGGTCTGCTTGTGCAGCCGCTTCAGCTCCGCCCGCATATCGTTGCGGAGCTTGGCGTCCAGATTGCTGAGAGGCTCGTCCATAAGCAGCACCCGGGGATTGGGAGCCAGGGTACGGGCAATGGCTACACGCTGCTGCTGGCCGCCGGAAAGCTCCGCGGGATAACGGTCAATGTATTCCTCAATGCGCATGGCCTTGCAGATTTCCGCCACCCGGTTTTCGATCTTCTTTTTGTCCCATTTCATGTTTTCCAGACCGAAAGCAATGTTTCTGCGGACGGTCATGTGGGGCCACAGAGCGTAGTTCTGGAACAGAAAGCCTACGTTCCGCTTGTCGGGGGAGACATTGATTCCCTTTTCGTTGGAGAAAACGCAGGTGTCGTCGAAGTAGATCTCACCGTCGGTGGGTGTCTCGAGACCCGCAATCATTCGCAGAGTGGTGGTCTTGCCGCAGCCGGAGGGGCCCAGCAGGGAGACAAAGTGCCCGTCCTCGATGGTCAGGTTCAGCTGATCCACCGCCTTGGAGCCCTTGGAAAACTGTTTGGTTACATTTACAAGTCTGATTGTTGGCATTTTATTCTCCTCCTACGCCCTTTTCAATGGAAGCGCCTGTGAGCTTTTCCACGACGAAATTCACCAGCAGCACAATAAAGATGATCAGCAGGTTGATGGCATTGCCGTACTGGGACCAGCCCTTTTCGTCATAGAAGAACAGCAGGGTGGTGAGCACGCGGTTGTTGGCGGTGACCAGAATAACGAACAGGCTCAGCTCCCGCATGCAGGATACAAACGGGAGAAGATACCCGGATACGATGGTGGATTTCTGGATGGGAACGATGATTCGTGTCATCCGCTTCCACCAGGGAACACCCATGATGACGCCTGCTTCTTCTATCTCCGGGGAAAGCTGCAGCATGGAGTTGACACCGCTGCGGGAGGCCATGGGCAGATATTTGACCGTGCCGATCAGTGCCAGCAGGGCAAAGGTGCCGTACAGGGAGGGGATGAAGCCCCGCTGCTGGGAGAACATGGACAGGTAGATGGCGGAGAACGCCATGGAGGGGATCAGATAGGGGATAAAGGTCAGGTTCTCCACGAACCGGCTCAGGGTGCTGCCCCGGCGGCGGACAATGGAGTAGCCGGCCAGGAAGCCCACGGTACCGGCGCCCAGAGCGCAGGTAAAGGACAGCTTCAAAGAGTTAAATAGTGTCTTCCACACATCGGCGTTGCGCAGAATGCCCGCCTTGTCCTGGTAATCGTTGCCGCCCTTGGAAATGCCGATCCAGAAGTCCAGGGTCATATTGGACAAATGGTAGTTGCCGTCCGTCAGGATGACCGACTGGAGCACGAAGGAGATCATGGGGATAACGGACATGCACAGGACCACCAGCGTTACCAGCAGAGAGATGACAGTCCGCGCTTTCTTCAGGTGGAACAGGGAGATATTGGCGCTCTTGCCGGTGACAGTGGCATAGGATTTCCGGGTACCGATCATGTACTGGTTTGCAAGCATAATGCCAACGGAAATCACCATCATGAGAATGGCGATGATATACCCTACGCCGGGGTTTGTGCCCTGGATGGTGGAGTACATCTCTGTGGTCAGCACATAGTAGCGCACCGGCAGACCCAGAAACTGGGGCACCGCGAAGGAGCTCATACCGCTGGAAAATACCAGGATAACCGTGCTCATGACTGCGGGCATGACCATGGGAATGGTGATCCTTGTGAACATCCGGGCTTTGCTTGTTCTCAGGATAATGGCCGCTTCCTCCAGGTTGGCATCCATATTTCTCAGGACGCCGCCGATGAGAATATAGGCAAAGGGGGAGTAGTGCAGGCCGGTGGTGACAATGATGGGGAAAGGACCGTAGGCAAACCAGTCGGGAATGGTGATGCCGGTGAGGGCGGTGAAAATACCGGGAGCGCCGCCGACCACTGCGTTCTTAAAGAAGTTCCGCCATGCCAGTGCCAGGGTCCAGGAGGGCATGATGTAGGGGAAGATGAAGAGCTTTGTCAGGACTTTCTTCCACTTGAGGTCGGTCCGGGTAACCAGCCAGGCAAAGCCGCCGCCGATGACGATGGAGACCACACAGGACAGCGCCGAGGTGTACAGGCTGTGCCACAGAGGCTCCCAGATCAGAATTTTACTGTAATCGCTGGCGAAAGCCCGGATCCAGTGATAGAGGGTAAAGCTGCCAACCGGCTGGCCGACCCTGGATTTTTCCGAGGCGTGGACCACAAAGGTGTCGCCCACAATGGAAAAAAGAGGCAGAATCACCAGGTAGGTCAGGGTGACCATCAGAACGATCAGCAGGATGTTATAGGGCTTGCTGAAAAAGGTTTTTATCTTGTTTAGCGTTTTCTTCATTTCTCAAACTCCCTGATGCGAGTTGCAGCGGCGGGGCTGCCGCACAAACCTGCGGAAATATGGAGGAAAGGGATGGCACTGGGCCATCCCTTTCCAATGCTTCGTTCGCTACAGTAAGAAGATTTTTACTTGATCAGCTTAATGAAGTCTTCCACGTCAGCCCGGTGGGCAGCGGCGTAGATGGGGTCTTCCTGAATCAGGATCTTCTTCCACTCGGTCACGGGCAGGTCGCCCTCGGCAACGGCCAGGGACTGGTTGCCGGAGTAGTCGCCGAAACGGCCGGACATTCCCTTGTACACGGAACCGTCACGCTGGGTGGTGGTGCCGTCGCCCATCCAGCCTTCCTCGGTGAACAGCCATACCAGGAAAGCCTTCGCCAGCTCCGGGTTATCGGCGTTCTTGGTGATCAGGCCGTAGATGGGATAAATGAAGCCGGCAACGGGATCCATTTCCTTAACGTAGTCCAGGGTGTAGCTGCCGGGATTCTTGGTGGAATCCTTGCGGTTCTTGATGTACTTATTCAGGGTGATGAGGGCGGACCACTTGGTATCGGATTCCTGCTCGGGGTTGCCGATTGCCTTGGCAATATCGCCGTCGGAGTCGCCCAGAACAGCGCCGTTCTGGTACATCATCTTGATCCACTGATAACCGGCGTTGGGGCAGTCGGAATCCAGAACGATGTCGGTGCCGTAGTAGGCCTTGTAAGCGTCAGCCAACTTGGCGGCGTTCTCGTCGGAGGTCAGCATGACCAGGAAGTTCATGTTGACGCCTTCCTTTTCGGGGTTCTTCATCTGCACGGTGCCGGCATACTGCGGATCGGTGGCGTACCAGATGTTGGTGATCTCGCCCTCAGCGACGTAATCGGTGCTGTAAATGAAGACCTTGTTGCAGTAGTCCCAAACCAGCAGAGGCTCGCAGTCAGCGCCTACCGCGTCCAGGATCTCCTGGTTGTACCAGTTGTAGACATAGCCCTCGTCCACCAGTTCGGAGACGGTCCGGGCGCCGTCCTGAATGAAGATGACATCCGCGCCGGAAACCCCGCTGGAGACTTCGGTGGCAACCTGGGTGATCTGGTTGTTGTCGCCGATCTGGGTGCCCTCCACCATGTTGATGTCGATGCCGAACTTGTTGGCAAAAGCCTCAACGGCACTGACAGCTACAGAGTGGGTGCTGTAAATGGTGAGCTTGTTGCCGTTTTTCTTGCCGGCTTCCAGCAGCTCTTCAAAGGTGGTCTGGTCCACGGCGGGAGCCTCAGTCTCGGGAGCGGCAGTTTCCTGAGGGGTATTGTCCGCAGCGGGAGCAGCGGTAGTAGCAGCAGGCTCCTCGGTCTTCGCGCAGGCGCACAGCCCCAGAAGCATTACCACAGCCAAGAGGATTGCGATAATCTTTTTCATTTCATTTCCTCCATGTTCTGATTTCGCCTGAGAAAACTCAAGCTGTGCATAATTATACAACTTTTGACAAGAAATGCAATGATAAGCTGAGCCGGATTCCATCTTTCTACGAATACAACAAAATTATTGTAAAATCTTTGTAAAATTTGCTGGTAGATTTGCTGACATTTCACAGAGCGGCGCGGTACTGTTCCAGCGTGTATGTCTGCCCTGTCCGTGAGTCCGTCCTGATTTCCGTGCTTACAAGCGTAAACCCCAGGGAGCGGGCGAGGGCACAGGATGCCAGGTTCTCCGCCCGGGTGGAATATAGGAACCGGTGCGCGTGAAGGCAGTCCCGACAGTACCCCATCAGGCACAGAAGGATCTGCTTTCCGTAACCTTTATGCTGGTACGCAGGACCCAGGCAGATCCCCGTTTCCTCCCATACGCCGTCGGATGCCTGCCGTACCCCGGCAAAGCCGATGGGGCTGCCGGAAGCCTTTTCATAGACTAGGTAGCCGTCATGGTCCTTCTGAAATTCTATAGTGCGCAGGATCCGTTCCTTTGCGGCGTCCTCGCTTTCCGTGAGATTCCAGAGCATATACCGGGCGCATTCGGGGTGGGACCAGACATTTTGGTACATGGCTTCCCAGTCGGTGAATTCGGCCTTATCCAGAATCAGATCTTCAGTTTCCAGCATTTTCCGTTCCTCCGCCGGAAGCCGTCCGTGCATCCCGGTATTTTCTGGCTTTTAAAATGGGGATGATGGTCAGCAGAACCAGCCCGGCGCCTACTATCAGCAGGGTGTGGGTAGGCAGATAGGAGGTAAAGCCGTTCTCGTCCACAAATTCCCCGCTCTTTTTGATGATGGGATTGGAGATCAGGGGGGCGATCACCATTGGGATCAGCACGAAGAACAGGATCCTTATTCCCTCAAACTGGCCCCGGGCATCGGCCAGATAGAGCTGCTTGCTCCAGACCGTAATGCTTTGCAGGAACAGGACATAGCCCAGGCCCATGAGAAATACGCCGACCAGGAGCACGGGATTCCACAGGGATTGGGGGTTGATATTTTCCGGGCGGACAAAGAACCCCAGGGTCGCCACACCCAGGCTGTTGATGACCGTGGCGGCAAGGCAGAGCACGGGAGCCTTCCCCCGGTTGAGAAGCCGGGTGCCGGGAATGGTAAAGAGCATGGCGAGGACCAGGGCGATCCCTTCCACATAGCCCATCATATCTGGGGAGAAGCCCAGATAGTAGATCATGTAGTTGCCGATGTGGGTAAAATACATGTTGAAGGCAACGAAGAACACCGCCAGGGCCAGGTTGACCCAGGCAAGCTCCCTGTTTTGGATATATCCCCGGAAATCGAAAATGCTGAAAAACTGCGTGGCGAAGCTTCCCCGGCGGCTGGGCTTCAGGTCGGGGCTGTCCGACATGGCAAAGAGGCAGTAGATGCCGAAGGCGATGACCACAAGGCCCATGACAAAGAAGAGCCGCATGTAGTTGTCGTCGCTGCCCACTAAGATGCCCCCCAGCACGGTGCCAACAATGGTGCCGATGATGGGCTGGGTGGCGAGGGCCGCTCCCAGTTGGCCCCGGTTGCCGTCGTGCATGTGGTCGTTGACCCAGGCGTTCAGGCCAATGTCATTGCCCATGGAGCCGAAAAAGCTCATAACGGCATCCGCGGCCACCACCGCAAAGCCTACCGCGGTGAGGGCCGCGGCGGCACTGCGGGTCAGAAACTGGGTCATTCCGAAGGCAATAGTAAAGATGCCCCAGAGGATGTAGCCCACGGCAACCAGAATCTTCCGCTTTCCCAGCCGGTCGGAAACGCAGCCGAATAAGAAGGTGGAGACGGTGGTTGCCGCGGCGGACACCCCCACCATCCAGGAAATGATGGTGGGATCCTTGGCGATCTTGGCATAGACAAAGGTGTTGAACCACTGGTTTTCCATATTCCAGCAGAGCTGTCCCGCAATACCCAGACCCCACACCAGGAGCCAGAAATTCAGGTTGGATCGTTTCTCGGTTTTCATTGTGTTCTCCCTCCCAGGGTTTGCCAAAAGTCAGAGGACGGTTTATCCCATCCGTCTGTATGCAATGGCATCCCCGCATGCTTCAACAAGCGCTTGGCTTTCCACCACGCAGACGCCGTTGGCTTTGACCATGGTTTCCAGGCACCTCCAAAAGATCGCTGCGTATACAGTTTCATTATAAGTGCTTTTTCATAGCTTCGCAAGGGTGAGTTTACCAAGTGCGGGCAAAGGATGGGATTCTGCCGGAAGGGTAAATTGGAATTAAGGTTATCGGCTTTAGTAAGCACACTCAATTTGGTATGTG
>CAMCCS010000072.1 GCA_945873295.1 uncultured Clostridia bacterium
TGCCGCGTCCCATTTTCCACCCGAGTACCATTCGGCAAACAGCTCTACAAATTCCAATTTCTCTCTCAGCTGTTTTAACAGCCGACAACCGAACCCGCGCTTTTAGGGCGGGCGGGATATGGACAAAGCGGTGTTTTTCCCTCCGCGAATTCAGTTTAGCACAGATTTTTTTTCTTGGCAATAGAACCTTGCATATTCTTTGTAAAAAAATATCAAATTTGTACAATACGCTGTAATAACAATGTAAAATTTGTGTAAGATGCGCAAAAACAAAAAAAGAAATGAAAAAATAAGACAAGAAATGCGATATATAAATGAGAAATGAACAAACAATGCGTAGAAATTGAGAATATCTATGGTATGATAAAGCTGTACAGGTTGTACGAAAACACGACCGAAAACAATAAAAGAATCAGGAGGAAAAACATGAAGAATATGAAACAGTGGATCGCGCTGGTTCTGGCACTGGTTCTGTGCCTGGGCACCATGGCCGCTTGTGCCGCTGCCCCCGCCCCCGCTCCCACCGAGACCGAAGCCCCCGTAGAGACTACCGCCCCCGCGGAGACCACCGCGCCTGTGGAAGTGGATGTGACCACCTTTACCGAGGCTCCCTTCCTCACCGCTGCCGGCACCTACGGCAAGGTGGAGGACCGTCTGCCTGTGGCGGACGACGTAATGGTCGAGTCCGTGGACGCTGCCGGCAATGCCCTGGAGATCGGCGTTTACGGCGGCGAGCTGAAGCGTTCCGCCGGCGGCGGCAACTGGGACGCCGGCAAGCCCATCGAGGAAGGTCTGTTCCGTTTCAACACCTCCGGCACCGTTGAGCCCAACGTGGCCAAGGGCTATGATGTGAGCGACGACTACACCGTCTACACCATCTACCTGCGCGAAGGCATGAAGTGGTCCGACGGCGAGCCCTTCACCGCTGAGGACTGCGTATGGTTCTACAACGCCGTCTGCCTGAACAAGGTGGATGGCAAGGGCGTCCGCTCCTGCCACAAGGATGCCAACGGCGATCCCGCCGTGGTGGAAAAGGTTGATGACACCACCTTCACCGTGACCTTCGGCACTCCCAAGTACGACTTCATCGAGGCCCTGACCGTTGACCTCAAGTGGCACTACGCCCCCAAGCATGTCTTTGAGAAGATGGTTGACCTGGTCATCGAGAGCAAGGGCATGGAAGACGGCGACGCCAAGACCGCCAAGGAAGCGGAGGCTCTGGCCGCTGCCCAGGAAATCTGCGGTGTGGAATTCTCCGACATCGGCAAGGCCGGCAAGGAGATGCTGTACTACTTCTGGAACTACCCCGGAATCCCCACCCTGAACCCCTTTGTCCTGTCCAACGAGGCCGGCAAGAACAGCATCAAGGGCGAGTACTATGAGTTCGTCCGCAACCCCTACTACTGGAAGGTCGATGCCCAGGGCCAGCAGCTGCCCTACATGGACAAGATCGTCTACACCACCGTGCAGAACGAGACCCAGACCCTGATGCTTCTGCTGGACGGCACCGTTGACTATCAGACCATCGCCGTGCAGGATGCTCCCACCGTTCTGGACGCGGAGAACACCTCCGGCACCAAGATCAACCTCTATCAGTGGGCTCCCACCTACTGGGGCAGCGGCGAATACCAGCTGCACCTGAACCTGGGCATCGCTGATGAAGCCAAGAACGCCCTGTTCAACAACCCCGACTTCCGTCAGGCTCTGTCCATTGCCGTTGACCGTGTGGAGATGGCCGCCACCCTGACCAACAACTGGAATGAGCCCGGCCAGGCCGCGCCGCAGGAGGGCGCTCTGGGCTACAGCGAGGAGTGGTCCAAGCAGTGGACTGAGTACGATCCTGCCAAGGCCCAGACCCTGCTGGAGAGCGCCGGCCTTGTTAAGGGCAGCGACGGCTTCTATGCTTTCGCTGACGGCAGCAAGTTTGAGCTGAATATCGTCTCCGTTGCCGATTCCGGCGCGGGCACCACCTATGAGTTCCTGAAGAAGTACTTCAATGCCGTGGGCATCAACTGTAACTTCAACGACTATGACCGCAGCGTGGTGGATAACGACCTGATGGCCGGCTCCATCGAGTGCATGCTCTTCCCCGTGACCCCCATCGGTGACATCTCCATCGCCCTGAAGCCCAACTCCATGATCCCCGGCTGCGCCACCAACGTTGCCTGGTATGGCATCATGAACGAAGAGACCGCCACCGGCGATCTGAAGGCCCTCATCGACCTGAAGCATAAGCTGGACGAGACCGGTGATCCCGACGCCCGGGCACAGATCGTCAATGACATGATGGCCCTGCACCAGAAGAACCAGTGGACCATCGGCTACATCGCGGAGGCTCCCGCCATCCACGCCGTGAATGCCCGGATCCACAACTTCCCCGATGGGCTGGTCTGGTCCGACATCTACCGTGACATGGGTATTGCCCACTGCCAGTGCTGGTTCATCCAGGAGTAATTTACGGACCGGCTGTTCCCAGGCTAATTTAACATAGCGATGCGGGAGGCTGTTTCTACACGACAGAAGCGCCTCCCGCATTTTTCTACGACACCAAATCCAAGAAGGAGGGAAAGAGGTAATGCTTAAATATATCGGTAAGCGATTGCTGCTCTTTATTCCAACCATTCTGATTATCTCCGTGGTCATCTTCTTTATTATCCAGCTTCCTCCCGGAGACTATGCCTCCTCCTATGCCGCCGCCATGGCGGCGGAGGGCGAGATTCTCACCCCGGAGCAGATTCAG
Organism: uncultured Clostridia bacterium; assembly: GCA_945873295.1. Lineage (GTDB taxonomy): Bacteria > Bacillota > Clostridia > Oscillospirales > Oscillospiraceae > Faecousia. The sequence continues at coordinate 2,741 of CAMCCS010000072.1, forward strand.
GACCTGCGGGTCCAGTTCGGCCTGGACAAGCCCTGGTATGTCCAGTACTTCATCTGGATGACGGACATCATTACCAAGGGCGACTTCGGCTACTCCTTTGAGTACGGCCGGGATGTGTGGGCGGTCATCGGGGATTATCTGCCCCTGACCCTGGCAATCTCCTTCATCATCCTGGTGTTCCAGTACGCGGTGTCGCTGCCCATCGGCATTTACTGCGCCAACCACCAGTATTCCGTGGGGGACTATATCTGGTCCTTTATCGGCTTTATCGGAACGGCGACGCCCAACTTCCTGCTGGCGATCATCGTTATGTATGTCATCTATGTAAAGACGGGCGGCATGTATCTGGGCCTGTTCAGCACCGAAATGCTGCAAAACGGTATGCGCCTGGAATACATTCCGGAATTCCTGGGCCGGTGCCTGATCCCCATTTTCGTCATCGGCACCTCCGGCACCTGCGGCATCATCCGTACCGTCCGCGCCCAGATGCTGGACGAGCAGGCGAGACAATATACCCTCACCGCCCGGGCCAAGGGCTGCTCGGAAGCAACCATCACCTATAAGTACTGCCTGCGGGCGGCGCTGAACCCGGTGGTCTCCGGCCTGTCCGGCGCTCTGCGGACCATCTTCTCCGGCTCCACCGTTTCCGCCATCGTTATGAACATGGCGATTCTGGGCCCCGTCCTGCTGAGAGCCCTGAAATCCCAGGACATGTACCTGGCCGGTACCATCGTTCTGGTCCAGGCCATCCTGGTGGTTGTGGGCACCCTTCTGTCGGATATCGCCCTGGCATGGCTGGATCCGAGAATTCGGTTTTCGGAAAGGAGCTGAGCACCTTTGGCAACGCTGTTTCAGAAAAAGGAAAAGAATCAGGAGAGCACCTATCTGGCTTCCCAGTGGCAGCTCATGTGGATCAAGCTGAAAAAGCACAAGCTGGCCCGGTTCAGCATGGCGATTCTGCTGGTTCTGTATCTGGGCGCTCTGTTTGCCGACTTCCTGGCGCCCTACGGCCTGGATGACTTCTCCGGCCTTTACAAGGATACCGCCCCTACCAAGGTCTACTGGCGGGATGAAAACGGCAAGTTCTCCCGTCCCTTCGTGTTCAAGCTGCAGAAGGTCAACGACAAGAAGACCTTTACCGTCATCACTACCGAGGACTACAGCCAGAAGTATTATGTCAAGTTCTTCTGCCCCGGTATCGAGTATAAGTTCCTGGGGCTCATTCCCAGCAATGTCCACCTGTACGGCCTGGTGGACGAGGCGGGCAATGTGTCCACCGACGCGAGAATCAATATTTTCGGCGCGGACAGCATGGGCCGTGACATCTTCTCCCGGCTGCTCTTCGGCAGTCAGGTGTCGCTGACCATTCCCTTTGTCTCCGCCGCCATCAGCTTTGTGCTGGGTATTTTGCTTGGCGGCATCTCGGGTTACTTCGGCGGCTGGATCGACAACCTCATTCAGCGTATCATCGAAGTGATCTCCGCGGTGCCCAGTATCCCGCTGTGGCTGGCCCTGTCCGCGGCCATCCCTCCCGGAATCTCCGTAACCGCCATGTACCTGTACATTACGATCATCCTCTCCTTCATCGGCTGGACGGGCCTTGCCCGGACGGTCCGGGGCCGGTTTATTGCCCTGCGGAAGGAGGACTTCGTCATGGCCGCCCGGCTTGCCGGTGTCAGTGACTTCAAGATCATCGTCAAGCACCTGGTCCCGGGCTTTTTGAGCTACCTGATCGTGAACCTGACCCTGGGCATCCCCGGCTCCATCCTGGGAGAGACCTCCATGAGCTACCTGGGACTGGGCATGAAGTCCCCCGCCACCTCCTGGGGCGTTCTGCTGAAGGAGACCGAGGCCCTGGCCACCGTTGCCCAGTGCCCCTGGAAGATGATCCCCCTGATCTTCGTCATTATTACCGTCCTGGCCTATAACTTCCTGGGCGATGGTATGCGGGACGCGGCGGATCCCTACAAGTAAACGAGGAAAGGAGTTCGCATGATGGAAAATCAAGCCCGTGAAAAGGACCTGGTTCTGCAGGTCAAGGATCTGAAAATCAACATTAAAACCGACGACGGCATCCTGACCCCCGTCCGGGGCGTCAATTTTGAGATTGGCAAAGGCGAGACTCTGGGCCTCGTAGGCGAATCCGGCTGCGGCAAGAGTCTGACCAGCAAGGCCATTCTGGGAATCAACGCGAAAAACTGCAAAGCCGAGGGTGAGATCCTCTTTGACGCCGAAAACCTGGGCATGACGGACCTTCTGAAGCTGAAGCCCAGGGGCGAGGAGATCCGCTCCATCCGTGGAAAGCAGATCTCCATGATCTTCCAGGAGCCCATGGTGGCCTTCTCCCCCATGTACACCATCGGCAACCAGATTAACGAGGCGACATTGCTGCACATTACCAGGGACAAGAAGAAAGCCAAGGAAATTTCCCTGGGCGTTATGAAAAAGGTGGGTATCGCCAACGCGGAAAAGCGCTACGACCAGTACCCCCACGAGTTTTCCGGCGGTATGCTCCAGCGGGCCCTCATCGCCATGGCCCTGGTGTGTAACCCCAAGCTCCTGATTGCCGACGAGCCCACCACGGCTCTCGACGTGACCATCCAGGCCCAGATTCTGGAGCTTATGAAGGAGCTGCAGAAGGATTTCGGCATGTCCATCCTGTTCATCACCCACGACCTGGGCACCGTGGCCCGGATGTGCGACCGGGTGGCGGTTATGTACCTGGGCAAGATCGTGGAGACCGCCCCCGCGGTGGAAATCTTCAAGAACCCCCAGCACCCCTACACCCGGGGCCTCATCGGCTCCGTCCACAAGATCGGCACCAAGGGCCAGGACAAGCTCTTCTCCATTGAGGGCACCGTGCCCGTGGCCATGAACCTGCCCAAGCGCTGCGGCTTCTATGACCGCTGCGACAAGCGCATCGAGGGCGTGTGCGACGTACAGGAGCCGGAGCTGGTAGACAGCGGCGACAACCACAGGGTCGCCTGCTTTGCCTGCACGGGCTGTCCCCAGGCGGAGAAATGCGGGGCGGAAGGAGGAAAAGCGTAATGAGCGAGCCGAAACAGATTCTGGATGTACAGCACATCCATATGCGTTTTCACTCCAAGGGCGTCTGTGTCCGTGCCGTCACCGATGTGAGCTTCACCGTGAACGAAGGCGAGACCATCGGTATCGTGGGCGAGTCCGGCTGCGGCAAGACCACCCTGGGCCGCTGCATCGTCCGGGCCTACGAACCCTCCGAGGGCGATGTGTACTACACCGCCGCCGACGGGGAGCGGGTGAACTTTGTCAAGATCGACAAGAAGACCATGAAGAAGTACCGCAAGGAGATCCAGATGATCTTCCAGGATCCCTATTCCTCCCTGGATCCCCGTATGACGGTTTACGACATCATCAAGGAGCCTCTGGTTGCCAACTTCCCCAAGATGCCCAAGGCGGAGATGGAGCAGCGGATCATGGACATTGCAGCGAAGGTAGGCCTGAACACCTCCTACCTGAAGCGCTATCCCCATGCCTTCTCCGGCGGCCAGCGGCAGAGAATCGGCATCGCCCGGGCCTTGGTCCTGAATCCCCGGGTCATCGTCTGCGACGAGTCCGTTTCCGCCCTGGACGTATCCATTCAGGCCCAGGTCATCAACCTGCTCCACGATCTGCAGCGGGACCTGAAGCTGACCTACCTCTTTATCAGCCATGACCTGTCCGTGGTGGAGTACATCTCCGACCGGGTGGCGGTCATGTATCTGGGACGTATTGTAGAATACGCACCTACGAAGACATTGTTCTCCCACCCCATGCACCCCTACACTGAGAGCCTGCTCTCCGCCGTGCCCGTGGCCGACCCCACAGTGCAGACCGAGCGGATCCCCCTGGAGGGTGAGATCCCCAACCCGGCCAATCCCCCCACGGGCTGCTACTTCCATACCCGCTGCCGCTTCTGCACCGAACAGTGCAAGCAGTGTGCCCCGGAGTACAAGGAGCTGGAGCCGGGCCATTTTGTAGCCTGCCACCGGGCGGAAGAGCTGAAGCTGAAAGGGTTTGACTATGAATAAGCGTCTGATTATTTTCACCGACAGCGGGGATACCATCATCGACGAGGGCACCCAGGTCTTTGACGACCGGGGCATTGTCCAGCGGGCGGACTTCATCCCCGGAGCGGGGGAGGTCTTAAAGCAGCTCCACGACGAGGGCTTCCCCATTGCCCTGGTTGCCGACGGCGAGTGGGAGTCTTTCCAGAATGTGTACAGGCTGAACGGCCTGGGGTACTGCTTCGACCAGTGGATCGTGTCGGAGGTGGTGGGCAAGCAGAAGCCGGAGCCCATCATGTTTGAGACTGCCTTTCAGAAGATGGGTTTAACGGACGCGGACAAGCCCCGGATTGTGATGATCGGCAATAACCTGAAAAAGGATATTGCGGGGGCCAACCGAATGGGCCTGACTTCCATCTGGCTGGACTGGTCGCCTCGGTATTTCCACACGGTAGAGGCACCGGACTGGCAGCCGGACTACACCGTGCACACCCCCCAGGAGCTGATCCCCCTCCTGCACCGGCTGAATGACGCCCTGGCGTAACGGGAAAGGTGAGGGGTTGTAATTATGATAACAGCATACAAATCGGCTGCGGAAGAGAAGCTTGCAAAGCTTGTGGACGCCTTCACCCCCATCCTCTATGAGGATGACGAGCAGTTCCTGGAGAACATGAAGGGCAGCAATCTGGCAGGGGACGACATCCGCAGATACCGGCACTGGGAGTGGACCCAGGGGGTGGGCTTGTACGGCCTGTGGCGGCTGTTCGAAAAAACCCGGGACGAAAAGTACCTGGACATCCTGACCGCCTATTTTGACAATCAGATGACTGTGGGCTTTCCCGCCCTAAACGTAAACACCGTCACCCCGTTCCTTACCATGTCCTATGTGGGGGAGTACCTGGGCTCCGAAAAGTATCTGGCTCCCTGCCGGGAAAGCGCCGCCTGGATCATGGCCCATTTTCCCAGAACCCAGGAGGGAGGCTTCCAGCATATGACCTCCGACACCCGCAACGATCAGGAGCTGTGGGACGACACCCTGTTTATGACGGTGCTGTTCCTGGCGAACATGGGAAGAATTGAGGGAAAGCGAGAGTACATCGAGGAAGCTCAGTACCAGTTCCTGCTCCATGCCAAGTACCTGGCGGACCGGGAAACGGGGCTGTGGTATCACGGCTGGACCTTTAACGG
>CAMCCS010000073.1 GCA_945873295.1 uncultured Clostridia bacterium
GATGGCATCCAGCATGGTTTTCGCCGGAGGCTCCAGGGAAAAGTCGTGGCGGTTGGGGGTGCGGGTGAAGCCCGTCTCCGGTGACCCCACATAGGGCCGGGCAATGACTCTTCCCACGCCATGCTTTCCCTTCAGGATGGCCCTTGCCTTCCGGCAGGCATCGTACAGTTCCTCCAGGGGAATCCATTCCTCATGGGCCGCCACCTGGAAAACCGAGTCGGCAGAGGTATATACGATCCACTTGCCAGTCTTCAGCTGCTCGGGACCGTAATCCCGGATCACATCCGTGCCGGAATAGGGCAGATTGCACAGGCAGCCCCGGCCGGTCTGCCGCTCAAATTCCTCTAACACCTCTTTGGGGAAGCCCTGGGGATAGGTGGGCAGGGGATCCGGAGATACAACTCCCGCAATCTCCCAGTGGCCGATGGTTGTATCCTTGCCCATGGAGGCCTCTTTCAGCCGGGCAACCGCTCCAGTGGGCGCATCTGTTTTGGGGAGGTAATCCACCCCATCCAGGTTGCCAAGACCGGCAGAAAGCATATTGGGTACCGAAAACCTGCCGGAGCCGGCGCAGGACCGGAGGGTATTCACCCCCACATCGCCGAAAGCTTCGCTGTCCGGCATCTGGCCGATGCCACAGGAATCCAGCACGATCAAAAAGATTCGTTTCATATTGTGCTCCTTATGAAAAAATATTCCTTTTTCTTCCAAGGCACGCAGCAATTCTCGCTGCTCAAACGTATCTATATCAGAAACAGGACATTCTTCAGCCGCTCTGTCCTCACTTGTTTTCCATGGCTGCGGCCACATCCAGGGCCACCTTCATCATGGTGGTGAAGGATTCCTGCCGCTGCTGGGAGGTGGTCTCCTCCCCGGTGAGGATATGATCGGAAATGGTGCAGATGCACAGTCCCCGCTTTCCGTACCGGGCAGCGTTCATATACAGGGCAGCAGCCTCCATTTCCAGAGCCATGACGCCCATCTTCCGCAGGCCGTACACGCTGTCTAAGCCCTGGGGGACCCCCTCGTGGTCGCCGTAGAACACATCGGAGGAATTCACGTTGCCCACATGGTATCTTGCGCCGTTTTCCTTCGCCGCCTTGACCGCCTCGCTGAGCAGCTCCCAGGAGGCAATGGGGGCAAAGGTGCCGGGAAGATGGAACTGGGAGGCCCAGTTGGAATCCGTGCAGGCGCCCTGAGCGATCACCAGGTCGTATAGATGAATGTTCTCCTGAATGGAACCGGCGGAGCCCACCCGGATGATGTTCTCCACACCGTAGCCGGTGAACAGCTCATGGGAGTAGATGCCGATGGCGGGCATGCCCATGCCGGAGGCCATGACGGACACCCGGACGCCCTTATAAAAGCCGGTATAGCCCTGAACGCCCCGGACATTATTCACAAGCACCGGATTTTCCAGGAAATTTTCCGCGATAAATTTGGAACGCAGGGGATCACCGGGCATCAGGACGGTCTTTCCAAAGTCCCCCGGTGCCGCGGCGATATGGGGAGTAGGGGTAACAAGCATTTTCTTTCCTCCTTTATTCCATTGCTTTCGCAAGCTTGACGATCCGGGAGGTCCCCAGGCGGGAGGCACCCAGCTCGATGAATTTTTCCGCGTCTTCCAGGCTGGAAATGCCGCCGGCAGCCTTGATCTTTACATGGGTGGCAACATGGGCTGCAAACAGCTCCACATCGTGGAAGGTGGCACCGGCCTTGGAAAAACCGGTGGAGGTCTTGATATACTCCGCTCCGGAGTCGGAGACGCACTTGCACAGGGCGATCTTTTCTTCATCGGTAAGCAGGCAGGTCTCGATGATGACCTTCAGGAGCTTTCCGCCGCAGGCAACCTTCACCGCGGCGATTTCGGCGGTAATGGCATCCCATTTTCCTTCCTTGGCCCAGCCGATGTTGATGACCATATCCACCTCATCGGCGCCATTTTCCACCGCGTCGGAAGCCATAAAGCACTTGGCTTTCGTGGTATCGTAGCCGTTGGGGAAGCCAATGACCGTGCAGATGGGAAGCTTATCTCCCACATATTCCTTCGCCCGCTTCACAAAGGATGCCGGGATGCACACGGAAGCCGTATGGTACTTCATTCCGTCGTCGCAGACCGCCCGGATCTCGTCCCAGGTAGCCGTCTGGCTCAGCAGGGTATGGTCGCATTTTTTGAGGATTTCCGAAATATCCATATCAATAATCTCCTTACTTTGATTTGTTCTGACCGTGGAGCCGGATGACCCGGTGCTCCCGGATGCCGCGCATATAACATTTGTGGCACATGGCAATATAGCTGTCATTGCCCCCCAGGACCACCTGGGCGCCCTCGGTGACGATATGGCCACTGCCGTCAATCCGGGCGTTTACCGTAGCCTTTGCCCCGCAGTCGCAGATGGTCTTGATCTCCAGAATGCTGTCCGCCACCTCCATGAGCCGGCGGCTGCCGGGGAACAGCTTGGTCTGGAAGTCCGTACGCAGGCCGAAGCACATCACCGGAAGGTTGTAGGCGTCCACGATCTCCCGAAGCTGGTCGATCTGCTCACTGGTGAAGAACTGGCACTCATCCACAATAATGACATCCACCTGCCCCAGCTTCTCCGTCTCAAACCGGCGGAAAATATCCGTTTCCGGTGAGATGATGTCCGCCGAGGCTTCCAGGCCGATACGGCTGCGCAGGATCTGCACCCCGTCCCGATCATCGGCGCTGGGCTTCAGGAGCCAGACATTCAGGTCGTTTTCCTCATAATTATATTTGGTGATCAGCGCCTGTGCCGTTTTGCTGGAACCCATGGCACCGTATTTAAAATAGAGCTTTGCCATTGGCCTATCCCTCCGTTCTCCCCTCATTATACAGAAAGCGGCGGGAATTTGCAACCCTTTTTCAGCAAACCTCACAATACCGGGCACCACCGGCAGGCAAGCAGGTGTTCTCGTCCATCCCCGGGGCAGCGTACCAAAGGCACCCTTGCAAAAACGTATTGTTTCTGCTATACTAAAATATATTAGATAGCAGTGACAAATATCAGAAACCTCTCAGATTTGAAGTCTCCCGGGCAGGTTATGCTCCCTGCCAGGAAGCGCGCGGATTTGAAAGGCAACAAAATGGAGGTATGAAAATGTCTATTCGAAAAACCGGAACCATCCTTCTTCTGACCGCGCTGCTGCTGTCCATACTGTCTGGCTGCGGCAGTAAGAGCTACGATGCCGGCTCTCCCATGGAAAACTACGAATACGCGGATGCTGTGGCGGAAACCATGGCCGCCTCCCGGGACTTTGCGTTGGCTGTGACCGCGGAGGAAAGCGGCTCCGGAGCAGAAAACACGGCTGATGTTCTCCCGGAGAACCGGAAATGGGTCATCACCATGAACATCGATACGGAGACCGAGGATATGGACACCGCCCTGGACTCCCTGAACCGGCAGATCCGGGAGCTGAACGGATACGTCCAGGAGCAGAACATACGCAACGGAAGCACCTATTCTTCCAGCCGGTACCGCAGCGCCAGCCTTACCGTCCGCATTCCGGCGGAACAGCTGGACACCTTTACCAGCAGTCTGACCGAGTTCACCAATGTGGTGTCCTCCAGCCGCAGCGCGGAGGATATTACCCTTTCCTATGTGGATACCGAGACCCGGATCACCGCCCTGGAGACCGAGCGGGACCGGCTCCTGGAGCTCATGGAGCAGGCTGAAACCATGTCGGACCTGCTGGAAATCGAGAGCCGCCTCACCGATGTAAACTATGAGCTGGAACGCTACGGCTCCCGTCTGCGGACCATGGACAATCAGGTCAGCTATGCCACCATCTATCTGTCCGTCCGGGAAGTCAAGGAGTACACCCCGGTGGCAGAGCAGACCCTTTGGGAGAAAATTTCCTCCGGGTTCCTGGACAGCCTGAAGGGGCTTGGAAACGGCATCGTGAATTTCTTCGCCTGGATCGTCATTAAGCTGCCCTACCTCTTGGTTTACGGCCTGATCCTGTGGGGCCTGGGAATCCTTATCCGCCGGTGGCGCAGGCGCAGGGCCGCCAGGAAAGCAGCCAAAAAGGCAAACAACACACCACCCAAATCTCCTGACAATTCTGATAAGGAGAGCAATTCATAAAGGAGGCATTCTTTCATGGGCGCAAAGGTATATTTTTCACGGACCATCACACCGGAAAAGGTGGTGCAGCTCTATGAGCTGGCAGGGAAGAAGCTGACCGGGAATGTGGCGATCAAGCTGCACTCCGGTGAAAAGGGCAATCAGAATTTTCTCCGGCCGGAATTCTGGAAGCCCGTCATCGAGCATGTGGGCGGCACCGTTGTGGAGTGCAACACCGCTTACGACGGAGAGCGGGACACCACCGACAAGCACCTCCGGCTTCTCATGGAACACGGCTGGAGCCGCAGCTTTCCCGTGGATTTGCTGGATGCCCAGGGTCCCGATCTTGTTCTGCCCATTCCGGACGGGAAGATCCTGAAGGAAAACCATGTGGGCAAGGACCTTAAAAACTATGATTCCATGCTGGTGCTGTCCCACTTTAAGGGGCATCCCATGGGCGGCTTTGGCGGCGCGCTGAAGCAGCTGTCCATCGGCGTGGCTTCCTCCCACGGGAAAGCCCTGATCCATGGCGCCGGAGACCCGGCAAAGATCTGGACCGCGGACCACGATTCCTTCCTGGAAGCCATGGCGGACGCCGCCGGTTCCGTTGTGGAATTCTTCGGCGGGAGGCTCCTGTATGTGAACGTAATGAAGAACATGAGCGTTGACTGTGACTGCTGCTCCGTTGCGGAGGATCCCTGCATGGCGGACATCGGCATTCTCGTTTCCACCGACCCCATTGCCATCGACCAGGCCTGCCTGGATCTGGTGTACGCAAGCAAGGACCCGGGCAGGGACCACCTGCTGGAACGGATTGAAAGCCGTCACGGTGTACACACCGTGGAAGCTGCCGCCGCCCTGGGCTACGGCAGCCGGGAATACACGCTGGTGGAAGTGGATTGACCGCTCCCCGCCAACCAACACACCGGGAGGAATGTGACATGTCCCAAGCATACGCGCTTTTGGAAAAATGGGTCCGCGCCGTCCGGGAAGTGACGGACTTCACCCCGGAGATCGGGATTGTCCTGGGCTCCGGGCTGGGTGATTTCGCCCGGCTGGTGGACAGGAAAGCGGAGGTTTCCTACGCCTCCCTGCCCGGTTTCCCCGTATCCACCGTGGCAGGCCACGCTGGGAAGCTGATCTTCGGTTACATCCGCGCCGTCCCGGTGGTGGTCATGCAGGGCCGTGTTCACTACTATGAGGGCTATTCCATGAATGAGGTGGTGGCCCCCATCCGGCTGATGGGACTGTTGGGGTCAAAGAAGCTTCTGCTGACCAACGCCGCAGGCGGTGTGAACACGAGCTTCACCCCCGGGGATCTGATGCTCATTACGGATCATATCTCCGCCTTTGTCCCCAGTCCCCTCCGGGGAGAAAATCCCCAGGAGCTTGGCCCCCGGTTCCCGGATATGAGCCGGGTCTATGACATAGAAATGGGCCGGGCCGTGCTCAAAGCCGGGGAAAAGCTGGGGGAGTCACTTCAGCAGGGTGTGTACCTGCAGTGGCAGGGGCCGAATTACGAGACCCCGGCGGAAATTCGAATGTTCCGCACCCTGGGCGCCGACGCGGTGGGCATGAGCACCGTCTGCGAGGCCATTGCCGCCCGTCATATGGGCCTGCGGGTGTGCGCCGTATCCTGCATTACCAATATGGCCTGCGGCATTCTCCCCCAGCCTCTCAGCCATGAGGAGGTCCAGCAGACCGCGGACAGGGTCAAGGACAAATTCCAGGCCCTGGTCCTGGAGAGCCTGGAAAGCTTCCACCATCTTCCCTGATAATCCCAAAAAGAGATCCGCAATCGGGAGCGTTTGTAAAACAGTTTCAGTCCCGGCTGTAATGTCTGCCGGGACTGTTCTTGCATAAATTGAAGCCGTATGATATGATTAAACAGACCGATAGACTTGAATTTGGCAAAGGAGGTACTCACATGAAAAAGTTGATAGCATTGTTTTTAGCATTGGCTTGCGTGTTGGCTATGGTTGGTTGTGCCACTCAAAATGAAGCCCCAACCACACCAACGGGATACCCCACAGGTAAAATCCAGCAACCGCAAATCATGTATAATGGGCAAATTTATTTCTATTTCGCAACTGGTTTTGACGAACCCTTACCCGATGGATATGCACTTGTTGGCAGCATTGCCGTGGTTGATAATGACAATGAGCCAGCAGAAGATTTTCATGGTGCAAGAGTTGAATTAGCACAAGAGGTTTATGCATCAGAAGACGATACCGACACTGTCTATGTAAAATACGAAAAGGGCTATGCTCAATTTACGATAAAGAATAAATGACAGACAAATTCCAATTTGTCGAACTGATACTAAGGGCGCACTTCTATACGGATGAAACCCGTATGTGCGCTCATCTCTGGCCTAAGAGCCGCCGCAATGCGGCGGTTGGCTTCCGAAACGCCTCGCTGCGGCTCGGTGTGCGAGACCGAACAGCTCGGCCCCCTGAATGTCTGGGGTGCGTCACTGCGTTCCGTACAAGGGGCCGCATCCCTTGTGCCGCTATGCGGCTATCCGCTTAAGGCAAAAGGCGTGAAGAGTCACGCCTTTTGCCTATTTTACTGTCTAACGAACACCGCCCGAACGCGGGTCTCTTTTTTATTTGCGGTTCAGCCGCAGGCTTCGTCATCCATGGCGGTCATCACCGCCTGCCAGAGAGCCGCGGCATCGGAATACCGGGACAGCTTGTCCTTTGCCCCGAAGATCCCCACCAAAACCAGCCTGTCCCCCCGCTGGAAGGCGGAGAGCAGACAAAAGCCCGCCCGGTTGGTATAGCCGGTTTTGAGGCCCACCGACTCCGGGCAGTACAGTTCGGAGTCGGGATTCAGAAGCCGGTTGGTATTGTCCCAGGTAACACTTTCGCCGCTGACAAACCGGACGGTATCCCGGGTCATGGAAGCGTACTTCGCGATCACAGGGTCCTCCAGGGCCAGTGCGCCGATCCGGGCTAAATCCTGGGGGCAGGAATAGTGGGCGTTGTCGTGATAGCCGTCTGGATTGACAAAGTGAGTGTTTACAAGGCCCACTTCCTGTCCCATTTCATTCATCCGCTCCATAAAGGCCCCCACAGCGGCGGAGGCCCCCAGGCTCTGATTTCCCGCTGCCGCCCGGCCCGCTGCCGCCGCCAGCACATAGGCAGCGTCGTTTCCGCTGGGCAGCAGCATGGCCTCCACCAGCATTTCCACCGTCAGCTTGCTGTCCATTCCGATTCCCGCATAGGAAGAGCCGGGCTTCAGCAGCCCCAGCTCCCAGCCGGCAGTGACCACCGTATCCCCGGGAAGCAGCCGCAGGGCGGTATAGGCGGTAAACAGCTTTGTGATGCTGGCAGGATAGACCGTCTCATCCTCCGGCCCGGAGCAGTAGAGCATCCTGTCCCCCGCCGCGTCATAAACAAAAACCTGGGCATCGTCCGCTTCCAGACTGACCTGGCTGCAGCGCAGGGCAAACCCGTCGGGTTGGATCTCGGAAAGGGTCAGAAGCTTTGGCTCTTCCTCCGTTGGCGGCTGGGTTTCTGCTTCCGTTACGGGCTCGGTTTCCGCTTCCGTTACGAGCTCGGTTTCCGGCTGGGTTTCCAACGTGGTCTGCGCCGTCGGTGGTTCCTGTGTTTCAGAGGACACCGGCGGCACCTGCGTGCCCTCCGGAACCGTCTGCGCCCTGGCACGCAGCCAATTCCCCGTAAAAAGCAGGGCCATGATTATGGCACCCAGAACCGTAAATCGGTAAAACGCGCTTTTCGGCATAGCTGACACTCCTTTTCCCACAGGCATCAATTGCATCTCGGCTTTACGCAGCAATCAGGCAAATTGGAATTTGGCGGCTTCACTGAATCGACAATGGACAGTTGACAACTCGGT
>CAMCCS010000074.1 GCA_945873295.1 uncultured Clostridia bacterium
ATGCCTGCCGCCGCAGCCGGGAGGCAGGTCTCACCGAAGACAGCCTGCTGGACGGTGTGCTGTGGATCACGCCCTTTTCTATTATCTGCGCCCGGGCCTATTACTGCGCCTTCTCCTGGCCCATGTACCGGAACACCCCCATCTCCGTGCTGTATATCTGGGAGGGAGGACTGGCCATCTACGGCGCCGTTCTGGGCGCGGCGTTGGGTGTCATCGTATTCTGCAAAATCAAAAAGTGTTCCCTGCCCGCCCTGCTGGACCTGGTTAGCCTGGGTTTTCTTATCGGCCAGTGCATCGGCCGGTGGGGGAACTTCTTTAACCGGGAAGCCTTCGGCGCCGCCACTGACGCTGTGACCCGTATGGGCCTTTACAACACCGTCACCGGTGTCACGGAGTACTACCACCCCACGTTCCTGTATGAATCGGTGTGGAACTTTGCAGGCTTCCTGCTGCTGCACTTCCTGTCGAAGAAAAAGCAGTACGACGGCCAGATCGCCCTGGGCTACTGCGCCTGGTACGGCCTGGGCCGGGCATTCATTGAGGGCCTGCGGATGGATAGCCTCTACTGGGGCTCCTTCCGGGTGAGCCAGCTTCTGGCCGCGGGAAGCTGCGCCGTGGCCGTCACCGTTCTGCTGGTGCAGGCATTCCGGCCCCACGATCCCGCGAAACTTGCAGTCAACCGGGCGGCTGTCAAAGCGGCAGAAAATGAGGAAGCCAAAGAAACCGTGGATACGGTGGAAACCGGCGAACCCACGGAACCGGAAGAAGCTGTAGAGTCCGAAGAAACCGTGCAGACCGGAGACATTGCGCCCTCCGATTCGGAAAACACCTGATCCGTGCCTTGCCGCACGGCACAATAGCATGTCACGCCGAACCAGTGCCCGAAAAGGCCGGTTCGGCGTGACAGCTTTTTATTTAAAAAACCTTATCAGCAGAAACAAACAGTAAGACAAATTGGGAATTTGGCGGGCCGTCAGAACGTGTCATTGCGAAGAGTAGACCGACGTCACTGGTGTGGCAATCTCCATCGAATTTCCAAATCAAAAACGTCATACCTCGTAGGGGCGCTCATTGAGCGCCCGGCAGGGGAAGTTTCCATATTCGTATTTCTTTCGGCGAAAAGGTGCCATTTGATGGGAATTTATGCTGGAATTCGGTGCGTTTTCGCGGGCGGTCAATGACCGCCCCTACGAATGGATGACGATAGATAGCCCAAAATTCGATGGAGATTCCCACACCAGTTTGAGAACTGGTTCGGAATGACACGTTCTGACGATGCACCAAATTCCAAATTTACTGCACCACAGAACGATACCGAGCGGGTGGTGCTGCACGCAGTGAATCAAAATCCCAATGATTGCCGGGGGCAATCATACCACAATTAAAAGGGAAGGAACGACCACAGACCAGGTTCGTCACGACTTGTCAGCGGCGACTCGCCGCCAAATTCCTATTTATCTGTTTGCTGATGAAAGCCGATATACGCATTTTATATTCACAAATCCCCGGTTCACCTCCCACACAAGGGGGCGAACCGGGGATTTTATAGTTATACGCATAATGGCAAAGGGTCATGCCTTCTTCGGTTTTCTCCAGCGGAGGAAGAAATAGGTCAGCTCGATGATGCAGCAGGTGGTCCAGCCCACGGGGTAGCCGAAGCCCACCAGGAACGGGGTGTTGGCAATGAACCGGGTCACCACATACAGGTAGACCTGCCGGATCCCAACGAATGCCAGCAGCATGATGATCATGGGCCCCTTGGAGTCTCCCCGCCCCCGGAGGGCGCCTGCCAGCACATGGTTCACGCAGTTAAAAAGCAGGAAGAAGCAATTGGCCCGGATGAAAAGAACCCCGTATTCGATCACCGATTCGTCCGGAGAAAACAGCCGCACCGCAGGCGCGGCAAACAGGCACAGCAGCGCCACAATGACGGCGGTGACCCCTACGGACATGCTCACCGTAATCACCGTGCCCTGATCCGCCCGACGCTCCCTGCCCGCGCCGATATTCTGGCTGACGAAGGTGGTTGCCGCCATGGCCATACTCTGCATGGGCAGCATGACGAACTGGTCCAGCTTGTTATAGCAGCTCCAGCCTGCCATACAGCTGGAACCGAAGAAATTCACATAGGACTGGACGAACACATTGGAGAACGCCGTGATGACGGACTGGATTCCGGCGGGCAGGCCCACCGCAAAGATTCCGCCCAGGATACCACGGTCAATTTTCAGATCCTGCCAGGTCAGCCGGTAGATATCCTTTGAGCGGGTCAGCAGCAACAGAATGAGAAACGCGGAAATGAACTGGGAAATAATGGTCGCCCAGGCCACACCTTCAATTCCGCTGTGAAGCCCCAGCACAAACAGCAGATCCAGGAGGGTATTCAGTACGCTGGTAAAAATAAGAAAGTACAGCGGGCGCATGGTATCCCCCACTGCCCGCAGGATACCGCTGCCCATATTGTACACCAGCAGCCCGGAAATACCGCCGATATAAATTTGCAGATAGACCGTCGCCTCCCCAAACACATCCTCCGGGGTTGCCATAAAGCGCAGCATGGGCTTTACCGCCGCAACACCCGCCACGGTAAACAGGACGCTCAGCAGGAAGGTTGCTGCCATGGTGGTTTCGATGGCCTTGTGCAGCTTTTCCATATTCCTGGCTCCAAAGTAATTCGCAATGACGACGCCGGCGCCGGTGGAGAAGCCGTTGAAGAAGAACACCATCATATTGACGATCATGGTAGTGGAGCCCACCGCCGCCAAAGCCTGCTTGCCCACAAAATTGCCCACAACGATGGAGTCCACGGTGTTGTAGAGCATCTGGAAGACATTGCCCAGCATCAGGGGGAGCGCAAAAAGCGTTATCTGTTTTATAATGGACCCGTCCGTCATATCCCGGACGGTGGTCTTTCCCGAAGCGGTGGATGATCGTATCATTTCTTTAATCTCTTTTCTTTTACATATAATGGAAAATGCTTATCTGCTTTTCCCAGCAAATCGATAAATTGGAATTTGGCGGCGAGTCGCCGCTGACAAGTCGTGACGAACCTGGTCTGTGGTCGTTCCTTCCCTGACCCGCTCGGTATCGTTCTGTGGTGCAGTAAATTTGGAATTTGGTGCATCGTCAGAACGTGTCATTCCGAACCAGTTCGCTTTCCTGGTGTGGGAATCTCCATCGAATTCCAGGCAGCTCATCGTCATCCATTCGTAGGGGCGGTCACTGACCGCCCGCAAAATGCGTCGAATTCCATCATGAATTCACGTCGTATGGTACCTTTTCGCCGAAAGAAATACGAATACAGAAACTTTCTCTGCCGGGCGCTCAATGAGCGCCCCTACGGAGGAAGACGATCGTGATTCGAAAATCGATGGAGATTGCCACGAAAGTAGTGCGCTACTTTATCGCAATGACCGGGAATTCGACAAATTCCAATTTTTTGAACCGTCGCGTGGCCCGGTAAGCATGTAATATTATAGGAGAACTTTCGTAAATTGTCAAACCGGGAAAGGCGTGCGCTCTGTCATTTATTTTTTGCTTCCTTTCCCCGGTAATGGGATGAAGCTGCTGTTCTGGCCGGGTGAATACGGCAGGGTGCCGAAAAGCGCGGAATTGGCCCAAAACACAGGCTTCTACAAAGGAAGCAAAACCTGCCATTTCGGTCAAGCCGCAGCAGCGGTTCGAAATGACAGGTTTTAACTATGGCGCAATCCGGGCTGTCCACAGGGCCCCTCCCTTTTACGCGATCAGATGGACCTTGGTGGTGGGAAGGAACCGGTCCACATCCTCCCGGTAGGTGACGGTGATTTTGCCGCCGGTCTTGCGGATATTCTGGGCAACGATCCGGCCAACGAAGCAGGCGTCGCTGCCGTTCAGGGTCACATTGCCGTTGGGGGCAAAGAGGATCCCCGTCATGGTCTCTCCGCCGCCGTGGTTCTCGCCTTCTCGTCCGCCAGCTCCCCTGCCAGCCTGTCCCTTTCCGTCTGGGCAAGCTCCAGCTGCTCGGAAAAGGACTGCTGCATATCATTCTGGTGCTTTCGCAGCATGGCGATATATTCCTGCACCGATTTGCGGCTGTACCCGCCGAAGGTGGTTTTCAGAATGGTATCCAGATTGGCTTCCTCCGTCTTTTCCCGGAGCATTTCCACAAGGTTGTCTTTCATTTTGTTTCCCTCTCCTTCCAGTTAAGAAGCGTCCCGGGGACCAGCCCCACGGCGCTGCCGGCTTCCAGTTCCAGTATATGCTTTGCGCCAGGGTGGATCCCCCCCAGGCGCCAGGGCTTCACAGTCTCCACCGCCACCACCTGCATATCCCCATTGAGATACACCGCATCAATGGGAAAGCTCATAAAGCAGCAGTGGATGGCAGAACAGTTTTTTAAGAGCAGGCCATCGTCGGGGGCCAGGGCCTTGCGGAGCATCAGCCCCCGGAACCGGGTGAAGAAATTGTCCGCCAGGGCCACCCGGTCCGCAACTGGCCCAGAATCCCGGGTAACTGTGTAAGTTTTCATTTGAATTCCTCCAAAATGGTAATGAGGGACGGGCCCAACAGCACAATAATCAGCACCGGGAAAATAAACGCGATCATGGGCAGCAGGATCTTTGTGGACACCTTTGCCGCCTTCTCCTGCACCTTGCTCCGGCGGGAGCGGCGGATGGCGGCGGACTGGGACTGGAGCACATTGCGGATGGGAATTCCCAGCTCCCCCGCCTGCACCAGCGCCCCGGTGACAGTGGTCAGGTCCTCCACGCCGCACCGCTCCCCCAGCAGGGTCAGGGCATCCTTTCGGGACCGCCCCATGGACATTTCCCGGTAGGTGACGGTGAATTCATCGATGAGGGGGCCTTCTATGGTATTGATGATGTGCAGCATGGCCCGCTCGAAGCCCAGGCCCGCGGCAACGCTGACGCTGAGCAGATCCAGCATATCCGGAAGCTGCCGCTCCATAGCCGTTTTCCGCCGGGTCGCGGCGGCGGAGCAGCCGTAGCGAAGCAGGGCATACCCCGCAAACCCGCCGGCCAGGAAATAGAGCACCCCATTGATGGCGCTCTCCCCGCAGAGCAGGGCATACATCAGGCCCAAAATGCCGCAGCTTGCCATACAAATCAGCTGGATGACCATGTATTCCTCCAGGGATATGGCCCAGCCCGCCTGCATCAGAAGCTTCTTCTGCCGGTCACTGCCGGCTGGGGTCATGCCCTGAATGGGAATGAACATGCAGATGATTTCCGTCAGCCGGTGCAGCAGCGGCCGCAGGACCCGCTCAGAAAAAGGTTTGTTCATTTCTTCGTCCCGGAGCATATCCGCCCGGAACACATCCCGGCCCAGATCATCCAGCCGGGACTGAACCTTGTCCCGCTTCCGGGTCTTGGGGCCCAGAGCCAGAACCATCGCGCAGAACAGCAATGTCCCCGCGCCCAGCGCAATCACCGCGCTCATACCGTCCGCAGCCTCCTTTCCCGCAAATCAGTATTTGATGTCCACAATACGGTTAATCAGGAAAAATCCCATGGCTTCCAGAAATACGGAGGCAATCAGCAGAATCTTTCCCAGAGGATGATTGACAAAATCCAGGATATAGTCGGGATTCAGAATCATCAGGAACAGAATGACCGCCACCGGCAAAAGTCCAATGATGAGCCCGGACATCCGCCCCTGGGCGGAGAAGACCCGCACCTCTTCCCGGAGGCGGATCCGGTCCGTGACGGTCTCGGAAATGGTGTCCAGGATCTCCGACAGGTTGGCGCCCACCTGGGTGGAGGTGATGACCGCGGAGATCAGCAGGTTAAAATCCGCGTTGTCCACCCGCTGGGCCATATTATTGAGTGCCTGCTCCAGGGTGGCGCCGTAGTTGATCTCCCGCACCACCCGGCCGAATTCCGTGGAGATGGGCGGCTGCATTTCCTTGGAAATGCTCTGCATCGCCTGCTGGAAGGAATAGCCGGAACGCATGCAGTTGCTCATAATGGTCAGGGACTCTCCCAGCTGCTTGTTGAAAAGCTGCTGCTGCCTGGCCCGGGAGCGCTGCACCATAATGGGTGGAATGGCAAAGCCCACTACGCAGATGCCCAGCACGGCGATCAGCTCCATGTCCATCAGGCTCCCCACCAATCCGGGGCCGAGGGTCAGGCAGATCCACAGCGTCACAAATTCCTGGGCGCTGATGTGGATGCCCGCCATGGCCAGACTGTCTTCAAAGCGCCTGCTGATAAGGCGGGGCTTTTTCTTGACCTTGCGCTGCTTCTTTTTTTCATTCAGCACCGCGTCGTGAATGTATTCCAGCTCCACATTCTCCGCCAGCTTGTTAAGCCGGTTTTTGACCCGCTGCTTGGGGGTATCGGAAAAAAGAATCAGAATGGAGCTGTACAGTACCATTGCCGCGCCGGCGGCGATGACGATTATCAGCATACGTTGCCTCCCAGCTCAGGGATGAAACCATTCATCCCGGACGCTCACACCGTTGTCCGCCATTTTTTCCACGAAGCCCGGGCGGATGCCTGTGGGCAGGAAACCGCCGCCGGTTCCGTCGGGGCCGAAGCCCGTGGGCCGGTATACAAAAATATCCTGCAGGGTGATGGTATCGCCCTCCATGCCCACCACCTCGGAAATACTGACGATCTTCCGGGACCCGTCCCGCAGCCGGGCCTGGTGCACCACCAGATCCAGGGCGGAGGCAATCTGCTCCCGGATGGCCTTGACGGGCATATCAAAGCCGGACATTAAGACCATGGTTTCCAGACGGGACATCAGGTCCCTGGGGGAGTTGGCGTGGGCGGTGGTCAGGGAGCCGTCGTGGCCGGTGTTCATGGCCTGGAGCATGTCCAGGGTCTCGCCGGACCGGACCTCGCCCACCACGATCCGGTCGGGCCGCATACGCAGGGCGTTGCGCACTAAGTCCCGGATGGTCACCGCACCCGCGCCCTCCACATTGGCGGGCTTACTTTCCAGGGTGATGACATGCTCCTGGCGAAGCTGCAGTTCCGCCGCGTCCTCAATGGTCACGATGCGCTCGTCCTCGGGAATGTAAGCCGAAAGCACGCTGAGCAGGGTGGTTTTTCCGCTGCCCGTGCCGCCGGAGACCACAATATTGAGCCTTGCTTTCACGCAGGCCTCCAAAAAGGTGACCATCTGGGGGGATACGGAGCCGAACCGGATCAGGTCCGCCACGGTAAGGGGGGTGGCGGAGAATTTCCGGATGGTGATGGTGGGCCCGGTGAGGGCGCAGGGCGGAATGATGGCGTTGACACGGGAACCGTCCGCCAGCCGGGCATCCACCATGGGGCTGGATTCATCGATCCGCCGTCCCACGGAGGATACGATCCGGTTGATGACGTTCATCACATGGGCGTCATCCCGGAATTTTACGTTGGTCAGCCGGAGCTTGCCGTGGGTCTCCACATAGACATGGTCGGCTCCGTTGACCATAATCTCGCTGACCTCCGGGTCGGCAAGGAGGGCTTCCAGGGGGCCCAGGCCCACAATATCGTTATACAGCTCGGTAATGAGCTTTCCCCGCTCCGAACGGGGCACGTCGCCGCCCCGCAGGTTCACCACGGATTCGATAACGGAGCGGATATATTCCTTTTTCCCCGGGTCGTCCTCCCGGAGGCTGCCGGATTCCCGGTTCACCAGGTCAATGACCTCGGCATGCACCTTCTGCTTAAATTCCCCGTATTCCTCGGTGGCAGAAGCCGCGGCAGCATACCGTTCCGAATTCCGCCCCGGAGCGCTGGCAGCAGGGGCAGGCATATTTGTCCTTTTCTGGCGTTCCAGCCGCTCCATTAAGCTCATGTTTCATGCCTCCGTTTTCCAACAATGGGGTCTTTAGATATCGGTTTAAAACAGCAGATCGACAAATTGGAATTTGGCGGCGAGTCGCCGCTGACAAGTCGTGACGAACCTGGTCTG
>CAMCCS010000075.1 GCA_945873295.1 uncultured Clostridia bacterium
CAACCACCCTGCGTCTGCACGAATACCGTTTTCTCACCGCCGCCTCCGGCAGCGGCGCCATCCTGGAGGCTTCCTCCCACAACCCGGATGTGGTCCTGTTGGATCTGGGCCTGCCCGATATGGACGGTGTGGAGGTCATTCAGCGCATCCGCACCTGGAGCAATATGCCCATTATCGTCATCAGCGCCAGAAGCGACGACACCGATAAAATCCAGGCTCTGGATGCCGGCGCCGACGACTATCTGACCAAGCCGTTCTCCGTGGAGGAGCTGCTGGCCCGGCTCCGGGTCACCCAGCGGCGGCTTGCCCTGATGCAGGAGCAGTCCTCCCCCATTTTTGTCAACGGGGAACTGACCATTGACCTGCCCGCGGGCTGTGCCTACTTGAACGGCGAGCCCCTCCATTTGACTCCCATGGAATATAAGCTTCTGTGCCTGCTGGCAAGAAATGTGGGAAAAGTCCTTACCCACACCTATATCACCCAAAAGGTATGGGGCCACAGCGACGACAGCGACATCGCTTCCCTGCGGGTCTTCATGGCGACCCTCCGGAAAAAGCTGGAGCAGGGTCCCGGCGCGCCCCAGTATATTCAGACCCACATCGGTGTGGGCTACCGGATGCTTCGGGTGGAATAAGACGATACATACCAGCAAAATGAACGTTTAGCGCACCGACGGAGAACTTCCGAATTCCCGGTCATTGCGAACCAGCGCGCACGCTGGTGTGGCAATCTCCATCTTTAGAAGAACGCGGTCTCGATGACGAAGGAGATTCCCACACCAGTTTGAGAACTGGTTCGGAATGACACATAACTTGGAACGCAGCCTGCTGTACGATGGAGATTGCCACGCCCCAAAGGGTGCTCCGCTAAACGATCATTTTCTGCTTTGCCTGGTTGATCTGATAATTCCCAGAAAATAATCCGCACTGTAAACCCGGTGCGGATCATTTTCGTGCCGGCCGCCGGACGGGGAAAAGGATTGACGAAACCGCTTGTATTCTGTATAATAAACCATACTGACTACAGCTTTCCCGGGCAGCATTCGTTCTGCCCATTCAGGATAACGTTTTTACCGGAGGATTCTATGGAAATCATTGAAAACCAAACCTTTGACCAGGAGCGGGCCCTTTACGGAAGCCATGATCTATGTGTGCGGCACTGCGCTTTCGACGGTCCCGCCGACGGGGAGAGCGCCTTTAAGGAGTGCGCCAATGTACGGGCGGAGGACTGCTTTTATAACCTGCGCTACCCATTCTGGCATGACGATCACCTTGTCATCGAAAATGGAGAAATGACCCCCAACTGCCGGGCCGCTCTGTGGTACTCCCAACACATCACCATCACGGGAACAAAAATGCACGGCATCAAGACTCTGCGGGAGTGCGTCGATGTGACGATCCAAAACTGCGACATCGTCTCCCCGGAGTTTGGCTGGTCCACCCGGGGCATCCGGATGGAGGATTCCACCGCGGTCAGCGAGTATTTCATGATGCGTTCGGAGGATATTGTCTTCCGCAATGTCCGCTTTACAGGGAAGTATTCTTTCCAGTACATAAAGAACGCCCTGTTTGAAAACTGCGTCTTCGACACCAAGGACGCTTTCTGGCACGGGGAAAATGTAACCGTGCGCAACTGCACCGTGAAAGGAGAGTATCTGGCCTGGTATTCCGACGGCCTGACCCTGGACCACTGCCGGATCATCGGCACCCAGCCCCTGTGCTACTGCAAAAACCTGCGGCTCATTGACTGTGAGATGGTGGACACGGACCTGAGCTTTGAGCGCTCCGACGTGGAGGCCACCGTTACAACCCCTGTCGTCAGTATCAAGAACCCCTACTCCGGGCATATCACCGTCCCCGCCGTTGGGGAAATCATCCGGGACGACCCGGCAGCAAAAGGCGAAATCACCATCACAGAATAACACAAGGCCCGGGGCTGCTGCCCCGGGCATCATCTTTATTCCGCTTCCCGGCGGGTCAGAAGCAGGGCCGCCGCCACGGCGGCAACGCCCCCTGCCAGCTTGCCCGCGATCATGGCCGGTAAGATTTCCGGGGCAAAGCCAGCGGCATAGCCCAGATGGTCTCCGAACACAAAGGCCGCAGAAACGGAAAAGGCAATGCACACCACTTTCCCCCGGCTGTTCATGTCCTTCACCATCTCAAAGGCGGCAATGGAGTTGGCAAGGCACGCTACCAGCCCCGCCGCCGCGGCATCGTTGATGCCCAGGAGCTTCCCCACCGCCATGAGGGGCTTTCTGAGAAGCTTCGTCACCGTGTACACCAGGGGAAACGCCCCCGCCAGAACGATGGCAATGGCCCCTACGGTCTGAAAGCCCTCGGAGATGGGCGCCATGCCGGGAATCAGGACAAAGCCCGTCAGTTCCTCCACGATGGCAGCGGCAAGGCCCGCCGTGATTACCGCCACGACGATCTTGCCGAAAACCGCGAACCCCCGGATCATACCTTTCTCCGCCCGCCACAGTCCCAGGGCAATCAGCGCCCCGATAAGGAGGATGGGGGTAAGGTTTCTCAGCACCATCATAACAGGATACCCGGCGGCAAGGCCCCCTACCAGCACTCCCACAGGAATGGTGACCACACCGCAGAGGATTCCCTTTGCCATGGCGGGCCGGTCCTCCGGCCGGAGGATGCCCATTGCAACGGGAATCGTAAATACAACGGTAGCGCCCAGCATGGAGCCGGTGATGACGCCCCCCAGCAGGGCTGCCCGGGGGTCTTCGGTCATCTCCTGGGCCAGGGAACCGCCGCCCATGTCGCAGGCCAGAATGGTCCCGGCAAACATGGCAGGGTCCGCCCCCAGGAAGCGGTACACCGGCACCACCACGGGCCGCAGCCAGCTTGCCAGCACCGGGGCCAGGCTGACGATTCCCACCATAGCCAACGCCAGGGAGCCCATGGCAAGAATTCCGTTTTCAAATTCCGGGCCCAGGCCCAGATGGTCCCCCAGGATCCGGTCCGCCGCCCCCAGCACCGCAAAAATCGCCATGACGGCAATGAGAATCTGATCGCCGGACATTGGCATTCCTCCTTGTCAGTTTTCCCGCGCTTTCACATCCACGATGGCCACCACTGCCGCGTCCACCGGAGCATCCATGCAGTACCGGGATGCCACGGTGCCCGTGGCCAGCAGCACCCGGTCCCCGGGACCCGCGCCCACCTGGTCCGCCGCCACCAGCTCCTCGTCCCCTGCGCGGACCACCAGAAAGGTCTGCCCCTGCAGGCAGGTGGCTTTCCGGGTGGCCCATACGGAGCCTGTTACCGTACCGATCTTCATTTCGTTCCCTCCAATATTTCCTTTGCCAGGGGGGTCAGCACCGCTCCCGGACCGGGGCTTTGCCCACTGGCCCGGAGCTGCTTTGCTTCCTCCGCGGTGATGAGCCGCTTTCGTCCCCCGTCCGTAAACAGCACGCCCCAGTTTTTCAGCTCCCGTTGGGCAGCTGACAGGCTGCCGGAAAGGGCCCGGTTCTTGGGGCTTTCCGGCAGGCCCGGGGTGTAGAGATACACACTCTTTCCCTCCGCCAGGGCCGCCAGCACCCGTTCCTCCCGGAACCGCAGCAGTTCCCCCAGAGTCAGGGAGCCGATCACCACCGCGTCATAGGGTTTTTCCCGGACATAGGAAAACCCCAGGGGCATAAGCGGCTCCTGTCCAATGAGCAGCGCTTTCGTCATGGCAGAATCCTCCCCAGGTCCCCGGGACGGAAGCCGCAGGCGTTGGCCTCGTCATAATCAAGATGGACATAGGGGGCAAAGTCTTCGCTCACCCGCACCGCCACATGATGAAAGGTCAGGGGGCGGGCGGTAAAGGTGCGCAGGCTGACCTCCTGGCCTCCCCGCACGCCGAACCGCTCCGCCGCCTCCGGGGTCAGGTGGATATGCCGCCGGGCGGCAATGACCCCGGAGGGTAATACGATCTTGCCCTTTGGTCCTGTGAGGGTTGCCCCCGGGGTGCCTTCTGTATCCCCGGACAGCCGGACGGGGACATCGATCCCAAGGGTTCTGGCATCCGTCAGGGACACCTCCACCTGGGCCTCCTTCCGCTCCGGCCCCAGCACCGCCACCTCCCGGAATTCCCCCTTGGGTCCAGTGACAGTGACCCGCTCATTTGCCAGGTACTGCCCCGGCTGGGACAGGGGACGCTTCGGCGTCAGCCGGTGGCCGAACAGGGTTTCCGCCTGCTGTGCAGTCACATGCACATGCCGCCCGGAGGCCTCCAGCTCCACAAACAGCCGCCGTGTGATCTCATCGGTGATTTGCGTAATCGGATCCATATTCACCCTCCCGGTCAAAAATCAGATAGTCAGGTGCGTACATCCAGCTGCTCCAGGATCTTCTGGGTCAGGATTTCCACCAGCGCGGCATTCACACCGGCCGGCTTCTCTTTTACAGGTTCCTTCCCAGTGTCCCAGGCCACCCTGCGAATGTTGATAAGATCCAGAGGGGAAATGTTATTGGAGGAAGAGCTTCCCCCCACGGCGCCGCAGCCCAGTGTCAGCGCCGGGAACAGGGCGGTGGTGGCCCCGATGCCCCCCAGGGCCGCCGGGGTATTCACCAGGAACCGGGACACCGGAATTCTAAGGGCAAACCGGCGGATCACCGCTTCGTCTGTGCAATGGATGGCAAAGGTATGGCCGCTTCCTTCGTGGTTCAAGACCTCCACCGCCTTGTCTAGCACCGCTTCCTCGCTGTCCATGACGAAAAAGGCCAGCACCGGGCAGAGCTTTTCCATGGAGTAAGGACGGGTGGGCCCCGCCTCCTGCTCCCGGGCAACCAGGATCTTTGTTCCCGCGGGGACGGAGAAGCCTGCTTTCTTTGCCAGTTCTTCGGCGCATCTTCCCACAATCTCCGGGTTCAGGGTCCCATTGGGGCGGAACAGGAGCCCTGCCAGCATCCCGGCCTCTTGGGTGTTCATGAAGAAGAAGCCCTGCTTTGCCGCCTCCCGGCGGACCCGGTCCTCCATATCCTTTTCCACAATGATGCTCTGCTCCGAGGCGCAGACCGTGCCAAAATCAAAGGATTTGGACCGGGCAATGGCAGCGAGAGCCGCCGGCACATCCGCCGAATGGTGAATGTAGGCCGGGCCGTTTCCCGCTCCCACGCCGATGGCGGGCTTTCCCGAGGAATAGGCCGCCTTCACCATGGCGGGGCCACCGGTGGCAAGAATGAGGCGGACCTCCGGCGCACCCATCAGCTCCCGGCACCCGTCCATGGAGGGGATACCCAGGCAGGCAACGCTTCCCTCCGGTGCTCCTGCCGCCTCCGCCGCCTTGGCTACGATCCGGGCCGCCTGGAACGTGCAGTTGGACGCCTTGGGGTGGGGAGAAAACACAATGGCATTGCCGGATTTCAGGGCGATCATGGCCTTGTAGCACACCGTGGAGGTGGGGTTGGTGCTGGGCACAATGGCGGCGATGACTCCCACGGGGACGCCGATCTCCCAAAGCCCCGGCTTTTCCCTCAGGATCCCCACGGTTTTCATATCCTTTACCGCCTCCCACACATCTTTGGAGGCAAACAGGTTCTTTGTTTCCTTGTCATGGGCGTTACCGAAGCCCGTTTCCTTTACCGCCAGCTCCGCCAGGTCCTTTGCTTCCGCCGCGAAGGCTTCCGCCACGGCCTTTACAATGGCGTCCAGTTTTTCCTGGGGCATCCGGGCAAGCACGTTCTGAGCGCTCTCCGCTTTCTTTGCCAGGGACCGCGCCTCCTGCCGCGCCAGCAGATCCTTATCCATTTCCATTCCTTTTCACCTCTAAAACAGCAGGCTGGAACCGTCTCCGGCCTTTTTCGTCAGATGCCCGTTTTCCACAAAGCCCATCTTCTCCAGCCAGCGCTGGAACTCGGGGATGGCGGTTTTTCCCGTGATCTCCCGCAGGGCCGCCGTCTCCCGGAAGCCGGTGGTCTGATAGTTCAGCATAATATCGTCCCCGTGGGGGATGCCCATGAAGTAGTTGCACCCGGCCAGGGCCAGAAGGCTTGCCAGATTTTCAATGTCGTTCTGGTCCGCCTTCATGTGGTTGGTGTAGCAGCAGTCGCAGCCCATGGAAACCCCGGTGAGCTTGCCCATGAAGTGATCCTCCAGCCCCGCCCGGGTGACCTGCCGGGCATCGTAAAGGTACTCCGGGCCGATAAAGCCCACCACGGTATTGACAAGGAAGGGCTGAAACCGCTTGGCAAAGCCGTAGCACCGGGCCTCCATAGTCACCTGGTCGGCGCCGAAGTGGGCATTTGATGACAATTCCGACCCCTGGCCCGTCTCAAAATACATGACGTTGGGGCCTTCCGCCGTGCCCTGGTGCAGAAGCAGCTGCCGGGCCTCCTCCAGAGTGGCTGCGGAGAAGCCGAAGGCGGCGTTGCCCTTTTCACTTCCGGCAATGGACTGGAAGATCAGGTCGCAGGGCGCTCCCGCCCGCACCGCTTTCATCTGGGCGGTGACATGGGCCAGGACGCAGATCTGGGTAGGGATGGCCCAGTGCTCCCGGATCTCCTGGAACCGGCGCAATACTTTTCCCACCTGCTCGGGAGAATCGGTCACCGGGTTCAGGCCGATCACCGCGTCTCCCGCGCCAAAGCTCAGGCCCTCCAATGTGGATGCCGTGATGCCGTCAGGGTCGTCGGTGGTGTGGTTGGGCTGCAGGCGGCAGCTTAAGGTCCCCGGCAGGCCGATGGTGGTATTGCAGTGGGCGGTGACAGTGATCTTGTTTGCGGCGTAGATAAGATCCAGGTTCCCCATGAGCTTGCACACCGCCGCCACCATTTCCGAGGTCAGCCCCCGGCTCAGGCGCCGGATGTCCGCCCCGGTGGTGGTTTCCGCGAGAATCCACTCCCGCAGCTCGGACACCGTCCAGCCCTTGATTTTCTCATATTCCGGTTCGTTCACATCGTCCTGAATGATCCTTGTGACCTCATCCTCTTCATAGGGCACAACGGGATTCTCCCGCAGCTCCCGCAGGGTCACGGCGGAGAGCACCACCTTGGCGGCAATCCGCTCCTGGGCGTTTTCCGCCGCCAGTCCCGCCAGCTTATCCCCGGATTTTTCCTCGTTGGCCTTGGCAAGCACCTGCTTTAAGTCCCGGAATGTGTAGGTTTTTCCCAAAAGGGTGGTTTTCAGTATCATTGGCCCGTCTTCCTTCCTGATTGTGGTTCTCCCCCTGCTTTCTCCCGGATCATCAGAAGATACAGGACACTGCTCAGCCGGTTCATGGCCCGCAGCAGATCCTCCCGGGTGGGGACCCCCTCCCGGTCCGTAAAGGCCTCCGCCGCCGAAAGCTCAGCCTCCCGTGCGGCGCACCGGCACCGGTTCAGCCGGAGGACCACCGGGCCGTCTTTCACAGAGGGCATAAAGTGGGGCTGGCCGTAGTAGTCCTGGGGGAAATGGCTTCTTCTGCGGATTTCCGATTCCGTCATACCCAGCAGAGGCTCGTCCCCGATGGGTTCGGCCAGTACCTCCCGGCGCAGAAGCTCCCGGACAAAGGCAAGAACCTCCCCCACCTCTTTTTCATACCGGGGACATTCCTGCTGGCATAGAAGCAGCTCCGCTTCCAATGTGTCCAGCTTCCCCCGGAAAAGGATCCGGGGGTGGGTTTTTGGCACCAGGGTGTCCCCGTTCAGATGGGTCATGTGCTCCGGCTTTTCTTCCAGCCAGCCGCCCCCCATCAGGCGGTATTTTTCCGGTTTGGCCTCCGACGCCGGGAGAATATCAATTCGCTCCCGCAGGAGGAAATCCCTGGCCCCGCTCGTCAGGGAGTCCCCCTTGCCCAGGAAAAACACCCGCTTTCCCTGGCGGTTTCGCAGGTTCTCCCGGACCGCTTCCAGGGTATAGAGCATCAGCCCTTACCCTGGGT
>CAMCCS010000076.1 GCA_945873295.1 uncultured Clostridia bacterium
GTCCCATTGCTCACCCGCACACCGTTGGACAAACAGTTCAACAAATTTCCAATTTGTCGCACTGCTGAATGAACCCAAAAAATATGTAAACCAATTACCCACTGCCCGTTGTCCATTGCCGATTGTCCATAACATCTTTTTGACGGACAACGGCGTTTGACAGCGCAAACGTTGTCGGATAATAAATCCGGAAGAAAAACCGGAAGAAAACCCGGAAAACGGGACGAAAAGACTTTGTGCAATATAGCCAAAACCAATGGTGGCAAACAGGTGATTTTATCGAATTTCTCTGACTCCGGAACAAAAAGGATTGACAAAGAACAGTTTTCTCACTAGAATAACAGTAAAGGTTTTCAAAGTACGGAAACGTATGCGTAAACCGTGTACAGAACCGCTGCTTCTCCCGGAGGACTTTCCTCCGGCGTTGGAAAGCAGGCGAAGAAGCAGGAAGGAGTAAGAAAGTGAAAAAGCGAAAAGTGCAACACCCGCTGACAAAGACAAGACTGAAAAACGAGTTCCTCAACGTTGTTAAGAATCCTTTTAACATGATCGTTGCGGTGACTCTGATCATTCTGTTCTGTCTGATTATGATCCCGCTGCTGCAGATGGTGGCCTCCACCTTTACCGCAGCAAAGGCAGAGCTGTCCCGTATCCGCAGGACGGATCCCAATGCCCAGATCGGCAGCTTCACCCTCTACTACTGGAAATACCTTCTTGTAGGTAAGCTCTCCGGCGCAACCCTGTGGGGCCCGCTGAAAAACTCGCTGGTATGCGGTATCTTTACGGTTCTGGTTTCGGTTCCTCTGGGCGCGATTCTGGCATGGCTGATCGTCCGCTCCGATCTTCCCGGCAAGAAGCTCATCGGTATGCTGGTGGTCATTCCCTACATGATCCCCTCCTGGTGCAAGTCCATGTGCTGGCTGGCCATCTTCCGGAACAAGACCTCCGGTTCTCTGGGCTTCCTGGCAGGCATGGGCATCCCGATTCCCGACTGGCTGGCCTACGGCCCCATCGCAATCGTCCTGTGTATGTCCCTGCACTATTACGCGTTCTCCTACATTCAGGTCTCCTCGGCCCTGCGCTCCATTAACTCCGAGCTGGAGGAAATGGGTGAGATCTGCGGCGCAAACAAGGTTCAGATCCTCAAGTCCATTACCCTGCCGCTGGTGCTTCCCAGCATCCTGTCCGCGGTGGTCATGACTCTGAGTAAGTCCATCGGCACCTACGGTGTGGCCGCTAACCTGGGCAGCCGGATCGGCTATTTCACCCTGGCGACCAAGATGAAGCAGTTCATCAACGGCGGCCCCCAGAGCGTGGGCTACGCCATGAGTATCGTGCTGATCATGCTGGCTGCCTTCATCATTTTCGGCAACCAGCGTCTGGTTGGCGTTCGCAAGAGCTACGCCACCATCGGCGGCAAGGGCGGCCGCTCCAACGAGATGAAGCTGGGCAGCGCGAAGGTTCCGCTCATGGCCTTCATCGTGCTGTTCCTGTTCTTTGCCATGGTAGCGCCCATGTTCGTCCTGCTGATGGAGACCTTCCAGGTTACCACCGGCGGCGGCTACGGCCTGAAGAATCTGACGCTGTATTACTGGATCGGCACCGTCGAAAACGCCCCTGTTTACATCAATTACGACGGAATCCTGCGTAACCCCGAGTTCGCCAGAGCCTTCTACAACACCATCCGCCTCACCGTAATCACCTCCATTCTCACCGCCCTGTGCGGCCAGTTCCTGGGCTATGTGGTGACCAGAGGCCGTGGCAAGTGGTATGGCAATCTCACCGACCAGCTGGTCTTCATTCCTTACCTGATGAGCGGCGTGGCATTCTCCGCAATGTACATCGCCATGTTCAGCCGTCCTCTGCTGGGCGGAATCATCCCCACGCTGTACGGTACATTTACTCTGATTGTTCTGACCAGTGTCGTCAAGCACTTCCCCTTCGCCAGTAAGTCCGGCACAGCCAACATGATGCAGATCTCCACCGAGCTGGAGGAGGCCGCGGATATCAACGGCGCCAACTTCTGGCAGCGGATGGGCAAGATCGTCATGCCTCTGGCGAAGAACGGTTTCATTTCCGGCTTCATGCTGACCTTTATCAGCGTGGCCAAGGAACTGGACCTGATCATTATGATGATGGATAAGCGGACGACCACGCTGTCCTATCTGGCATTTACCTATTCTCAGGACGGCTACGCCCAGATGTCCGATGCCATCTCCGTGTGCGTGCTGCTGTTCATTCTGGTGTGCTACATCATCGCCAACCGGTTCGGCGCCGATATCGGCAAGGCATGGTAAGTTTGAAAGGAAGGGAGAAATAAAATGAGCCGCATTGAACTGAAGCATATTGATAAATACTACGGTGACAACCACGTCCTGCGGGACATTAACCTGACCATCGAGGACGGCGATTTCATGACCCTGCTGGGACCCTCCGGCTGCGGCAAGACCACCACCCTGCGTGTGGTCTCCGGCCTGGAGCGCCCCCAGAACGGCGTTATGACCATTGACGGCGTGGAAATGATCAACGCCGCGGATGCCTACTACGCCGAGCCCAGCAAGCGTGGCCTCAACCTGGTGTTCCAGTCCTACGCCCTGTGGCCCCACATGACCGTCCGTGAAAACATCTCCTTCGGTCTGAAAATTCAGAAGCTGCCCAAGGAAGAAATTGAGAAGCGCCTCCACGAGTCTCTGCGGATGATGCGGATCGAGGAATACATCGACCGCTATCCCAACGAGCTGTCCGGCGGCCAGCAGCAGCGTGTGGCCATCGCCCGTGCCGTAGCCTCCAACCCCAAGCTTCTGCTGCTGGATGAGCCCCTTTCCAATCTGGATGCCAGACTGCGTATCGATATGCGCTCCGAGCTGCAGCGCATCCACAAGGAGCTGGGCACCACCATCATCTACGTTACCCACGACCAGGTGGAGGCCCTGACCATGTCCACCAAGATCGCCCTGTTTAAGGCCGGTGAGCTGAGTCAGGTGGCCACCCCCATGGAGCTGTACATGAACCCCATCGACCTGCAGGCTGCCGACTTCATCGGCAACCCCCGGATCAACTTCCTGGAGGGCACCGCGGAAATGAAGGGTGATAAGCTGCATGTGACCAGTGAGCTGGGCGAGCATGTCTTTGACAAGGCGGATATGACCGACGAAATGATCCCCGACGGTGTGTTCCCCTGCGTGGTGGCCATCCGCCCCGAGCAGGTGCATATCTCCCGGCAGAACGTCCCCGGCAGCATCCCGGTTCAGGTCTACGCCAACCAGCCCGCCGGCTCCGAAACCCTGGTCTCCCTCCGGGCAGGCAAAAGCGACTTCCTTGCCAAGCAGATCGGCTTGAGCGAATATGCCATTGACGAGGATGTATTCGTGGAAATCCCGCCGGAAAAGATCAATATTTACGACGCCAAGAGCACCCGCCTCATTAAGCGCGCCCGCTGATTCCCCCCGATTTCTTTCGCCGCGCTGCCGGCGTTGGAGATAACACCCCCGCAAGAATAGCTGCCCATATTTGAAAGGAGAATTTGAAATGAAAAAACGGATTCTGTCCCTGCTTCTGGCGCTGGTTATGGTGCTGAGCCTTGCGGCCTGTGCTTCTACCGGAACCGAAGCCCCGAAAACCACGGATGCTCCCAAGCAGGACGCCCCCAAGGATGACGCCCCCCAGGAGACGGTTGCGGACGTAACCCAGTCTGATTTCTATGGCCCCATCTATGACGAGTGGAGTGAGATGACGGACGAAGAGCTTTATGAGCTTGCCAAGAAAGAGGTCGAGGAGAACGGCCCCATCAACATCTACGCCACTTCCTCCAAAATGCTGAAGGAGGAGGAGCCCTTTGAAGAGCTGTATGCCGGTCTGGATGTTGAGGTTATGGACCTTGATAGCGACGAAGTTCTGGAAAAGTGCGTTCTGGAAGCCAATGCTCAGAACGTTCAGGGCGACGTGCTGCAGACTAAGGATGTCAACGGCAACGTGTTCTTCAACTACTATGAAGAGGGCTATATGTCCGCGTTCTATCCCAAGGACATCTGCGCCCACATCGACGAGGCCATGCTGCGCTACGGCTATCCTCTGTACGCTTCCCAGGCCTTCTGGTACTACAACACCGAAGCCTTCCCCGACGGTCAGCCTGTAACCAACTGGTGGCAGATCATTGAGCGCAAGGAAGACGGCACCCAGAAGTACCGCCTGTTCACCAAGGAAATCGGCACCGAGACCGCTTACCTGTCCCTGTTCGCCAGCTTTATCGTCAACGCTGACCAGATGGAGAAGGCCTATAAGGATCTGTACGGCACTGATCTGGAGTATACCTACGACGGCAGCGGCTTTGAATTTGACGTTCCCGAGAACAACGCCGGTATTGAGTACATGTGGCGCTTCAGCCAGATGCAGATGACCTTCATCAGCGACGGCGACGATCTGGTGGAAGCTGTCCATAACTCCACTGCTGACGATCCCGCCCTGTGCCTGGCTTCTGCCGGTAAGATCGAGAACCAGGAAAAGTCCGGCTTCAACATCGGCTGGCTGACCGGTCTGGCTCCCTACACGGGCCTTCTGAACCAGGAGAACCTGTACGTGGTTGCCAACTGCAAGCACCCCGCCGGCGCCCGTCTGTTCATCCGCTTCATCACCGGCGGTGCCGATGGCCAGAGCGGCGGCCTGAAGCCCTTCACCAAGCAGGGCAACTGGCCTGTGCGTGATGATGTGGAGGACAAGAAGAACCCCGCTACCCTGGATGAGTGCGGCGCGGTTCCTTCCGACCTGGCTGCCATCAACGACGTGTTCCTGGACACTCAGGACCTGTGGATCTACTGGCTGAGCATCAGCCCCTACACCAAGTAAGCTGACCTGAGATACCCTTCCCCTGCGGGGCAATTCCCGCCCCGCAGGGCCTTTTTATGACCGAAGAGGTCCGATTGGCCGATAGTGCCTATCGGGTCAAAGCGGCAAATTGGACTTTGGCGGGCCGTCAGAACAGGTCATTCCGAACCAGTCCGCTTAAGTGGTGTGGGAATCTCCATCGAATTCCGGGTAATCTATCGTCATACCGGCAGTTCTTACGCAGCTGTTACTGGAATCCATCTATGAGAAATTGTACGTCTAACCAGGAGATTGCTACGCCAGTGTGAGCTACTTTATCGCAATGACCTTAGAATTCGACAAATACCAATTTGTCTCTTCACTGTGTCGACCCGATATGCCAGATTGTTGATTATATCAGATCTTTCCCAAAAGCAGGAGGTACCCTATGCAGCCCCAGGACGCGATTTTTCACCAGGCCGAAGAAGCCAAGCGGGCCGAAAAAAATAAGGCCAGGAAGGAAAAACTGCAGAAGCTTGAGAAAAGCTTTTGGCGGAGCTTCCTTCTGACGGAGGACGGCAAGCCGAAAAGCGGTCTGCTCATCTATACCTTCTGCCTGAGCTTTGTGTTTCTCGGAATCTACATTGTGGCTTTCTGGATGGTTATTGAGGAATTGAGCGATCCTCTGGCGTCGCTTCCCCCGGTATTGGGGAATCTGATTCAGTCCGTTCTGGTGGGCGTTGCCGCGTCCGCTCTCAGCGGTCTGATGCATATCCTCCTGCCGGATAAGCGGCTGGCCTTCGGCACCCACCTGTGGCTTGCGCTTTATGTGGTTGCCAGCGTCATCACTCTGGCGATCCTGCTGAGAGAGGCGGAGCTGATCGGTACCATGCTGATGTTCGCTCTGTGGTTTGCGGTGATTCCCCTGGCTATGGGACTTACAGTAACCTATCTTCTGTACCGCAGGGACTACGTTCCTCCCACGCAGATGGAAGAAAAGCCGGAGTGGACCAAGTATACCCAGCGGCGGTAGAACCATGCTGAGGCTGCGTTTTCTCAATGTGGGCGACGGTGACGCGATTTTCGTGGAGGAGATGGCAGGCCCCCGGCGCTTCCGGATGCTGGTGGATACCGGCCCGGCGGATGTAGCCCCTGCCCCCGGCTCCCAGCGCATCACCGCCGCGGAATACTTAAAATCTATGGGCGTGACCTGGCTGGATACCCTGGTCATTACCCATCTGCACACTGACCATTTCGGCGGCCTGGGGGCGGTCATGGATACGGTGGGCATTGGAACAGTATATTCCGGCTTTTTCCCGGCGGGGATGGGCAGGGCCCTGGCAAAGCCCCAGGATTCCAAGTCTATCCGGGGACTTACGGAATGCCTGAATCTTTGGAGTGAATATACAGCCGCCCTGGAAAGAAAAGGAACCTGCCTGTGCCCAATCACCCGGCAGCGGGAGGAAATTATCCTGACCCAGGGACTGCGGGCTGTATTTTACGGCCCCCCGGCTGCCCCCTGGACGATGCAGAACCAGGTGTGGCAGGCTATGCTTCGGGGGGAGGAACCCTCCGGGGAACTAAAATACTGCACCGCGAAGCTGCGCAATCCCTGCTCCCTGCGCCTGGCGCTTCTGTATGCCGGGCGGCGCATCGAGCTGCCGGGGGACTGCTACGGCGCGGTGTGGGAGGACCAGGCCCAGAAAAGCGATTTACTGAAGGTCCCCCATCACGGCGATCCCAAGGCGCTGACAAAGACACTTTTGTCCCGGATGGACCCAAAGTGGGCGGTAATTTCCTGCGGGGAGGACTATATTCCCCGGAAGG
The DNA here is from genome assembly GCA_945873295.1 of uncultured Clostridia bacterium. Taxonomy (GTDB): domain Bacteria; phylum Bacillota; class Clostridia; order Oscillospirales; family Oscillospiraceae; genus Faecousia. The sequence continues at coordinate 6,628 of CAMCCS010000076.1, forward strand.
ACCGTCCGTCCCGGCGGACATTGGAGCTTCTAAAGGATCAGGGGACCCGGGTCTGGTTTACCGACGCCTATGCCCCTGCCGGCGGGGTGCCGGCGCGGCACAGGAGCGTGGATTTTTCCATTTATGAGGACGGCAGCGTCCTTACTCCGGCATAAACGAGGAGGTAATGCGGATGATCACAACCGTAATGTTTGATATGGGCGGGACCCTGGAGGATATTTTCGTAGATGGCCGGTCGGAACGGGAAGCAATCGAAAAGCTTCGTGAAATGCTGGTCAGCTACGGCCTGGATCCCGGGGTTCCCTATGAGGAACTGAAAGAACGGGTGGATGCCGGATGGAAGCGCTACGGCGCTTTCCGGGACAGTGTGAATATTGAGCGGAAGCCCGTTACGATCTGGTGCGACTATGTTCTGGAGGACTTCGCGTTTCCCCGGGAAACGCTTGCTCCCCACTGCGAGGAGATCGCCCACATGTGGGAGGTTACCCACTTCCACCGGTGTCTCCGGCCCCGGGTGGGGGAAATGCTCCAGGGCCTGCAGGATCTGGGCCTGAAGCTGGGTGTCGTCAGCAATACGGCGGCGCTGTTCCAGGTGTTTGATTCTCTGGAGGAATACGGCATCCGGGATTATTTCCGGGATGTGACGTTGTCCTCGGTGACGGAGCTTCGCAAGCCCGATCCCACCATCTTCCAGGTGGCCCTGCATCAGCTGAAATCCGCCCCGGCGGAATGCGTCTATGTGGGAGACACCGTCTCCCGGGACATTATCGGCTCCAAGCGGGCCGGCTTTGCCAAGGCCATCCAGATCGGTTCCCAGCTCACCCGGGAAAAGGACTGCGGGATCAACCGGGAGTATGAGCCTGACTATGTGGTAACGGACATTTACGAGGTCCTGCCCATTGTGAAAGAACTGGTAGCTTCCGGTAAATAAAGCCAAAATCCTCCCGGTCAACGAAACGTTGACCGGGAGGATTTTTGGCAAAGGATAAAAGAGAATGTGCATGTCGGTTCAACTCAGCAAACCGATAAATTGGAATTTGCAGAGGAACGTACGGCCCCCGAACAA
>CAMCCS010000077.1 GCA_945873295.1 uncultured Clostridia bacterium
GGGACAGCGTGGTCCTCACCGGGGGTCCCATCAATGGTAAGACCGGAAACACCAACACCATTAAGGTGGAAACGGTCTAACGCGGAAGGCAAATTGGAATTTGATGCGTCGTCAGAACGTGTCATTCCGAACCAGTCCGCAGACTGGTGTGGGAATCTCCATCGAATTCCAGAAAACCTTTTGTCATACAGTTTATTCTGTCTTGCCGTTTTCTGGGATTCGTTCATGAAAAGTGGTACTTCTATTCGGGAGATTGCCACGCCAGTGTGCGCACTGGCTCGCAATGACCGGGAATTCGATAAATACCAATTTCTCCCTTTCACGCATAAAACCGCCATGTACCCCGATTGGGGCACATGGCGGTTTTGACGAAATGGGATTCCTACCGTTCCTCCCGGAAGTAGGCAACGCCCAGACTTTCGGGGGGCTGGTTTTCCCGCTTGTTGCGCATGCTGGTGATAACGAGGACGACAATGGTTATCACATAGGGAATCATTTTGTAAAGCTCTTTTACGGCCAGGTTCATGCCGCAGGGAATGTACATATGCAGAATGTACAGCCCGCCAAAGAGGAAAGAGGCCAGCACGCCCACATCGGACCGCCATACTGTGAAGATGACCAGGGCGATGGCCAGCCATCCCCGGTCGCCGAAAGCGTCGTTGGTCCAGATGCCGCCGGCGTAGTCCATTACATAGTAGAGGCCGCCGAGACCCGCGATCATGCTGCCGATGCAGGTGGCGAAATATTTGTATTTGCTCACGTTGATGCCGGCGGCGTCGGCGGTGGCGGGGTTTTCACCGACGGCACGGAGGTTGAGACCGGCGCGGGTGCGTTTGAGAATGTGCGCTGCGATCAGGGCAACCACCACGGCCAGATAAGCCAGAAAGCCGTAGGACAGGAAGACCTTGCCAAACCACCCCAGCTTATCCGCAAAGGGCAGGGACAGGCGGAAGCAGTTGCTGGTGGTGGAGAGGATAACGGAGGGAAGCTCACTGCCGGAGAGCTTGATGAGGGAGCCGCCGAAGAAGTTGCCGAAGCCAACGCCAAAGGTGGTCAGGGCCAGACCGGTGACATTCTGGTTTGCCCGCATGGTGACGGTCAGGAGGCAGTAGATAAAGCCCATACACAGCGAGCCGAGCATACTGGACAGCAGCGGGATCAGAATGCCAAGGAACGTATTGATCTCGGCGGGGGAGGGAAGGGACTGTTCATACAGGAATGCCCCAATGACGCCGCAGATGCCGCCCACATACATGATGCCGGGGATGCCCAGATTCAGATTGCCGGATTTTTCGGTGAGGGTTTCGCCGGTGGAGCCAAAGAGCAGCGGGATTCCCTGGGCGATGGCTCTGGGAATGAAAGCAAGAAAATCAAACATCGGCTCAGTCCTCCTTCTTTCCGCTGTGGTGGAAGCTGATTTTGTAGTTGATGAAGAACTCGCTTCCGATGATAAAGAACAGGATGATGCCTGTAAGAATATCGCCAAAGGACTGGTTAAGGCTGAAATTCGTGGCGATCTCCCCGGCACCTCTACCCAGGAAGACCAGCAGGAAACTGGTGAATATCATCCAGATGGGGTTAAACTTCGCAAGCCACGCCACCATCACGGCGGTGAATCCCCGGTTATCCACAATGGAGGAGGTGAGGGTGTGGCTGGTGCCGCCTACAAGCAGCATCCCCGCGATGCCGCAGATAGCGCCGGAGAGAAGCATGGTGCGGATAATGACCTTCTCCACCTTGATTCCCACATACCGGGCGGTGCGCTCGCTTTCGCCAACAACGGACAGCTCATACCCATGCTTTGAGTAGTTGAGATAGATATACATCCCCACGGTGAGCAGAGCCACGATGATAACATTCAGCAGGTATTTGTAGCGGCCGATCTGGGGCAGCCAGCCGATCATGGTGTTCTGATTGATGATGCCAATGTTGCCGGAACCCTTGGGGGACTCCCAAACAACGGAGAAGTACGCAACAAGCTGTATGGCGACATAATTCATCATCAGCGTGAACAGGGTCTCATTGGTGTTCCACCGGGCCTTGAAAAAGGCGGGAATGAAGCCCCAGAGCGCTCCGGCGGCGATACTGGAGACGACCATGCACACAATAACCGCCCAGTTGGGCAGTACATTGCGCAGGCAGATCATACAGGCCGCGGAAGCCAGCGCCCCGGCCAGAGCCTGACCCTCGCCGCCGATGTTCCAGAACCGCATTTTGAAAGCGGGAGTGACCGCGATGGACACGCACAGAAGCATGGCGATATTCTGAAGCAGCACCCAGAATTTCCTGGAGGTTCCGAAGGAGCCTTTAAAGATCGCCACATAGACCTGAATGGGATTTTCCCCTGTGACGACGGAGGTGATAATGCCGCAGACAATCAGCGCCGCCAGGATCGCGCAGCCGCGAATGCCCCAGGAACCGTACCAAGGCAGGGCGCCGCGCTTGACGATATGCACTACCGGCGTTCTTTCTTTTTTATTCATGGGCTTCTTCCCCTCCCAACTGGGTCATCATCATACCGATTTTGTGCTTGTCCGCTCCCGGACCGTCCACAATTCCGCTGACCTTGCCGCCGCAGAGGACAAGAATCCGGTCGCACAGCTCCAGCAGAACGTCCAGGTCTTCGCCCACATAGATAACGGCGACGCCCCGCTTCTTCTGCTGGTTAATGAGGTCATAGATGATATAGGAGGAATTGATGTCCAGGCCCCGGACGGCATAGGCTGTCAGCAGGACGGTGGGGGCGGAGGAAATTTCCCGGCCCACCAGAACCTTCTGTACATTGCCGCCGGAGAGTCTGCGCACCGGGGTGGAGACACCGGGGGTGTTGACCTCCAGCTCCTTTACCACCTGCTCGGCAAGGAGCCGGGGGGCTTTCCGGTTGGCAAAGGGGGAGTGGCCCCGGCGGAAGGAGCGGAGCATCATATTGTCCGTCAGGTCCATGCTGCCAACAAGGCCCATGCCCAGCCGGTCCTCCGGGACAAAGGAGAGGCTGACGCCCATGGAGGCAATGGCAAGGGGATCCTTGCCCACCAGTTCCTCTTTCATCCCGTCGTCCTCCACATAGCAGATGCTGCCCTTTTCCGTGGGTTGAAGACCGGCGATGGCCTCCAGAAGCTCCTTCTGGCCGCAGCCGGAGATACCGGCAATACCCAGGATCTCTCCGCTTCGCGCGGTAAAGGAAACGTTATCCAGTTTGACAATGCCGTCGTCGCTGCGGACGGTGAGGCCTTTCACCTCCACCCGGGGCTTGGGATCCACAGGGACGGGCCGGTCAATGTTCAACGTGACCGGACGGCCCACCATCATGTTGGTCATTTCCTGGGCGTTGGTATTCTTTGTCAGCATGTCGCCCACAAACCGGCCCCGGTTCAGGATGGCTACCCGGTCAGACAGGGACTCCACCTCGTGCATTTTGTGGGTGATGATGACAATGGCCTTTCCGTCGTCCCGCATATTCCGCAGGACGGCGAACAGCTTGTCCGCCTCCTGGGGTACGAGAACTGCCGTTGGCTCATCCAGAATCAGAATATCCGCGCCGCGGTACAGCACCTTCACGATCTCCACCGTCTGCTTCTGAGAGACGGACATGTCGTAGACCTTCTGATAGGGATCCACCTCAAAGCCGTAGGCGTCGCAGATGGCTTTGATCCTTTCCGCTGCCTTCGCAAGGTTCAGCCGCCCTGGCTCATGGAGGCCAAGGACGATGTTTTCCACAGCGGTGAGCACATCCACCAGCTTGAAATGCTGATGGATCATACCGATGCCGTAGCGATAGGCGTCCGCAGGGTCCCGGATTACCGCTTCTTTTCCGTCCACATAGATCCGGCCCTCGTCGGGGAAATAGATACCGGAGAGCATGTTCATAAGGGTGGTTTTGCCGCTGCCGTTTTCCCCCAGCAGGGCCAGGATTTCTCCCCGGTAAATGTCCAGCCAGACCTTGTCGTTTGCCACAACCGGTCCGAAAGTCTTTGTGATGTCACGCATTTTTACTGCGGGGGTTTTGCTGTCCAAAGGCTTCACTCCCTGTCTGTATAGATTGACAGCCCCGAATTTCAGCGGAGCCGGAGATTCTCCAAAGGGCAGCGCGTCGGCCTTGTCGCCGCGCTGCCCTTTAGAGCAACGCAAGGGAAGCCCGGTTAAGGGCTTCCCATTGGGTCAGTATTCTTAGGCGTCGATATTGGTGATGCCGTCGATATCGATATCGAAGTAAGGAGCGGAACGGAACTTGGACTCGTGGAAGAGACCGTCGGAAATGACATTGGTGTCAGGAACGAAGTCGCCCATGTCGTCCACATCCGCCATGTACTCGGTGAGGGTCTGACCGCCAACGGTGAAAGTAGCGGTGTCAAAGACCTTCAGGGAGCCGTCGGCCAGAGCGGCTTTGACTTCCTCCAGCTTTTCGGCAGTGCCGGGAGCGGCAGCCTTCTCGTTCAGCTCGGTCATGCAGACAGAGTCGGTAGCGATGGTGCCGGTCCAGTCGGCGGGGATCTCAGTGCCGTCCATGACGCACTGCATGGCGAAAACCAGGTAAGGCGCCCAGTTGATGCGGGAGGCAACGATGTAGGTGTCGGGGCAGGCATCCGCGGCGGAGCCGTTGTAGAAAACGAAAGGGACGCCCTGCTGCTGGCACTCGTTGGGAGCGCCCATGGAGTCGGCATGCTCGGAGATCACAACGCAGCCGTTCTTGATAAGCTTGTTGGCGCCCTCCTGCTCCAGGGTGGGATCATACCAGGAGTTGGTGAAGGTCACATCCATGGTGACGGAGGGGCAGACGGAGCGGGCGCCCAGGAAGAAAGCGGTGTAGCCGGACTTGACCTCTGCATAGGGGAAAGCGCCGATGTAGCCGAGCTTAGCCTGATCTTCGGTGATGGTGCCCTCCGCGATCATCTGGTTGAGCTTGAGACCGGCAGCAACACCGCCGAGGTAACGGCCCTCATAGATGGAAGCGAAAGCATTGTGATAGTTGGGGACGCCGTTGGTGTGGGCCTGGGTGCCGGTGGCATGGCAGAACTGAACCTCGGGGAACTCCTTGGCAGCCTGAACCAGGAAAGGCTCATGGCCGAAGCTGTCGGCAAAAACGAAGTTGCAGCCCTCGTCAACCAGCTCGGCGGCGGCGTCGTAGCAGCTCTCGTCCTCGGGGATACCGGTCTTGAACAGATACTCCTCAACGCCCAGAGTCTGGCAGGCTTCCTTCGCGGCGTTGATGAAGTTCAGGTCGTAGGTGGAGTTTTCGTCATGCAGGAAGATGAAGCCGGCCTTCAGCTTGGCAGGCGCTTCCGTGGCGGGAGCCTCGGTGGTCTCGGGAGTCTCCACATTGCCGGTGGTTTCGGGCGCCTGGCTGGGGGTGGGAGTGGGATCACCGGCGCAACCCGCGAACAGGCCCACGCACAGCACCAGCGCCAGAGTAATGGCAAGCAGTTTTTTCATTTTTCGTTTCTCCTTTTCAGATGAAATGATATATAAATTGGAATTGCGCGCAAAGAAAATGGGGTTTACTGGGGACGGAACGTGATCCCGTTATCGTCCATGCTGTCCAGAATCGCCAGGGACTCCACCCGGATGCCCTGGGCACGGAGGGCGTCGCCGCCGCCCTGGAAGCCCTTTTCGATGGCGATGGCCGCACCGACCAAAGTGGCCCCGGCCTTTGCCACCAGTTCGGCAAGACCCATGAGCGCTTTGCCGTTGGCGAGGAAATCGTCCACCAGCAGGACCTTGTCCTCCGGACGGAGGTAGTCGCAGCTGACCACGATGGTATAGTCGGTGTTGTGGGTGTAGGAGTGGACGGAAGCGGTATAAACTTCCCCGTCCACGTTGCTGCTTTTATGCTTCTTGGCAAAGACCACGGGCACCCCCATGGCCATTCCCGCGGCGGCAGCAATGGCGATGCCGGAAGACTCAATAGTCAAAACCTTGGTGACACCCTCCCCGTCATACAGCCGGGCGATCTCCTGACCGATTTTTGCCAGCAGGTCGGTGTCGATCCGCTGGTTCAGGAAGCTGCCGACCTTCAGGATCTGACCGGGGAGAATCTTTCCCTCTGCCAGGATCTTTTCCTCCATTAACCGCATAAATGCACCCCTTTCCGTCGAATAAAGCAAAAAGGCAGACGAAACGCCTGCCAAAGAAGTACCCAAAAGAAAAAGCAGCGTCTGTCCAAAAGGCAGCGCATACTGTATTACCAATAGTCGCGGCTGAGGCGTCGCGGTAGAAACTTTCGGGCCATCCATCCGAAATTATATCGGCAGGTATTCAGGTTTGTAACCTCATGTTACCGCCAAAAATGACCTTTGTCAACAGAAAGAACGTCCGTTTTCGCATTTCCTCCGTAATGCACAAACTTATCTTCTTTTTCCGTTTATTTTCCGTCAAAACACGGATTTGCCGGGAAAACAAACGGTTGCATATTGGAAGAAAAGGGGTATAATGAATAAGAAAAGGATACCCCTGCCGGGGTGTGTGAAAGGAGGGAGCGCGGTATGGATACCCACCGTCTCGGGGCCATCCGGGCGTTTCTGGAAAGCAAAAGGATGCCCTACCGGTATTATGAGGAGGCCGGCTGCGGCTCCATTCAGTTTGAACACCGGGGCCTGAGCTACCATATCTGGGAGTACCCCCCGGAGGAGCCCGGCGCCCAGAGCAATGTCCGCTCCGCAGGACGGACCGAGGACTTTGGCCCCGACTATGAACGGGAGATTCTGGAGATCCTGAAAACCTGGTAGGGCGTAAGGAATTGACAATTAAGGAGTCGCATCGCCCGTCCTGCCGGAGGGCCGATGCGCGCAATCGGCCCCAACAAAATGGAACGACACCGAGCGGGTCAGGGCAGGAACGACTGCAGACCAGGCTTGTCACGACTTGGGTCCGGGCCCTGCCCGGTGGTTTGACAAACGGATGGGGAGCTGGTAAAATAGCTTTGCCGCTGCGGCGGCGTTCCAAAGCAAAGAGATAAATTGGGAATTAAGGTTATCGGCTTTAGTAAGCACACTCAATTTGGTATGTGACGCACCGGTGCGGCAGCACCATCGCTTCCCCCGGGGGGAAGCTGTCGAGCGAAGCGAGACTGATGAGGAACGGCGAGATGGAACGATTTCGTATGTAGTTCGTAAAAAAGGTACAATTTGAAAAGCTGTACGTTCTTATTTGCCTGCGTCCCAGATCAGAAAATGTCGCCATTCCTCATCCGCCCCTGCGGGGCACCTTCCCCCCGGGGGAAGGTATTGGCCCGCCAATTTACAATTTCACGATCAGCTTATTAAAGCCGATAACCTGATTGGGAATTTGTCGAATTCCCGGTCATTGCGAGCCAGTGATCACACTGGCGTGGCAATCTCCCGGATAGAAGCACAATTTCCCATGGATGAATTCCGGGAAACGGTACAAAAAAGAACGGTCTGTATGACGATAGGCTTCCCGGAATTCGATGGAGATTCCCACGAAAGTAGTGCGCTACTTTCTCGGAATGACACGTTCTGACGATGCACCAAATTCCAAATTTACTGCACCACAGAA
>CAMCCS010000078.1 GCA_945873295.1 uncultured Clostridia bacterium
CCTTGGGGGTCAGGCAGGAGGCGGTGACGCACTCGGTGGTGCCGTAGCCCTCCCGGATCTGCTCGGAGCAGCCGTGCTCGTGGAGGAAGGCGTCCACCTTTTTCTTAAGCTCCGGACTCAGGCTGTCGCCGCCGGAGAAGATGCCCTTGAGGAAGCTCAGGTCCACACCCTCCAAATCTTCCGCCCGGAGCAGGGCCTCAAACAATGTGGGCACGCCGGGGATCAGGTTGGGCTTTTCCTTTACCAGCACGTCGGCATAGGTCTTCACGCTGAACTGGGGCACCAGGATGCAGGTAGCGCCGCCAATGAGGGCGGTGTGGATGCCGATGCCCAGGCCGAAGCCGTGGAACACGGGCATGACGGAGAGCATCTTCATTCCCGCGATGCTTTCAAAGCCGGAGGCCGCGATGGTCTGCAGGCCCAGGGCGTTAAAGTTCATGTTGGAGAGCATAATGCCCTTGGTGGTGCCGGTGGTGCCGCCGGAGTACAAAATGGCGGCGCATTCCCGGCAGTTGCCGTCATCCGGGGGAAGGACCTCATTTTTCCCCGCCGCCACCATGTCGTACCAGAGGGTATAGCCCGCTTTCGGAAGCTTCTTTACTTCCCTTGCTCCCTTGGTCAGGGGGTACAGGGCGCTTAAGGGGAAGGGCAGCTCCTCGGCAATCTTGGCAATGAGAATGGTGCAGGGGTTTTCCAACTCGGGGAGGATTTCCGCTACCTTATAATAGAACTGGTCCAATGTGAGAATCGCCTTGGATTTGGAGAAATTCAGATAAAAGGCAATCTCCTTGGCGGCAGACAACGGGTGAATCATATTGGGGATGGCCCCGATCCGGTTCAGGGCGTAGAAGCAGTCCAGCGCCTGGGGGGTGTTCGCCATGCAGATGGTCACCTTGTCCCCCTTGCGGATGCCCATATGGGAAAGGCCCTTGGCGGCAGCGTCGATGCGGCGCATAAAGGAAGCGTAGCTGGTTTCCTTGCCAAAGAACACATAGGCGGGGGTTTTGGGATACTTCTTCGCGGCGTCCGCCACGAGCTGGTACATGGTCTTCTGGGGATAGTCCAGGGATACGGGAGTATTGCCGTAGTACCTAAGCCACGGCGCGGAAGCAGACAGGCCCATATTTTTCTTTTTCCTTTCTGTTAAGCCCGGCTGAGATTGCCGGGAAGCAAGAATACCGTGCTATTATACCAACTCGTAAGAATGATTTCCACCCTTTTTCTGAAAAAATCCCCGGGGAAGCATTTTTCTTCTTGTATTGCGGCGGCGGTGCGGGTATAATGGGGGAAAGCTTAAGAAATTCTAAGGAACCTCTGAATAATTCGTCTGCGGCTGATCGGCGAATCTTTTGTTCCATCCGTGCAGTTTGAAAAGCGGGAAATACATACAGTATTCCTCCACTTTTCAAACTTTCGGATGAAGCAAAATCTTCTGCCGTCAGCTCTTGCCGAATTAATCAGAGCTTCCCTAACGATTCCGCCATGGCTGGAAAATATCCGGTAAAGGATCGTTTCGCGAAATAGGTTACGATGGTTCAACTGGCGCTTACAGCGCCATCGCTTCCCCCGGGGGGAAGCTGTCGCCCAAATCGGCACTTCGGAACCGATTTGGGTGACTGATGAGGAACGGCGAAATGTTCCGATACGAATACAGCTCGTAAAAAGGTACAATCTGAAAGGCTGTACGTTCTTATTTGACTGCGTACCATACCAGAAAGTGTCGCCGTTCCTCATCCGCCCCTGCGGGGCACCTTCCCCCCGGGGGAAGGTATCGGCGCTGCCGCGCCAAATCGCGAACCGATCATTTGCCGAAACAAATACAGCTACGATTGAATTGCTGCAGAAATATTTTTTGAATGGGAGGCCTTTTATGCTCTTGACTTTGATCGCGGTGCTGGCGGCTTTGGGGGCCGTGGGTATCTGCCTGGGAACCGGTTCCTTTGCCGCCCTGCGGTGGCTGTGGGTGCTGCCGGTGAGCTTTGCCGGGCTGTGGCTTATCCTGCTCCTTGCTGCCTTTTTTGTTCTCTGGCTGGTGTGCCGGCGGGTGGACATGACCGTCCCCCAGGAGCAGGACGACCCCGCTTTCCGGCGGTTTGTGGGGATCTACATTGACGCCGTTATCAGCCTGACCATGCGCCTGCATATTTCCGGGACAGAGAAACTGCCAAAATCCGGCCGGTTCCTGCTGGTGTGCAACCACCTGTGCGACCTGGACCCCCCGGTGCTGCTGAAAGCATTCCCCCACAGCCAGCTTGCCTTTATTTCCAAGTGGGAAAATTCCCGCATGCCCCTGATCGGGCAGATCATGCACCGGCTCCTGTGCCAGATGATCAACCGGGAGAATGACCGGGAGGCCCTGAAAACCATCCTCAACTGCATCCGGCTTATTAAAGAGGACACGGTGAGTATCGCCGTGTTCCCCGAGGGCTACACCAGCCGGGACGGCAAGCTCCACCACTTCCGCAGCGGTGTGTTCAAAATTGCCCTGAAAACCGGGGTGCCCATTGTTGTGTGCACCATCCAGGGCACCAACCGGGTGTTCAGCGGTCTGGATCCCTTTACCCTGTCCTCCATCCACCTGGGCGCCCGGGTGGACCTGCATCTCGTAGATGTTCTGAGCCCGGAGAGCTACCAGGGAAAAACCGCCGTGGAGGTAGGCGAGCAGGTCTACAATATGATGCTTTCTGACCTTGGCCCGGAGTATGCCCCGGCAGAATAAAAGCCTTGCTTTTTCCGGAATTTTCCGTATAATTAGAAAATGCTTAGCTTAATGCCGGAAACTGACAAATTGGAATTTGGCGCATCGTCAGAACGTGTCATTCCGAACCAGTCCTCAGACTGGTGTGGGAATCTCCACCGAATTTCAGGCAGCCCATCGTCATACAGACTGTTTTTGTACCATTTCCCGGAATCTGACCATGTGTTATCGAAAAATGGTACTTCTATCCGGGAGATTCCCACGCCAGTGTGCGCACTGGCTCGGAATGACACCTTAATTGTAATGCAGCCGCTTATACGGACTTCCCGCAATTGTCAATTTGAAATAAACCTATCAACGGAGGAAATAAAATGAAAAACAGCGAAAAGACACTGGATATGATCGTCACGCTCTGCAAGAACCGGGGCTATGTCTACGCCGGTTCCGAGATCTACGGCGGTCTTGCCAACGCCTGGGACTACGGCCCCCTGGGCGTGGAGTTCAAGAACAACGTGAAGAAAGCCTGGCTCAAGAAGTTCGTCCAGGAATCCGACTACAACGTGGGCCTGGATGCCGCCATCCTCATGAACCCCACCACCTGGGTCACCACCGGACATGTGGGCAACTTCTCCGACCCCCTGGTTGACTGCAAGGGCTGCGGCGCCCGGCAGCGGGCGGATAAGCTCATTGAGGGCAGCGAGTCCGGCCACGGCGTCAACGTGGACGCCATGAGCTTTGAGGAAATGGACGCCTTCATCGCCCAGCACGAGGACGTGGTCTGCCCCAACTGCGGCAAGCACCACTTCACCCCCATCCGCAAGTTTAACCTCATGTTCAAGACCAAGATCGGCGTCACCGAGGATTCCTCCTCCGATGTGTACCTGCGGCCCGAGACCGCCCAGGGCATCTTCGTAAACTTCGCCAACATCCAGCGGACCACCCGGAAGAAGCTGCCCTTCGGCGTGTGCCAGGTGGGCAAAGCCTTCCGCAACGAGATCACCCCCGGTAACTTCACCTTCCGTACCCGGGAATTTGAGCAGATGGAGTGTGAGTTCTTCTGCCAGCCCGGCACCGATCTTGAATGGTTTGCCTACTGGAAAGACTTCTGCAAAAACTGGCTGATTTCCCTGGGCATCAAGGAGGATTCCCTCCGGCTGCGGGACCACGAGCCCGCGGAGCTTGCTTTCTACTCCCGGGCTACCACCGACATCGAGTACCAGTTCCCCTTCGGCGGCGGCTGGGGCGAGCTGTGGGGCATTGCCGACCGCACGAACTATGACCTGGGCCGCCACCAGGAGGCATCCGGCAAGAGCCTTGAATACTACGACCAGGAAAAGAACGAACACTACATCCCCTATGTCATCGAGCCCAGCCTGGGCTGCGACCGGGTGGCCCTGGCCTTCCTGTGCGAAGCCTACGACGAGGAAGTGGTGGGCCAGGACAAGAAGGGGAATCCCGACGTGCGCACCGTGCTCCGGCTGCACCCGGCTCTCGCCCCCTTCAAGGCCGCCGTGCTGCCCCTGAGTAAGAAGCTCAGCCCCAAGGCCGAGGAAATCTACCGGGAGCTGCGCAAAGATTTCATGGTGGACTTTGACGACGCGGGCTCCATCGGCAAGCGCTACCGCCGGGAAGACGAGATCGGCACGCCCCTTTGCGTCACCGTGGACTTCCAGACCGTGGGCGACGAGAATAGCCCCGCGGACAACTGCGTCACCGTCCGGGACCGGGACACCATGGAACAGGTCCGGATTCCCATTTCCGAGCTGAAAAGCTATATCGCCAAGAAGTGCGAGTTCTGATTTTATTGCCCGCCCAGGTCAAACCTGGGCGGGTTTTTCGTCGTGCGCAAAATATGTGTACTCGTTTTACGCCTGGCCCACTCGGTATCGTTCCGTGGCACGGTAAACCGGAATTTGTAGGGCTGTTTGATGAATGGTGCGCGGGTGGATGTGGTACGCGGCAGGGGCTCCCTTGTGTAAAGGGAGCTGTCGCGAAGCGACTGAGGGATTGTGCAGTAAAATGTTCTTATACTGACAACGAATCGGCGAAAAGGAACCACAAAGGACACTGTCCGTTCTGACGATTATCACTATGGAAGTCCACCGTTACAACCCCTCAGTCAGCTTCGCTGACAGCTCCCCTTACACAGGGGAGCCCTTGACGCGTACCGCATCGGCACCGCATACCATTCGATAAACAGCTCTGCAAATACCAATTTCCCACTTTGCCGCGGAAAGGAATTCCCTGTCCAACGGCGGAAAAGTTGGGATTTTCCTTGCATTTTTCTACTGAATATGCTAGAATGACTTGATGAATTTACTAACCGGGGGAAGGGAGGGACTGTCTTGAGAAAATGCCTGGGGCTTTTGACCGTGCTGGTCTTATTGTCAGCGGGTCTTTTTACCCTCTCTGCCTCCGCGGAAAATTCCGCCCCCCGGGCGGACATCTACTGCACGGTGAACGCCGACGGCGACTGCCTGGTGAGCCTGTCCGTCACCATCCACTTAGATGCCGGTGACGACTCCCTGACCTTCCCCCTGCCCGCGAACGCTACCTCCATCACCATGAACGGCTACTCCGCCGCCACCACCCGCTCCGGCAGCGCCATCCTCGTAAATCTCTCCCGGGCAACCAACGGCCTGCCCGGTGACTTTACCATACGGTTTGACTACATGATCCCCGATGTGGTCTACCCCATCGAGGGCCGGAAGCTCCAGATGACCCTTCCCATCATGAACGGCTTTTCCTACCCCGTAACCGCCATGAGCTACGTCATCACCATGCCCACCACCATTACCACTCTGCCCGCCTTCACCAGCACCTACCGGCAGAACGGCATCGACGCGGACCTGGACTATGTCATTAAGGATAACATGATTACGGGCAGCATCCGCAATGGCCTCAATGACCACGAATCCTTCTCCCTGACCATGCCCGTGGAGCAGGAAATGTTCCCCACGGTGAGCACCTACCAGCGCACCGGAAACCCGGAGGTCATCCCCATGCTGGCTGTGCTGGGTGCGGCGCTACTGTACTGGCTCCTGTTCCTCCGGACGCTGCCCCCGCCCCATATCACGGCGAACCATCCCCCCGAGGGTCTCACCGCCGGGGAACTGGGCTGCCGCCTGACACTGCAGGGGGGCGACCTTACCATGCTGGTGCTCTCCTGGGCCCAGCTGGGATACCTGCTCATTCATCAGGACGACAACGGCAGGGTGCTCCTGCACAAGCGGATGGAGATGGGCAACGAGCGAAGCCTCTTTGAGGTCCGGATCTTCGGGCTGCTCTTTGGGAACAAGCGGGTGGTGGACTGCTCCGGCAGCCACTACGCCAAGCTCTGCCGGAAAACCGCCGGGATGCTGCCGGGGGAGAAGACCATGTGCCGCTCCCACCCCATCCACCGGAAGATCTTCCGGCTGCTGTGCTGCGCCAGCCAGTCCATCTGCGGCGTATGCCTGACCATGAACCTGACCGCCATGACCGCTTTGGAGGTGCTTCTCGGCATCGTGCTGGTGGTGCTGGGCGCGGTGTTCGCCTGGCAGATCCAGAATATTGCCTACACCCTGTTCCTCCGCCGGAAAACCAAGGCCTGGACCGGGCTTGTATGCCTGGGGCTGTGGACGGTGGTGGGCCTCATTGCCCAGGTGCCCCTCATTGCCCTGGGCTCCGCTGCCGCCCAGCTGGCCGCCGGGTTCCTGGCTGCCTACGGCGGACGGCGCACCAGCCTGAACAAAACGGAGGTCGCCCAGATCCTGGGCCTGCGCCGCTACCTGAAGAAGATCCCCAAGCCGGAGCTGGAACGGCGGCTGAAGCTGGACCCGGAGCTTTTCTTCCGGCTGGCTCCCTACGCCCTGGCCCTGGGGGTCATGAAGCCCTACGCCGCCGCCTTCGGCAAGCGGAAGCTCCCCCAGTGCCCGTACCTGGTCACCAAGGTCCACGGCAAACGCACCGCCGGGGAGTGGGCTGACGTTCTGACCCAGATTGTGACCATGATGGACGCCCGTTACCGCCAGCTGGAAGCCGAACGCTGGACCGCCATACGGTTGAGATAAAACCATACCCACCCCCTGGAGTGAACCTTTTGTTCGCCCCAGGGGGTTTTCATTGAAAACTTCTTCCCCGGTAAATTGGAATTTGGCGCGTCGTCAGAACGTGTCATTCCGAACCAGTTCGCTTTCCTGGTGTGGGAATCTCCATCGAATTCCAGACTGCATTTCGTCATACCTCGTAGGGGCGCTCATCTTGAGCGCCCGCCGGGCAGGGCCCGGGCCCAAGCCGTGGCCGGCAGTGCCGGCTGACAAGCCGTGACGGACCTGGTGTATTATCGTTCCGCCTTTGGGTACCGCTCGGTATCGTTCCATGGGTTTTGGCAAAAATTTCCGTCAAGTAGCACCTTTTCGCCGATAAAAATCTGAATATCAGAAATTTCTCTGCCGGGCGCTCAAGATGAGCGCCCCTACGGTGTATGACGTTCCTGGTCCTGGAATTCGATGGAGATTGCCACGGAAGTAGACGTCGGTCTACTCTTCGCAATGACCGGGAATTCGTTAAATTCCAATTCAGGTTATCGGCTTTAATAAGCTGATCGTGAAATTGTAAATTG
>CAMCCS010000079.1 GCA_945873295.1 uncultured Clostridia bacterium
CGCATACCGCCGGAATACTGGAAGGGGTAATCGTCAAACCGGTTCTCGGCGTTGGGGATACCCACCTTTTTCATCAGCTCCAGAGCACGCATCCGGGCCTCCGCCTCGGAGCAGTGCTGGTGCTTGAGGATGATGGAGGTAATCTGCTGGCCGATGGTGATGATGGGGTTCAGGGAGGTCATGGGGTCCTGGAACACGGTGGCAATCTTCTTGCCGCGAATCTGGGTCAGATCCTTGCTGTACTTGATGTTGGCAAGATCCAGCACGCAGGTTCCGTGGAGCCGGGTCTCCGTCTCGTCGGTGAGCTTGACCCGGAAGGTCACGGCGCCGAACACGTCGTTGCGGACCTCGTCGCTGTCAAGATCCAGGCCCTGGCGCATGGCTTCCTTAATGGCCCGCAGCAGCTTGTTGATCATGCGGGTCTTATTGAACCAGTCATAACGGCCCACGGTCAGGTAGATTTCCTTGGCCAGGTTCACGTTCCGGGCGTGCTGCTTCAGGGAAATGTCCTGGGAAATCTCCTTGTGGTACTGCTCTTTCAGAGCAGACATCTTTTTATTGTACGCCTCGTTATAGGCGGTGTCGGAGGCAGCGGCTTTTGCCTTTTCCTGCGTGGCCTTCTTCCGCTCCGCCTCCAGCGCTTCGATCTGCTTATCCAGATCCTTAATTTTTCCGGCGGCTTCCCGGATCTTGTCCTTTTCATCGGACGCCAGGGTCTGCTTGTAATTGAAGGCTTCGGCCCGCTGGAACCGCAGGTCGGAAAGCTTTTCCTGGAAAGCCGTATCCTCTTCGTCGGAAATGGAGGCCTTGGCCTTTTTCTCCGCCTCCAGAGCCTTCATGGCCTTGTAGGTTTCGGCGCCGTTTTC
Source organism: uncultured Clostridia bacterium (assembly GCA_945873295.1). Lineage (GTDB taxonomy): Bacteria > Bacillota > Clostridia > Oscillospirales > Oscillospiraceae > Faecousia. The sequence continues at coordinate 867 of CAMCCS010000079.1, forward strand.
CAGCTTGGAGTAAGCGTCCAGCCGGGTGCGGATGGAGGTGATGCGCACATCCTCCCGTTTTCCCACATTGACGCTGGTGTCGGAAAGCTCGGGGTCATTGAAAATGATCTTGCCGCTGTCCACATAGCCGTTGGAATCCAGCATATTGGCAAAGGTCTTGGTAAACACGGACTTGCCGGAGCCGGACTCGCCCACGATGGCGATGGACTCGCCCTCATAGATGTCCAGGCTGATGCCCCGGATGGCAGTGAGGGAACGGCCCCGGACCTTGAATTTGACCACAAGGTCCTGCACGGAAAGCAGTACTTTTTTCTCTTCCATGTTCCGTCCTCCTTACATGTGGGTTCTCGGGTCGGAGGCGTCGCCCAGGTTCTGGCCCACCAAATACAGAACAACGGTAATGATGGCAGCGATGGCAACGGGGCTCCAGAATTCCATCTCCCAGCCGGGGGTCACCATGGCGGCTTCCGCGGCGTAGATCAGACGGCCCAGAGACATTTCGCTCATGCCCATGCCGATGTAGGAAAGGAACACTTCGTAGGAAATATAGCTGGGCAGCTCGGTGGCAAGGAGGGTCACAATGACGGAGGTCATAAAGGGCAGGATGTTCTTGGTGGCGATTTTGAAAATCGAGGTGCCCAGGCAGCGGGATGCCAGATTGTACTCCCGGTCCCGGATAATCAGCACCTGGGTACGGATAAAGTAGGCAATGCCCAGCCAGCCAACAATGGTCAAAGCGAAGACCATGGTCCAGAAGGTGGGGGAGAACAGCATGGACAGGACGGAGATAATCAGGATCATGGGCACGTTGCCGATGATGGTGTAGACCTCCATCATGACCATATCCACTTTCTTGCTGAAGCCCCACACCGCGCCCAGCATAACGCCGATGACCATATTGATGGCCGCGCAGATGAACGCAAGAGAGATGGAAATCCGTGCGCCGTTCCACACGGCGTCAAAGGTGGGCTCACCGGAAGCGCCGGTACCCAGGATCCACCGCAGCTCATGGCCGAAGTAGTTCAGAGCCTGGGTGGGGCCAAGGTGCTTGGAGTTGGGGTCCAACAGGTTGGCAAAGGGGTCGTACTCGGTAACGGAGGGGTAAATATAGGCAAACAGGATCACGAACAGCAGAAGCGCCAACGCGATAATGTTGATCTTCTTCCGGAAGAATACCCGGAACACGGACTTCCAGTAGGAGTAACGGGGAGCCGCGATCTTCTCGGATTCCGCGTCGCTGTGGCTGATGGGAGCAAACAGCTCCTCGTCGGTAAACTGACTCAAATCTTCATGCATATCGTATCACCTGCCCTTCGAAGTAAAGGAAATTCTGGGATCCACCGTGGAAATCAGGATGTCGCCCAGGATGTTGGAGATCACCGTCAGCACGGCGTAGAACAGGGTAACGCCCACGATAACACCGTTGTCGTACTTGTTGATGGCCTGGGTCAGCAGGTTGCCGGCGCCGGGGACGGAGTAAATACGCTCGGTGATGATGGCGCCGGTCATGGCAAACAGGAGGCTGCTGGGGATGCCGTGGACAATGGGAATGGCGGCGTTCTTCCAGATGTGCTTGGTGAAAATCTCGGTCTCACTCAGGCCGCCGGACCGGGCGAACTTGACGTAGTCAGAGTTCATCTGGTCAATCATATACCGGCGCATCCACTTCATGAGGTTCGCGATGCTGGGCAGGGCCAGGGAGATGATGGGCAGGACGTACATGGCCGCTGTGCCGTTATCCATATCAAAGGTGGTTGGCAGCTTGAACAGGGCGCCGCCAATGGCCTTAAAGAGGAAGATATAGGCCAGGGAGGGCACCGCGATGATGAAAATGATATAGAAGGTACCAATCTTATCGAGAATGCCGTCCTTATACCGGGACATCAGAATGCCAAGGGGCAGGCCGATGATATAGGCGATGATGGTGGCGATGATGCCGATAACAAAGGAAAAGCCCAGCTTGGAGAAATTCGCCTTATGGGTGATGGTATGGGTGTAGTCGTCCACGAACCGGGCCGAGTACATAGCGTTCTGATCCAGGGACCCGGCCACAAAGGTCGCGGTGTGCAGGTCGTCCGCGCTTTCCTCCACCAGTCCGGTGGGGTACTCCACGGTATCCTTTACATAGGAGCCCTGGGTGGCGTTCATGGTCTCGAACACGTCAACTCCCCGGTTCACCGTGTAGCTTTCGCCCAGGTTCAGGGTGACAAAGTTCTGATGGATAAAGGGGAACTTATTATCAAAGTAAAGCAGGTACTTGTGCAGCGTACCGTTGCCGATAATGGCGGGGGAGAACTTCTCACCGCCGTATACCGGGTCGTGCAGGGTAAAGGTCAGGGTCCGCTCACCGATGTCGATGGACTCGTCCACATAGTGCACATTATCAAAGAAGAGCATGTTGGTGAAATAGGACCACACACGCTTGATAAGAGGACGGTCTCTCGTTGCGTAGATGACAGCCTGGCCGCCGTCCTTGACCTTTCCGTTGGTTTTACGGTCCGCGTCCAGCCGGGTAATGGTATAGCCCTGGGACTCATACATCTGGGTAAACTTTGCGATATATTCATTGGCGGTTTCGGAGGCTTTCTCCGGGGTAATGCCGATCTTCAGGGCCGCGGCCCGGGTTTCGTCATCGATTTCCCCGGAAGCGAACAGTCCCTTGATATAGTCGGAATAGGTCGCGTAATCAATATAGCCGAATGCCTGATAGCGGCTCTGCTCGTAGGTGGTTCGGGCGTTGCTCTGCATTTTGGAATAGTTCGGGTCGCCTGCAAAGATGACGGTACGGTCCATAAGGGAGTACACCAGTACCATAATCATCACAACAACACAAACCGCAGACAAGATGCCTTTCACAATTCGGATAACTGTATATTTTGCCACGGTCTCACACCCTTGTCGTTATATTTTTGGGAAGGGGGCTGTTAAAAAACTGTCATTGCGCGCGGTAGAACGGGGGAGCAAAAGATTCCACTTTAGTCAGCTTCCGCATATTTCCGGATCTTATCCGCCGGAATTTCTTTCCAACCGGACTTTCCGCGCCTGTTCGTTCGGAAGTCCGAAAGAAACACGCGGTCGGCAATAACGGTTTTTTAACAGCCCCTCTCAGGGTTGATAGAGCAAAGTGTGGGGGAGAAATCTCCCCCACACAAGGCTCTTACTCAGATGGTGTTGTACGGATTAGTACAGGCCGATGCTCTTGCACATATAGCCGTAGGGCTGAATGGTATCCAGGAAGGTCTGGGCATCGCCGTAGTCAGGGCCCCAGCCGGAGACACCGGGAGCGGTATCGTAGTTGGCCTCGGCGCCGTTGCTGTTACGGTAGTAAGCATAGGTGTAAGAGGTGGAGTCAGCAAAGGCAACCAGATCAATGATGATCTTGCCGCCGGTCACGTTCTCGATGGACTGCTTGTAAGCATTCACACGGTTGGTGACGGACTCGGAGAAGGAACCGTAGGGCACATCCAGGTGGATGGGCTTCTCAGCGGAGACTTCCACGCCGATCTGGGCCAGCTCGGCAACAGCCTTCTCCAGGTAAGCGGCAGCGGCATCAGCATTGAACCAGCCGTCGAAGCCGTCACCGGAGCCGGCGCCAGCGTCAGCCTCGGGATCCCAAACCTTCAGAGGCACGCCGTCAGCGTCCAGCTGGGCCTGCTCGATGACACCGAAGTAGGTGCCGGCAGGGAAGGTGGTAGCGGTGCCGTTGATGTCAACGGTGACCTCACCGGCGGTCTTCTGGAAGGTACCGGGGGTGTAGGAGTTCTTCAGAGCGGCGAACTTCAGATCCTCGCCCACGATGGTGGCGTTGAACGCGCCGCGGTCAAAGGCCATGGCCAGAGCCAGACGGAAGTTCTGGTTGCTCAGAGCGTCACGGGTGCGGACCTTCTCCTCCTCGGACTTGGTGGACACACCGACGGTGTTGTCGTTGAAGTTGGCAAAGGAAGCACGGTTCACGTTGACCCAGCCGCAGTAGCAGGTAGCGTCGTTCTTGGTGGTGTAGCTGTACAGGTCGAAGTAGGTCTCATCGGAGCCTTCGGGCTTCTCTTCCTTGGCAAGAACCAGGGCGGAGGAGTTGAAGGAGCAGCCGGCCACGGTGCCCGCCTTCGCCTCGTTGTAGGCGCGGAGGGTGTCGGAACCGTCGTTGTAGTACATGTTCATGTTGGGGGTGTTGACAGCCTCGGCGTTCCAGTAGGCGGGGTTGGCAACATAGCTGGTCACGTTCTTCTCGGTGAAGTTCTTCACCAGGTAAGCGCCGCAGTAAGCGATGTTGGCGGGGCTGGTGCCGTAGTTGCCGGAGGTGTACTCATCACCGTCCACGCTGAAGGTGCCGCCCTGTGCCTTATAGAAAGCACGGTTCAGAGGAGCGAAGCAGCCGTAGCCCATCATGGACAGGAAAGCGGGGAAAGGAGCTTCCAGGGTGTACTCCAGGGTGTAGTCGTCGATAGCCTTGACGCCGACATCAGCAAAGTCGGTGACCTCGCCGTTCAGGTAAGCATCGTAGTTCTTGATGCCGCAGCCGTCGCTGCTGGTCATCAGGTAGCCCAGAGCATCGTTGTTGTCGATCAGGTGGGCCATGGAGGCGACCCAGTCGTCAGCGGTGACCTCGCCGATCTCACGGCCCTGCTGGTCAACCCACTTCACGCCCTGACGCAGGTGGAAGGTGTAGACAGTGCCGTCGTCGGAAACATCAACGCTCTCAGCCAGGGCGGGCTGCTGCACGTCCTTGGCATCGTACTCCAGCAGGGGGGAGTAAGTAGGGGCGATGAAGTAAGCATCGGAGGTGTAGGAAGAAGCGATGCAGTCCCAGGTGGCGATCTCGTAGCTGGTGAAGAAGTTCCAGGTGTCGGTCAGGGTGTAGCCCTTGTCAGCCAGGTAAGCCTTGGCAGCGGCGAACCAGGCATCGGCATCCTCGGACTCGCCCCACAGAGCGGTCAGAGCGTCCCGGTCGGTGGACTTGATCAGCTCGTTGGTGACCAGGGTGGTGTAGAATCTGTACTCGTCCAGGCCCCAGGAAGTGGTGGTGGCGGAACGGGGCACAGCACGGTTCATGGCGTAAGCGCCGCCGTTGCCGAAGACAGGCATGAACACGCCGGACTCCATCAGCTTGGCCTCAGCGATAGCCATCTTCGCAAGACGCAGATCCAGGTCAATGACCTCGGACTTGGCATCCTGGTAGTAGGTGTTGAACTCGCCCAGGTTCCACTCGTAGAGAGCGTCGGAAGCCTCGTCGTAGTCCATGGCTTCGATGGCGGCCCAATCGGGACCGGTGTAGACGTCGCCCGGCTCGGTTACCTCTTCGGTAGGAGCGGGCTCAGTGGCGGGAGCGGTGGTCTCTACGGGCTTCTCATTGCCGGCGCAGGCGACCAGGCTCAGCATCATGGTCAGCACGAGCAGCATAGCCATGAGCTTGGTGAACTTTTTCATTCAGAATTCCTCCCTCTGAAATTAATGACAATTGTTTTTTAAACAACAGTCTACAAATTTTTACCCCTTTCGGGGATGTCCCTCCCCGGGATAGAGCTATCCCCGGAAAAGAATATTAATATTATGCACTGTCCGCCACTCGTTGTCAAATGTTTTTTTGCATTTCATCGGTTTTTACAAAATGTGAACAAACTGCATCCTTTTTTTGTGCGCAAAGACGAACGAGCCCCGTTTCAAAGAATTTTTATTCCGGATTTTTCTGTTTTCGCAGGGAAACAGTAGGAAAGCGGGCGGAGACAGTGGGGCAATTGACAATTCGGGTTATCGGCTTTTGTAAGCACGCTGACAAATAGGAATTTGTCGGCAGGGCCGACAGCCAAGTCGTGCGCAAAATAGGAGTAGTCGTTTTTGCCCTGCGCCGCTCGGTATCGGCGGCAGCGCCGCAGGCTAGTCGTGCGCTTGATATGTGTAATCGTTCCTGCCCTTTTAATTTAGGTATGATTGCCACCGGCAATCATTAGGATTTTGATTCACTGCGTGCAGCACCACCCGCTCGGTATCGTTCCATGGTGCGCACCATCGAATTCCATGTCATTGCGAAGAGTAGACCGACGTCTACTTCCGTGGCAATCTCCATCGAATTCCAGGCGAATTATCGTCATCCATTCGTAGGGGCGGTCAGTGACCGCCCGCAAAACGTATCGATTTCCATCCGAATTCACGTTATATGGTACCTTTTCGCCGAAAGAAATACGAATAAGGTCACCTTTCCCTGCCGGGCGCTCAATGAGCGCCCCTACAGAGATAGACAATCGTGATTCAAAAATCGATGGAGATTGCCACACCGCTTAAGCGCACTGGTTCGGAATGACACGTAAATTGAAAACGCGGCGGTTGTACGGTCTCAACTTTCAATTTTCAACTTTCAACTGTCAGCTGCAAAAACGCTTCCCTTCTTGTCAGGGCGGCGGCGCACTTGGTGCACAGATAC
>CAMCCS010000080.1 GCA_945873295.1 uncultured Clostridia bacterium
CAGCGGATCTTTTGCTCCCTCAGTGCAGTTTGGAAAATCGGAAATACATACAGTATTCCTCGCTTTTCCAAACTTTCTGAGGAAACAAAATCTCTCGCTGTCAGCTCTCGGCGATTTATTCAGAACTTCCCTCAGTATACCATATTCAACCGGGAATGCAAGAGAATTTTTGGGGGAAACAAAGACCCGGAGCAGCCATTCGGCTGCTCCGGGCAACATTAGTCAGGGAGAGTTTTCCGGTCAATGGTGACGTTACTGCACGCGTTGGTATAGATCCGATCGTCGCCGTTATCGTGGATATTGCAGTCGGTAAAAGATACGTCCTGGCAGTTCCAGAGGCTCGCCGCACTGCTTTCGCAGTGATGGATCTCGGTATCTGTGACTGTCACTGCGGTGCAGCGGCTTGCATCGATTCCAATGACGCCGCAGCCAAAGAGAGAGCAGTTCCTTACCGTGATGTCGTCCGTCTGGTATAGTCCCAGCACATTTCCGGTGCAGCTTCCCAGACCGTCGATATGTCCCGCGGTAAAGCCCTCCAGGGTGATGCCGGTGCAGCTTTGGAAGCGGAGCACATCAGCGTACCGGGGAGAGGTTTCGATCTGCACCTGGGAAGGATCTTCTGCCATAATGGTCAGATTGTCCACATACCGGATCTCCAATGTATAGCCGTCGAATTCCTCGGCCCAATGGTAATAGTCTCCGCCCAGCTGTCCGTAGTTTGAAGCCTTACTGAGGGTGTAGGTCCCGGGCTGGAGAAGGATGGTGGTGTTGGGACCGATGGCCGCAAGAAATTCATCTACGGTAGAAACTGTTGCGACACCATCCAGGATGATGGTGCTTTTCTGGGCATCCAGGGCCGGCCTCGGTTTGGGCTCCCAGCTTACATCCTCCGAGAGAGTCATTTCCATCAGCGCCTGGTTTTCCAGCGCTTTTCCGCTGCCGTCCACGGCTAAAATAGCGGGGGAACCCATGTTCTCGGGGAACAGGTTGGTCTTTGCAAAGGCACAGCCGTCAAAGGTAATGGGCATCCAGTCGGAATCGTAAATTCCGGCAGAGAAAATACAGTTATCCGTCTGTACCCCGCCAAAATACACATCCTGGGCGTAATTGTCCGCGTACACCAGATAGTCCGCATCGTTATTGCGTACGGTGGTGTTGGTCACGGCCACGCTGGCCGACTGCTGGATGGTGAAAAGCCCTTGATAGCCGGTGCAGTTATCCACGGCGCAGGAATCAAACCGGACATTGTAGCATTCGTAAATTCCGGCGGCGCCCAGGCTGCAGTCGTAAATATGGGTTTTGCGTACCAGCATGTTTTCACAGTTCCAGGTTTCTATGCCCATGGTGCCGCAGCCGTACAGGCCGCAGCGCTCGATCACTACGTCATCCGTGAAATAGAAGCCGAACACAGCGCCATCGCAGGTGCCTGCCCCCTCGGTGTGCCCGGCAGTGAGATCGGTAATGGTGATTCCGGTGCATCCGGAAAAACGCAGCACCTCGGAATACCGGGGCAGGGAACAGAGGGTGGTTCCGGCGCCGGACTCCGACCGGATGGTCAGATTGTCCACCCCGTTGACCACCAGCCCAAAGCCGTCAACGCTGTTATTTTCCCAGTACAGGTAATCGGAGCAGGGGTAGGTCTGTTCCGTGTCTTCCGTGGGATAGTCCGAGGCCTGGGTCAGATCATAGGTGCCCGGAGCCAGAACGATGGTGGTATCAGGGGCAATGGCGGTAAGCAGCTCGTCCACGGTGGAGACGTTTACTACGGGTTCATCCTTGAATTCTTTTGGAGCCGTTTCCGTCTGGTGGGTAGTTTCCGTTTCGGCGGGAACAGATGTCTGAGAGGGTGCCTCCCTGGGCTCTGCCTGCCGGATGGGGCCGGAGACGGCGGCGCAGCCAGCCAGCGCCAGGGAAAGGCACAGGGTCAGGAGCATGGTGGGTACGGAGCTGCCTCGATAGTCCATAATGTGCCCCAGGCGTTCTTTCAGATCCCGCTTTTCCGTTGCAAAGGAGGTTGCGATTACCTTCTTTGGCAGGGCACGGTCACAGGCAAGCTCCAGCAGGGTCTGCCCGTAGCTTTGCTTTTCCCGGGGTGTCATGGATTTGAGCAGGTGCTCATCACAGCTCAGTTCGCACTGCCGGTCCAACTGCCGCCGGGCAATCCAGACAAAGGGATTGAACCAGTGAAAGCAGCCGATCAGGGCGGCAGCCCACTTGCAAAGCACATCCCGGCGGCGGTAGTGGGTCAGCTCGTGGCGGAGAATATTTTCCAGCATTTCTTTTGTGTATACCCGGTCCGGCAGGATCAGCCGGGGGGACAGAAGCCCAAGCTGCATGGGGGAGCTGACGCAGGGGCTGCGCCAAAGCTGAAGCCGATCTGAGCCGCCCAGTGCCTGGAAAACCTGCCGGTCCTGTTCTTCCGGCTGCCGCAGGGTACGGTTCAGCACCCGGGAAAACCGCAGATAGCTGACAAGGTAGAGCCCTGCGCAGACTGCGGCCCCAGCGGCCCACAGGATCAGAAGGCGCTGGGAAAGGGACAATCCTGTATGCTCCCGGGTGGGGGCGGTCACGGAGGGGACATCCACGGAAACATCATTTGCAGTTTCCGTCTGGATATCTGGTTCCGTTCCGGAAAGAAATGGTGTAGGGTCTTCCACCGGATTCTCTTCCCAGGGAGTGAACACCTCGGGCTTATCAGGATGCTCCCGGAGGGCCTGAACGGAAGCCCGCAGCGCCTGGGGAGTGCGGACGGCCTGGGCTGTTTCCGGGGAAACCCGGAAGATGCCGGGAACCGGCAGCGCAAAGCGCAGCAGCACCAGAAGCCAGGCGCAGTAGCAGAAGGTACGGGGCAGCTTTTTGCGGAAGACTCGCTGGATAAGCAGAACCAGCACCGTCATTACGCTGCCGCCCAGGGTCAGAAACAGCAATGTGCTGAGAAAATCATGCATCTTCTGCGCCCTCCACATGAAAGGACTTCCGCAGTTCCTCCACATCTGCCTGGGACAGGCTGTCCGAGTGGATCAGGGCTGCCACCAGGCTTTTCGCGCTGCCCCGGTAGAGCCTGCGGATCAGGTCCCCGGTTGCCCATTCGTTGTATTCCTCCCGGCTGACCAGGGGGGTATAGATAAAAAACCGCTGCTTCTGCTGGGCCAGGGCTCCCTTGTTGCAAAGCCGCTGTACCAGGGTTTTGATGGTGGTGGATTCCCAGCCCATCCGGGCCTGAAGGGTTTCCCGGATCTCGGTAATGGACAGAGGCCGCCCGGCGTCCCACAGAACCCGCATGACCTCCATCTCCGATTCGCTGATTTTTGCTGCCGGATGATTCTCCATAGGTTTTCCTCCTTTTGCCGCTTTTTGGGTTGTCTCAAAGCAGACGCGAAATCACTGAAGCCTGTATCCGGCACGGATCCAGTGTAGAATCTGGGGCCAGAAGTCCGTTTCCCGGGCAGTATACTGCCTGGCTCCGCGGAGCACCTCAAAGGAGACGATTTTCTGTTTTTCATCGATCCAGGCGTATTTCATTGTTTCATTTTGGCTCATGATAGGGGCCCCCTTCCAATTCCTGGTAAAATAATCCTAGCATAGCAGACTACATCTGTCAACTCCATTTCCGCTTCTTAACCTTTTCTTAAAAAATCCCCGGAACGGCTGGATAGCCGCCCCGGGTGACCGGATAAGGGTATTGAAGAATTATGCTTCTTTGCGGACAAAGAGAACGCCCAGCGTGCCGGGGCCGCAGTGGCAGGACACGGTGCAGCCGGCGCTGGTCTCATAGATATTGTCAAACTGGCCGCATTCCTTGACGGCATCCCGGACGGCATCCAGACACACATCGGAAACCGGCGTGTGGGTGATGAACAGAGTGCCACGGTCAATATCTTCCCGATTTCCCAGGCGGTCCTTCACATAGCTGCTCAGGCACCGGTCATACTTGCCCCGGTACTTTTTGACTACGGTCATTTTACCGTCCTTGACCTCGATGCTGGGCTTCAGATTCAGAAGGTTCGCGCCCAGGGCCGCGGCGCTGGAGCACCGGCCGCCCTTGACCATGTATTCCAGCTTGTCCAGGACAAAGCTGGCCTCCACCCGGGCGGTAAAAGCATCCAGATCCGCCTTCAGCTGATCCAGGCTTTCGGCGGTTTTTGCCAGCTCGCAGGCTTTCAGTACCACGAGGCCCTGACCGGTGGACAGGTTCCGGGAATCCACCACCCGGACATTTTCAAAGTCCTGGGCGGCGATGCAGGCGTTCTGATAGCTGGAGGAAAACTCTGAGCTGATATTAATATGGATGATCCCGTCATAATCTGCCGCGTATTTGGAAAAGGCTTCCTGATAGGTGGCGACGCTGCGGGCTGCAGTGGAGCACAGGCTTCCGCCGGCAGCCACATGGTCAAAAATATCCTGGGGAATAATGGTTTGCCCGTCCAGATATTCCTGGTTATTCTTCACAACAATGAGAGGAATAATCCCAATGCCGTACTGGCCGACCAGGGCGGGGGACAGGTCACAGGTGCTGTCAGACAGAATTTTAAATTTCATGTTCCAATTCCTTTCTCAGGTCCCGGCGGGATCGCCGGACATCATAAAACAGTTGGGTTCAATATTCTTTTTCCGCAGGTATTCCGCGCCCCAGTCCCGCATGGCGGTGAGGATGGGCAGCAGGCTCCGCCCGGTCTGAGTGAGGGAGTATTCCACCTTGGGCGGGATCACAGGATAGACCTCCCGGTGAATGAGCTTCTGGGCTTCCAGTTCCCGAAGCTGCTGGGTGAGCATTTTCGGCGTGGCACTGGTGATGGCCCGGTGCAGCTCGGAAAAACGCAGCTTTTTCTCGGCCAGGTACCAGAGGATCAGGGCCTTGTATTTCCCACCGATGAGATCCAGCGTCGTCTCCACGGGACATACATCACTGGACATATTTTGACCTCCCGACATTATGGTATCAAAAAAGATAGTATAGCACAAAATAGTACATACTTGCCTTTTTCACAGGATATGCTAGAATAATAACATACTGGAAGAAAAGAGTCAATGCTGACTTGTGCCAAAAGCGCGTTTCTGATTGGAATATCAGCGGATACCGGTTTGTGTGCAGCAAAGAAAGTGTGTGGATGCAGAAAAAATACAATATTACCAGCATGACCTGCGCGGCCTGCTCAGCCCGGGTGGGGAAGGTGAATGAAACAGAATTTTTTCTATCACAGTCTGGGAATCCCCATTGCGCCGGCGTGCTGTTTCTGCCCTTTGGGCTTCGGCTCAGCCCCATGCTGGGAGCCGCCCATGAGCCTCAGTTCCGTTTTGTGGTGACCAACGCCCTGCGGCTGTGGCTGTTCCGTCCGAAAACCTTTTCTGGACCCGGGGAAGAATCCACCGGACCGGAAGCAATCAATATTATCAGGAGGAAAAACAAATGGAAACTGTTATCAAAGTAGAAGGCATGATGTGTACCCACTGCAAGGCAAGAGTGGAGAAGGTTTGCTCCCAGGTCCCCGGCTGCACCGGAGCCGTGGTGGATCTGGATGCTAAGACTGTCACCATCAGCGGCAGCGCAGATGTGGAGTCGGTAAAAAAGGCCATCACCGATGCAGGCTACAAGGTCGTGGGGTAAGCCCAGGCCGAGCTGAAAATATCTGCGGGAAATACTGCGGGAAATCCTGAATAAGTCCCTAATATAGCCCTTTTACTGTGGTATACTGCTGTCAGACAAAAGGAAAGGGCGATGGCTATGTATTCCATGCAGTATGTTCAGGGACATGTTCAGGTGTATGATCAGAAAGGACGCTTCCTGTTTTCGGCGGACACTGAGCGGGAGGCCAGAGAGGAGCTGGAAACGCTTGCGGAATCTGCGTCTTGAGATCTGTTACGACGGCACCCGCTACCGGGGGTGGCAGCGTCTGCCGGGGACGGCAAATACCATCCAGGGAAAGCTGGAAGAGTGCCTTTCCCGCATTCTGGGTCAGCCGGTCCAGGTCATCGGCAGCGGGCGTACCGATGCCGGTGTCCACGCCCTGGGCCAGACGGCGAATTTCCACTGCGAAAGCGACCTGCCGGCGGAGGAGATTCTTTCTGCCCTGCGCCGGTATCTTCCGGAGGACATCGGCATACGATCCTGCAGGGAGGTGCCGGACCGGTTCCACGCCCGGCTCAGCGCCAGGGAGAAGACCTACCGCTACCGGCTCTGGACGGGGGACGAACCCTGTGTTTTTGAAAGGAAATATGTGACCGTCCTCCGGGAACCCCTCGATGAAGAAAAAATGGCCCGGGCGGCAGAGCTTTTGACAGGGCGCCACGACTTTCGTGCTTTCTGCGCCAACAGCCATATGAAAAAATCCACGGTTCGGACCATTCATGCTATCAGCCTGGAGCGCAGCGGCCCGGAGCTGGATATTTCCGTCACGGCGGATGGCTTTCTGTACAACATGATGCGTATTCTGGTGGGAACCCTCATTGAAGTGGGCAGGGGTGACCGGGATGAAGCGTCCATACCCGACCTGTTTGGAGCGGCCCGGGCGGAAGCCGGTTTTCTGGCCCCGGCTCAGGGCCTGTGTCTGATGGAGGTATTCTATTGAACATTCAGATTTTCGGAAAGAGCAAGTCCTTTGATACCAAAAAAGCCGAGCGGTATTTCAAGGAACGGCGGATCCCGTACCAGTCTGTGGACTTAAACCGGTACGGTCTGTCCGGGCGGGAGTTCGACAGCGTGGTGAAAGCGGTGGGGGGCATTGACAACCTCATCGACTGGGACAGCAAAAGCCAGGAGGTCACCAACATGCGCTACATGGACGATGCCCGGGCGAAGGAGGACAAGGTTTTTGAGGACCAGAGCCTTCTGCGCGCCCCCATTGTCCGAAACGGACGCCAGGCCACCGTGGGCTACTGCCCGGAGGTCTGGGAAAAGTGGGTTTAAGTGTTCCGGCGGGTTGAATTCACTGCGAATCAGCTGTACCCGGATTTCATGCAGCAAATGATCGTTTAGCGCACTAACAGCGAAAAATCGAATTCCCGGTCATTGCGATAAAGTAGCGCACACTGGCGTGGCAATCTCCACCTTTAGAAGAAATGCAGTCTCAATGACGGGGGAGATTCCCACACCAGTCTGAGGACTGGTTCGGAATGACACGAATCTTGAAAATGCAGCCGCCTATACGGGCTCCCCCCGGTACCACTTAAGCGCACTGGTACCCCCCTCATAAATGCGGGGGCACGGATGCGTTCCGTACGGAAGCGCGCACCATAGAACGACACCGAGCGGGTCAGGGAAGAAACGATTACA
>CAMCCS010000081.1 GCA_945873295.1 uncultured Clostridia bacterium
GGATAGAACGGTCTGTATGACGATGGATTATCTGGAATTCGATGGAGATTCCCACGAAAGCCGGCGCGCTGGTTCGGAATGACAATGTTGTTCGATGCCTTGACTTCCCTCTACAAATTCCCAATTTGCGTACCACAGAACGATACCGAGCGGGTCAGGGTGGGAACGATTACAGACCACGCTCGTCACGACTTGGCCGCCCGCCCTGCGGGGAAATTCCAATGTATCTGTTTGCCGCGAAAAATTTATTTTCTGGAAGATGACATATGAACCTTTTATTTGCGATCGACCGCCATTTTATCCCCCATCTGTTAAACTGCCTGCGCTCCATTGCCTTGCGGGGCGGGGCGGAAAATTATCACGCCTATATTCTCCACTCCGACCTTACCGGGGAGGATATGCTTGCGGTCCGCACGGCTGCGCCGGAGGCGGTCACCTGCCATTTTGTGGCGGTGCCGGAAAGCCTCTTCGCGGATTTCCCGGAAACGGACCGGTATCCCCAGCAGATTTACTACCGGCTGGCGGCGCCCCTGCTGCTGCCGCGGGAGCTGGACCGGATTTTGTATCTGGATGTGGACATAATCATCATCAATTCCCTGGTTCCCCTGTATGAAAGCAGCTTTGAAGGAAACCTTTTTATGGCCTGCACCCACACAAACGATGTGGTTACGAAGCTGAACCGGGTGCGGCTGGGCCTGGACCCCGATAGCCCCGTCCCCTACATTAACACCGGGGTCATGATGATGAATCTGCCCCTGCTGCGGCAGGCGCTGGACATGGATGCCATCCGGAATTACGCGGCGGAAAAGCGGTATGCCCTGATGCTCCCGGATCAGGATATTCTGACGGCGCTGTACGGGGACAAGGTTAAGCTCCTGGACACCATGATCTATAACCTGAGTGACCGGACCCTGAATGTGTATAACGCCAATCCCAAACATGAAAAGCGCGATGTGGACTGGGTGCGGAAAAACAGTGTGGTAATTCACTACCTGGGGAAGAATAAGCCCTGGCTGCCGGGGTATTCCGGCGTGCTGGACGTTTTCTATCATGAGATCGTCCCCCGGGAGGTCCCTTAGGCGCTTTTGCGGTGGCAGAATTTGGGAGATTGTGATAAAATACAGCTGTTTTGTATTATGTGCCGTCATCAGCGCGGGAAATTGGAATTTGCCCGCAGGGCGGGCGGCCAAGTCGTGCGCAAAATATGTGTAGTCGTTTTTGCCCTGCGCCGCTCGGTATCGTTCTGTTGTGCAGTTAATTGGCATTTGGTGAGGGAAGCGCAGGGCCCGAACAACACTGTTCATTGCGAATCAGCGCGCACGCCACTTAAGCGGACTGGCTCGCAATGACAGGAAATTCGAAATCGCGCCCGTCGGCTCGACAACTTCCCAATTTGCCAGTGTGCTTACCAAAGCCGACAACTTAAAAACGGTTTGCGCCCATGGGCGGAAAAAACGGAGGATACTTATGCTGAAAATATTGATTGTCGAGGATGACCGGGAGCTCCGGCAGCTCTTTGCCCATGTTCTTATCAAGAACGGCTACAGGGCGGACGGCGTGTCCAACGGCAGGGAGGCCCTGGACGCCATGGAGAAGGACTACTATGACCTGATTATCTCGGATATTATGATGCCGGTGATGGACGGCTATGAGCTGGTCCGCTCCCTGCGGGAGGCTGGGAATACCACGCCGGTGCTGATGATTACCGCGAAGGATGCCTTTGACGACATGAAAATGGGCTTCCTGTCGGGAACGGACGACTATATGGTAAAGCCCGTCAACGTCAATGAAATGGTCCTGCGGGTGGGGGCGCTGCTCCGCCGGGCCCAGATGATCAACGAGCGCCGCCAGGTTATCGGGGACACGGTTCTGGAATGCGATTCCCTCACCGTGACGACGAAAACGGAAACCATGATCCTTCCCCAGAAGGAATTCATGCTGCTGTACAAAATGGTGTCCTTCCCCGGCAGGATCTTTACTCGCCAGCAGCTGATGGACGAGATCTGGGGCTATGATTCCGAAAGCGATCCCCATACTGTGGATGTGCACATCGGGCGGCTGCGGGACCGGTTCCGCAATAATCCGGATTTCCGGATCGTCACCATGCGGGGCGTGGGCTATAAGGTGGTAAAGCTATGAAAATCAAAAAACCTGCCCGGCTTTCCATGCAGCTGGCTCTCAGCCTTCTGATTATGGCGGAAATCAGCCTGATGTATGCCCTTTCCTGGGGCATCAGCGTGCTGCTGCACTACTGCTTCGGCATCAGCTTCAATCTTTCGGGGACTGTCTGGGTCTTCCTCCTCAGCGTCATCGTGGGCGGCGCGGTGGCCCACTACCTGGGCAAGTGGCTCTTTAACCCCATCGTGAAGCTGGGAGAGGCCATGCGCCAGGTGGCCGGGGGCAATTTTGACGTGCGGCTGGACGAGGGGAGCCGCTTCCGGGAGATCCGGGAAATCAACAAGAATTTCAATATCATGGCCAAGGAGCTGGGAGCGACGGAGATCCTCCAGACGGATTTTGTCACCAACGTGTCCCACGAATTCAAAACCCCCATTAACGCCATCGAGGGCTACGCCATGCTGCTGCAGGGGGAGGGCTACGCCTCCGACGGGGACGGACACAATTATGTGGACAAGATCCTCTTTAATGTGCGGCGGCTTTCCAAGCTGATGGAGAACATCCTGCTGCTGTCCAAGGTGGACAATCAGACCATCCAGAAAAAACAGACCCGCTTCCGCCTGGACGAGCAGATCCGGCAGGCCATCGTCTCCCAGGAGGCTGCCTGGGATAAAAAGGGCATCGAATTCGATGTGGATCTGGAGAGCATCGAATATTTTGGCAACGAGAGCCTGCTGCTGCATGTGTGGAACAACCTTTTAAGCAACGCCATTAAATTTGACCCCCAGGGCGGCTTCATCCGCATGAAGCTTGTCCGCGATGGGGACCGAATTGTATTTACCATTGACGACAACGGTCCGGGGATCCGGGAGGAAGACAAAAAGCACATCTTTGACCGTTTCTTCCAGAGCGAAAGCTCCCATGAGCAGGAGGGCAACGGCCTGGGGCTGGCCCTGGTCAAGCAGATTCTGAAGCTTTCCGGCGGGGAAATTCAGGCGGAGAATCTCCCCCAGGGCGGCTGCCGGTTCACGGTCACCCTGTACCCGGGGCAGTGAACAATGGACTCGTACAGCAGGCCGCGCTTCAAATTATGTGTCATTCCGAACCAGTTCTCAAACTGGTGTGGGAATCTCCCTCGTCATTGAGACCACTTTCTTCTAAAGATGGAGATTGCCACACCAGCGTGCGCGCTGGTTCGCAATGACCCGAAGTTTGAAACGGCGTCCTCCTAAAGATGGAGATTGCCACGCCAGTGTGCGCTACTTTATCGCAATGACCCGAATAAAGAGACCGCGTTCTTCTAACCAGGGGATTGCCACACCAGTGACATCGGTCTACTCTTCGCAATGACCCGGAAGTCGGGACGGCAATGACCGGAAATTCGATGGTGCCCGGCCCGTCTCCGCAGATATACGACAAAAATATCCGGAGGTAGAATATGATACGCATGATCGAATATATGATCCTGGGCTATCTGTCAGGCAGCGTGCTCTATGCCCGGGTTTTCTCCAGCCTGCTGGGGAAGGACCATATTTATGACCGGAGCAAGGACCGGAATCCCGGCACGGCAAACGCTTTTACTTACGGCGGCTTCTGGTGCGGTGCGGGGACGCTGCTGGGTGATCTCATAAAAGGCTTCGTTCCTGTCTGGCTTTACCTGCGGGGCGCTTCCGGCGCTCCCACTCTGGCCCTTGCACTGGTTGTTGCGGCGCCGGTATTCGGCCACGCCTTTCCGGTGTTTTACCGTTTTCAGGGGGGGAAAGGGATTGCCGTCACCTTTGGCTGCCTGCTGGGCCTGCTGCCGGTGTGGCAGCCCCTGGCGCTTTTCATCGGAGCCTTTCTCCTGTTTTCTCTGGTCATCCGCATCACGCCCCATTTCCAGAGAACCATTTTCTCCTACCTGCTGACGCTTATCTGCATGCTGCTCACGAAGCAAAGGCCGGAAATCATCCTGGGCTTCCTGCTGATTACCGCCATCGTCTGCCTGCGGATGCACGTGAGCAAGGAACCAAGGGAGAGCATGCTGGTCCGGCTGTTCTGACAGTACATTCCATACTTTAGGCTCCCGGCTTCCCGCAGCAAACAGATAAATTGGAATTAAGGTTATCGGATTTAGTAAGCACACTCAATTTGGTATGTGAAGCACTGGTGCGGCAGCACCATCGCTTCCCCCGGGGGGAAGCTGTCGAGCGAAGCGAGACTGATGAGGAACGGCGAGATGGAACGATTTCGTATGTAGTTCGTAAAAAAGGTACAATTTGAAAAGCTGTACGTTCTTATTTGCCTGCGTCCCAGATCAGAAAATGTCGCCATTCCTCATCCGCCCCTGCGGGGCACCTTCCCCCCGGGGGAAGGTATTTTACAATTTCACGATCAGCTTATTAAAGCCGATAACCTGAATTGGAATTTGCCCGCAGGGCGGGCGGCCAAGTCGTGCGGTAGATTGGTGTAGTCGTTTTTGCCCTGCGCCGCTCGGTATCGTTCCGTGGTGCGGTGGCGGGTTGCCGACTTCCCGGTCATTGCGAACCAGTCCGCTTAAGTGGTGTGGCAATCCCCCGGTTAGACGTACCACTTCTCGTGGATAGACACCGAAAACGGCAGTATAGAACAGACTGTATGACGATGGGCTGCCCGGAATTCGATGGAGATTCCCACACCAGTGTGCGCACTGGTTCGGAATGACACGTTCTGACGATGCGCCAAATTCCAATTTTCCTATCTGCTGTTTTCAGCCGATAGCCGAAAGCAAACTTAGTCAAAGAGGGAAAACGAAGTGAACATCCTGGTTTTATCCTGCGGCACCGGCGGGGGGCATAATTCCGCCGCCGCCGCGGTGAAAGAAGAAATGCTGTGCCGCGGGCACAATGTTACCATGCTGAACCCGCTGGAATTATGCGGCCAGAAAGTGGCGGGGCTTGTGGACAACGCCTACATCTCCCTGGCCCAGACGGTTCCCGGTGCCTTTGGCGCCATCTATGGCCTGGGAAATGCCTACCGCAGGCTCCCCTGGCGGTCCCCGGTGTACTATGCCAACGGCCACGCCGCCGAGGCTCTGGCGGCTTACCTGGGGGAGAACCCTGTGGACGCAATCGTAACCAGCCATCTCTTTCCGGCGGAGATCCTGACCTATCTGCGTCTTCACGGAACCCCGGTGCCCAAAACCATTTTCATCACCACCGACTATACCTGCATCCCCTTTATGGAGGAATGTGTCTGTGACGCCTATGTGATCCCGGCGAAGGAGCTGACCGGGGACTTTATCAGCCGGGGCATTCCGGAGGACCGGATCTACCCCCTGGGCATTCCCGTCCGGCAGAGCTTCCGGCAGAATTTAACCCGGGAGCAGGCAAAGGAAGCCCTGGGCCTTGACCCGGACAAGCGGTATCTGCTGGTATCCGGGGGCAGCATCGGCGCGGGGAAGCTGGAAAAAGCCCTGGCCCTGCTGTGCGATATAACAAAAGGGACGGCCTTTTCTCCCATCGTCATTTGCGGAAACAATGCCTCCGTGCTGGGGCATCTGGGAAAGCGCTATGGCTCCCAGGTGCGGCTCCTGGGCCAGACGGACCGGATGGCGGAATACCTGAGCGCCTGCGACCTGTACTTTACAAAGCCCGGGGGCCTTTCCACCACCGAGGCGGCGGTCATGGAGGTGCCCCTGGCGCTGCTGCCGCCCATTCCCGGCTGCGAGACCCGAAACCGCCGGTTTTATACGAGCGAGGGCATGGCGGAGGCGGTGGAGCCCAACGAAAGGGATCTGCAAAGGGTGCTGGATCTGCTGAATACCCCGACCCATTGGGAGCGGATGGGGGAAAACCAGCGCCGGGTCATCCCCAAGGACGCCGCCCAAAGAATCTGCGACCTGGCTGCCGGGCAGGGCCCGGGGCCAAGTCGTGACGAACGTGGTCTGTAATCGTTCCTTCCCTGACCCGCTCGGTATCGTTCTGTAGTGCAGTATATTGGTATTTGGCGAGGGAAGCCAGGGCATCGAACAACATTGTCATTCCGAACCAGTGCGCACACTGGTGTGGGAATCTCCATCGAATTCCAGGTAGCCCATCGTCATACAGTTTGTCCTTTTTGTACCGTTTCCCGGAATCTACCTGTATGTTATCGAGAAGTGGTGCTTCTATCCGGGAGATTGCCACGCCAGTTTGAGAACTGGCTCGCAATGACCGGGAATTCGTTAAATTCCAATTTGCCGCACTGCTGCGTAAAGACGATAACCACAAAACCCCTTTGCCGATTTCAGGCAAAGGGGTCGTTTGTTCAGCTGTTCAGAATATTCATGAATTCCTCTCCGGTGATGGTCTCTTTTTCGTAGAGGAAGTTGGAAAGCGCATCCAGCTTTTCCCGGTTTTCTTCCAGGATCTTCTTCGCTTTTTCGTGCTGGGTCCGGACCAGCTCCACCACCAGGCTGTCCACCCGCGCCTGGGTCTCGGCGGAGCAGGCCAGGGAGGCGTCGCCGCCTAAGTACTGGTTGGTCACGGTCTCCAGGGCAACCATGTCAAATTCCTCGCTCATGCCGTACCTTGTCAGCATGGCCCGGGCAATCTTGGTGGCCTGCTCGATGTCGTTGGAAGCGCCGGTGGAAACGGAGCCGAACACCACTTCCTCCGCCGCCCGGCCGCCGGTGTAGGTGGCAATCTTGTTTTCCAGCTCCTCCTTGGTCATCAGGTAGTGGTTGCCCTCCTCCACCTGCATGGTGTAGCCCAGGGCGCCGGAGGTGCGGGGCACAATGGTGATCTTCTGCACCGGGGCGGAATTTAATTGCTTTGCGGCAACCAATGCGTGGCCGATCTCGTGATAGGAAACCACCAGCTTTTCCCGGTCGGTGAGGATGGCGTTCTTCTTCTGATACCCGGCAATGACCACCTCAATGGATTCCTCCATATCGGACTGGGTGGCAAATTTCCGGTTGTCCCGAACTGCCCGCAGGGCGGCTTCGTTGACGATGTTGGCAAGCTCCGCGCCGCTGGCGCCGGAGGCCATCCGGGCGATTTTGGAAAAGTCCACATCGTCGGCAACCCGGATTTTCTTCGCGTGGACCTTGAGGATTTCCTCCCGGCCCTTCAGGTCGGGCAGCTCCACCGGCACCCGGCGGTCAAACCGGCCGGGACGGGT
>CAMCCS010000082.1 GCA_945873295.1 uncultured Clostridia bacterium
CGATGCGGCCCTGGCAGATGTAGTCCAGCAGCAGCACGCCCACCTCGTTGCCGGAGACCAGCTCATAGGAGCCGTCGGGGCAGCGGATGGCAATGCCCACCCGGTCCGCGTCGGGGTCGGTGGCCAGCATCAGGTCGGCGCCGTTTTGCTTCGCCAGCTCCAGGCCCAGCCGCAGAGCCTCAAAGATCTCCGGGTTGGGATAGGGGCAGGTGGGGAAGTTGCCGTCGGGCTTCTCCTGCTCGGGGACGATGGTGATGTCGGTAATGCCGATGTCCCGCAGCACCCGGGTCACGGGCACCAGGCCGGAGCCGTTCAGGGGGGAGTACACCAGCGTGAGACCTGCGGTCCTGCACAGACCGGGACGGACGGAGCGGGCCTTGATGGCATCGTACAGGGCTTCCTTGCAGTCATCCTCCACCCAGGCGATCATACCGGAGGACAGCCCATCCTCAAAGGAAATGAGCTTGGCGCCTTCCAGAATGTCGGTATTCTGGATCTCGGCGTAGACAACCGCCGCCGCGTCGTCGGTCATCTGGCAGCCGTCGGGGCCGTAGGCCTTGTAGCCGTTGTACTTGGCGGGGTTGTGGGAGGCGGTGACCATGATGCCGGCGTTGGCATGGTAGTACCGGGTGGCGAAGCTCAGGGCGGGGACGGGCATAAGGGCGTCATAGATCCGCACCTTGATGCCGTTTGCTGCCAGGACCCGGGCGGCCTCCCGGGCGAAGACATCGGAGTTGATACGGCTGTCGTAGGAAACGGCCACCAGCTGGCTGCCTCCCTGGGTCTTCACCCAGTTGGCAAGGCCCTGGGTAGCCTGCCGCACCACGTAGATGTTCATCCGGTTGGAGCCGGCGCCCAGAACACCCCGCAGGCCGGCGGTGCCGAACTTCAGGGCTACGGCAAACCGCTCCTTGATTTCCTCGTCCTGACCCTGAATGGCCTCCAGCTCTGCCTTGAGAGCCGGGTCCTCCAGAGGATAGGAAAGCCAGCGCTTGTAATCGTCCATGTACATGTTGATCACCAGTCCTTTTATCATTATGTATAAATATCCGGGGAATTGAATTGGGAAAATGGATATTATCTACATATACTATAAGGCATTTCCATGCGGTTGTCAATCGCGGAAAAAATGCCGCTCCCAAATTGGGAGCGGCAAAAAGGGTAATTTTACTCGACCTTGAAGGTGTAGGCGGCACCCGCGGTCACGGGGGTGGAATCCACACCGGTCATGGCGTACTCGCCGTCGATGTAGAAGGCCCAGTACTTGCCGGTTTCAGCGTAGCTCCAGGTCTCACCGTTGACGGTGTCCACCATGAGGCCGTACTCGGAATCCTCGCCGGAGACAAGACCCAGATCGGTGAGGGCCTCGCCCACGGTCTCTTTATCGGTGTTGATGGTGACGGTGATCTCCTTGCCCTCGCCGTTTACCACGGTGAAGGTGAAGCTGACAGCGCCCTGACCCAGGGTCGCGCCGTCCTCCATGGTGACCACGCCGGAGTCGGTGGTCTCCGGTGCCTTGCTGCAGCCCAGAGTACCCATAGCCAGCGCCGCAGCCAGCAGGACACACAGAAGGGAAGTCAGAAGTCTTTTACCAATGCTATGCTTCATTCTTGCATCTCTCCTTGATATTGAATTCTCCCTCAGCCGGCTTCGCGGCCTGTAATCGGGAGGGGTGCTGCCGGATATTTCGACTCGGCGTAAGTTTGCCGCCCGCCTTCTCAGCGGAAAGCCAATGGCCTGTCCCCGGTATGCGGCTACCGGGCAGGACGGCAAAGAAAAACGCCACACGGCGACGGGCTCGTACAGGATTCGCACCTGTTTCCCCGAACAGCGGCCCAATTATATCACAGAGGAAAGGAAAAGGCAACCTTAAAAAGCAGTTTTTAGAGGGGGAAAGAAAGGAATCATTCGGCTGTCGGCTTTCCGCAGCGAACAGATAAATTGGAATTTGACGAATTCCCGGTCATTGCGAACCAGTGACCGATGTCACTGGTGTGGCAATCTCCTGGATAGAGGTACTACTTCTCGATAACAGACAGTCAGATTCCGGGAAACGGTAGGATAGAACAATCTGTATGACGATGGATTATCTGGAATTCGATGGAGATTCCCACACCAGTGTGCGCACTGGTTCGGAATGACAATGTTGTTCGATACCCGGACTTTCCTCTACAAATTCCCAATTTATCGCACTGCTGTTTTAAACCAATAACCGATATTAATCATAAACATACATGCCAAAGAAGGCAATGAGGCCGTCGCCTGGGTTATATTCCATGCCGCAGGAATCCGCCAGTTTCTTGACAAAGACGCAGTAGGCGGACATGCAGGAATATTGCAGGTCCGGAAACACACAGGGTTCCCCACGGACCAGGGCGCACTCGGTGCAGAGGGAACAGCCGCCGGAGCCTGCGAAGAAGCCGGGGATGCCGTTTTCCCGGAGCTGCTTCATGAGCTGAATGGAGATCTTGTTGTGGTGGCCCTTCGCCTGCTTAATGGCAGCGTTGTCCGAGAAGTCCGCAATGTCCCAGATGGTTTGCAGCACCAGGGCCTTCTTGTGGGCCAGAACCCGCTGCTTCATTTCCTCAGGGGTGCCGCAGGCGGGAGGGCAGGCGTAATTTACTCCGTATTTGCCGCACAGGTTTTCCTCACAGTAGGGGCGGAAGGAGGGGTCAAACACAATTTCCTCCGTGCCCACCACCCCGGCGGCGGCAAAGCCAAGGGATTCCGCCAGGGCGACCATTTCCTGATCCGTCATATTTTGTACCTCCAAGCGTGTTTTTTCCTATTCTACTCCCACCAGGGCCATTCGTCAAGGGAAGATGCAGGCAAGCGTTATCTTAAAACGGCAGATAGGAAAATTGGACTTTGTAGAGCTGTTTGTTGCATGGTGTGCGGACGGAAAGTGGGACACGGCAAGGGCTCCCTTGTGTAAAGGGAGCTGGCGCGAAGCGACTGAGGGATTGTGCAGCAAAACGTTTTAATATTGACAACGAATCGGCGAAAAGGGACCACAAAGGACACTGTCCGTTCTGACGATGGGTAGATAAGGAAGTCCACCGTTACAACCCCTCAGTCAGCTTCGCTGACAGCTCCCCTTGCACAGGGGAGCCCTTGGGTGTACGGCATCCACCCGCGTCCCATTCAACGAATCCGTCAAATTCCAATTTGTCAGTGTGCTTACGAAAGCTGATAACCTTATCGCAATTTTTTAAAATCGTCCCGTAGGGACACAATAATTGTCAACTGTCAATTGTCAATTATTTTATTCCGCCACGCCCCACGCCGCCCTTGCTTTTTCTTCCTGATTTGATATAATAACTCCTGATCCGGACGGTGGATGTCCGGGTTCTCGGAATGGGTAAATCCCAGCGGTACCAAGCCGCCGTAGACGGGCATGATACGCCGCCCGGGTCATTGGAGGGTAGTAACCTCTGAGAAGACCCTGGCTTTTTGGCGCCCGGAGCCGGAATACGGGAAGCATTCACAGACTCTTGGGGACGGTCTGGGAATGGTTTCGTGTTATCCGCCCCCTTTGGGGGCTTTTTTTATTGTCCGGTTTCCCCGCCGGAAAGGAGACGGCTATGACCCATGACGCGTTTTCCCGCTGCCATCCGGCGGTGAATTTCCTGTTTTTTGTTGCCGCCATCGGCTGCGGCATGGTGATCCAGCATCCAGCCTATATTCTTGCCGGGGTTGTGTGCGGCGGGGTGTATTTCTGCCTGCTTTCCGGTCGCCGGGGTTTTGCCCGGATCGGAATGCTCCTGCCCCTGCCCATCCTCACGGCGGTGCTGAACCCCCTCATTAACCACCGGGGCAAAGCGGTATTGTTCCTTGTGATGGGCAAACCCTATACCCTGGAAGCGCTGTGCTACGGCCTGGCCCTGGGGGGGATCTTCCTTGTGATGCTGCTCTGGTTCGGCTGCTACAGTGCGGTGCTCACCAGTGACAAGTTTACAAGCCTTTTTGGAAGCCTGATTCCCTCCCTGTCATTGCTTCTTGTAATGGTTCTCCGGCTGATCCCCGCCTTTACCCGGAAGACAAAGCAGGTCCTGGATGCCCGCCGGGCCATCGGCATGGGGGCCGAGCAGACGGGATCCCTGCGGCAGAAGCTGCGAAGCGGCATGACGGTGCTCTCCGCCCTGACCTCCTGGGCTCTGGAGGGGAGCATCATCACTGCCGACTCCATGCGCTCCCGTGGCTACGGCTGCGGAAAGCGCACGTCCTTCCGGCTGTACCGGATGACGGGCCGGGACTGGGTACTGCTGATCCTCATCGGGGGGCTTTTCTCCCTGGTGATTCTGGCAGGCGGGACGGATGCCAGCTACACCCCGGTGATGAAGGCCGCGCCTCTGGGCTGGGGGTTTCCTGCCTACTGTGCCCTTTTGCTGATCCCAACGATTTTTGAACTTAAGGAGGCCGCGGCATGGCACATTTCCATATCGAAAATCTGACCTTTTCCTATCCCGGTTCGGCAGTGCCAACCCTGGACGGGGTATCCTTGGACATTGAAAAGGGGGAGTTTTTGCTGCTGTGCGGACGGTCCGGCAGCGGAAAAACAACCCTCCTGCGCCAGCTGAAGCCAGCCCTTGCCCCCTACGGAAAGCGGCAGGGGGAGATCTTCTTCGACGGAAAGCCTATTGGGGAGCTGACTTCCCGGGAGCAGGCGGAAAAAATCGGCTTTGTGATGCAGGACCCCCAGGAGCAGATTGTCACGGACAAGGTCTGGCACGAGCTGGCCTTCGGCCTGGAAAACCTGGGCTGCGACCCGGCGGTGATGCGCCTGCGGGTGGCGGAGATGGCAAGCTTCTTCGGCATCCAGGACTGGTTTCACCGGGAGGTGGCGGAGCTGTCCGGCGGACAGAAGCAGCTATTAAACCTGGCCTCCGTAATGGCCATGCAGCCGGAGGTGCTGATTCTGGACGAGCCCACCAGCCAGCTGGACCCCATCAGCGCCGGGGACTTCCTCAACACCCTGAAAAAGATCAACCGGGAGCTGGGCACCACCATTGTGATTACCGAGCACCGGACGGAGGATATTTTCCCTGCCGCCGACCGGGTGGCGGTGATGGAGGCCGGACGCCTGACCTTCCTGGGAAGCCCCCGGGAGGTGGGCCTTGCCCTGCGCCGCAGCGAAAGCCCCCTGTTTTCCGCCCTGCCCGCCCCAGTGCGGGTGTACTACGCCGTGAACAAGGAAGGCCGCTGCCCCCTGACGGTCCGGGAGGGCCGGGCATGGCTATCGGAGGAATTCCCCCAAGGGGCAAAGGAAAATGCCCTGACAGAGCCTGCTTGCCGGGAACCAGACGGGGAAGCGGCTCTGGTAATCAAGGAATGCTGGCTGCGCTACACCCGCACCGGGCCGGATGTCCTGCGGGGTCTGAGCATGCGGGTGCCCCGGGGGAGCCTCTTTGCCATCCTGGGGGGCAACGGTACGGGAAAATCCACGGCGCTGAGGGCTGTCTGCGGCAGCGTAAAGGCCTACCGTGGAAGCATTGAGATCCTGGGAAAACGGCAGCGGGACTACCGCCCCGGGGAGCTGTTTAACGGCTGCCTGAGCATGCTCCCCCAGGACCCCCGGAGCCTCTTTGTAAAGGAGACGGTGCTGGAGGACCTGCAGGAGATGGGGGCGGACCAGACGGCCCTGGAGGAAACGGCGGCGCGCTGCCGGATCACGGAACTGCTGCTTGCCAACCCCGCGGACCTGTCCGGGGGCGAACTGCAGCGGGCCGCCCTTGCAAAAGTCCTGCTCCGAAAGCCGAAGCTCCTCCTGCTGGACGAGCCCACCAAGGGCATGGACAGCATTTTTAAGGCGGAGTTTGCCGCCATTTTGGGCAGTCTCTGCCGGGAGGGTGTCACGGTGGTGATGGTCTCCCACGATGTGGAGTTCTGCGCGGAGTACGCTGGGATCGTGGGGCTTTTCTTTGATGGACAGCTCATAACCACCGGAACCCCCCAGACCCTCTTTGGCTCCAACAGCTTCTATACCACCGCCGTCAGCCGGATGAGCCGGCATGTGTTCCGGAACGTGGTGACGGCGGAGCAGGCCGCCGCCCTGATAAAGAGAAACCGGGAGGAAGCGCTGTGAAAAAATCCACGTTCTTTTCTCTGCTGGTAATTTTTCTCCTGATCCCCGGCACTCTGCTTCTGGGCAGGAGCCTCCCGGGCCGGTGGTACTACCTGACGGCCACCGCCATTGTGGTGGAGATCATGCTGCCCTTTTTCGCCGCCTTTGAATCCCGCCGCCCCCAGGCAAGGGAATTGGTGATTCTCGCGGTCATGGCGGCGCTGGCGGCGGTGTCCCGGGTGGCCTTTGTGTTCCTGCCCTATTTTAAGCCCCTGACGGGCATCGTCATGCTCACCGCCGTGGCCTTTGGGCCCCAGGCGGGGTTTCTCACCGGGGCAATGGCGATCTTTGCCAGCAACTTCTTTTTCAGCCAGGGCCCCTGGACCCCCTGGCAGATGTTCGCCTACGGCATCGCGGGGTTTCTCGCCGGGGCGGTGTTCCACGGGCGGAAAAAGTGGCAGAATCCTTTCGTGATGGCGGCCTTTGGGTTTCTCGCGGTTCTGCTGATTGTGGGGCCGCTGCTGGACAGCTGCACGGTGTTTACCATGTTGACAACCTTTACCCGGGAGAGCCTGCTCCTGATCTACGGACAGGGTGTCCCGGTGAACCTGATGCACGGGGCGGGCACCGCTGTGACAATCGCGGTTCTGGGAAAGGCGCTGCTTAAAAAGCTTTCCCGGCTGCAGACCAAGTACGGCATGCTGGAGGGGAATGTATGAAGCGGACAGACTGGTATCTTTCCACCATTGATCCCCAGGCCCAGCGCACCGCCCGGGAATACGGCCTGGGGCTGGAAATCGCGGACTTCTGCGTCCCCGGGACGCTGGATGACGGCTTCCCGGAGGCGGACAGGGCGGTTTCCGGTAAGCTTCAGGGTATCTCTTCCCGGGTGCTCCACGGGCCCTTTAACGAGCTGTTCCCCTGCGCGGTGGACCCCAAAGCCAGGGAATTGGCCCGGGAGCGGTTCCGGCAGGCAATGGACCTGGCGGTCCGCTATAACGCTTCCAAGGTGGTGCTCCATGGGGGCTTCAACCCCTGGCTCTACTACCCCTGCTGGTACAAAGAGCAGTCGGTGCTGTTCTGGAAAGCGTTCCTCCCGGAGATCCCCGCAGGGGTGACGGTGTGCCTGGAAAACGTACTGGAAAAGACGCCGGACATGCTTTTGGA
>CAMCCS010000083.1 GCA_945873295.1 uncultured Clostridia bacterium
CCGTCATAGGCAAAGCACACGGAATTGGACTGGGTATACTTGAGGGTGATGAGGGACACGATAAGATCCCGCTTGGCATCCTCAGGCAGGTCCTTCCGCTTCGTGACCACGTTGCTCAGCAGGGCTTCGTCAATCTTAAAATTGTTCCGGCCCTGGCAGAAGGTGACACCGTAGACCATCTTCGTCTCCTGCTCGGCGGGGACGTAGTTGGGGTCAATGGCTACCACGTTGTAGCCGCCCTTGCGCTTGGTTTTCAGAATGGCGAGAGCCTCGTCGGAGTAGCCGGGGGCAATGACACCGTCGGAGACCTCTTTTGCAATGAGGCTGGCAGTGAGGGCGTCACAGGGGTCGGACAGGGCCACCCAGTCGCCGAAGGAGCACATACGGTCGGTGCCTCTGGCCCGGGCATAGGCGCAGGCCAGGGGATTATCGTCAAGACCGGGCACATCGTCAACAAAACAGGCCTTCTTCAGGCTTTCCGGCAGGGGACGGCCCACGGCGGCGGAGGTGGGGGAGACGTGCTTGAAAGAGGCGGCGGCGCACAGGCCGGTGGCTTCTTTCAGCTCCTTGACCAGCTGCCAGGAGTTCAGGGCGTCCAGGAAATTGATGTAGCCGGGCCGCCCGTTCAGCACGGTCACAGGCAGGTCGCTGCCGTCAGCCATGCGGATGCAGGCAGGCTTCTGGTTGGGGTTACAGCCGTATTTCAGCGCGATTTCATTCATTTGGGCACCTCATTTGTTCCGGTTGACCATCCGGTTTTCTTCCGCACCGGTGGCCAGGTCTGTATAGCGTACATAGAGGGAAATCTTGTTGTTTTCGTCCAGGGATTCCCAGATCTCCCTGGTAAAGTCGTCAATGCTGTCGGGGATGCTGACCCGCTCAGGCTCGCCCTGGAAGGTGGGAATGGGGTTGCCGTCGCAGACATAGGTGTGGATAAAGTGGCCCAGACCTGCCTGGGAGCCATAGTGGAAGCTGAACCGGTTGCAGAAGGAGCCCTTCTCGTCGCCGGACTTGAGGATGCTCATTTTATAGGAGAAGTCCCCGTTTTCGAAGGTCAGCATACCGCTGATCCGGGGGGTGAAGTTGGGGGGATCCGGCTCAAAGCACCGCTGGGCCAGGGAGCGGTCAAAGCTCATACCGGCAATCAGACCCTTGTAGATGGTGTCGGTCTGGTCACCGTTGGTGACGATCAGGCTGCTTCCAAACCGGCGGATAGCAGCGTAAATGATAAGACGGGGATCCTCCACCTTGCTCGCGTCAAAGGGCTCGGTGTAGACAACGCCGTCCCGCTCGGCAAAGATACGGTTGCGGCTGTTGGCGCTGCGGCCCATGATGAAGTAGGCGGTGACGGCGTGCTTGCCGTCGGCGCTCTTTCCGATGACGATTCCCCGGCCGGGGTAGGTATTTCCGTCCAGGCGGTCATGCATGGACTTCACTTCGTAAATATTCATTTGGCATCCTCCGAAGAATGATTCATAATTTCGTGGCACACCTGCTCCGCTGCCTGGGGAAGCAGTACCCATTCCGCCTGCTCCATGACCCGGCGCTGCAGAACCTGCGGGGTGTCGCCGGGAAGAATCTCTACCGCTTTCTGGGCAATGATCTTTCCGCCGTCGGGAACTTGGTTGACATAATGCACCGTAGCCCCGGTGACCTTGACGCCGTATTGGAGCGCCGCCTCGTGCACCCGCAGTCCGTAGAAGCCCTCCCCACAGAAGGAGGGAATGAGGGAGGGGTGAACATTCAGAATCCTGCCCGGGTACTTTTCCGTAAAGCTGCCGCTGAGGATATTCAGGAAGCCTGCAAGGATGATGACCTGAATGTCAAATTCCCGGAGCTTAGCTTCCAGGGCGTCTTCAAAAGCGGCCTGGGAGCCAAGGGCCTTTTTCAGAATGGTGCAGCAGGGCACGCCCGCCTTTTTCGCCCGCTCCAGAGCGTAGGCCCCGGCGGTGTTGGACACAACAAGGGCAATCTCACCGCTGGGAAGCTTTCCGGCTTTTTGGGCATCCAGCAGGGCCTGCAGATTGGTGCCGCCGCCGGACACCAGCACCGCGATCCTGACTTTCACTTCAGGACCACCTTTTCTTTCCCCTCGGTAATGGTGCCGATCACATAGGCATCCTCCCCGTGGCTGCGGAGAATCTCCAGGGCAAGGGCCTCCTGGGCCTTGGGAACCACAACGCTCATGCCGACGCCCATGTTAAAGGTATTGAACATGTCCCGCTCGGGAATATGGCCCCGGGAGGCAATCAGCTTAAAGATAGGCAGAACGTTCACGCTGGCCTTGTCAATGCAGGCGCACAGGCCGTCGGGAATGCTGCGGGGAATGTTTTCATAGAAGCCGCCGCCGGTGATGTGGCTGATTCCCTTGACATCCACCTGTTCCAGCAGGGCGAGAATGCTCTTGACATAGATTTTCGTGGGGGTGAGCAGGGTTTCCCCGATGGAAGCGCCGCCCAGCTCCTCGCAGGGCTCGGTGAGGTGGGGATTGTTTTCCACATCGAAGACCTTGCGCACCAGGCTGAAGCCGTTGGAGTGGACACCGGAGGAAGCCAGGGCGATGACGGTATCCCCGGGGACCATCCGGGTGTTGTCGATGATCTTCTTTTTGTCCACGATGCCGACACTGAAGCCCGCCAGATCGTAGTCGTCCGCCGCCATCATGCCGGGATGCTCGGCGGTCTCTCCGCCGATGAGGGCGGAACCGGATCGGACACAGCCTTCGGCCACACCCGCCACAATATCCGCAATCCGCTCGGGGACATTCTTGCCGCAGGCAATATAGTCCAGGAAAAACAGGGGCTTCGCGCCGCAGCAGATCACGTCGTTGACGCACATGGCAACGCAGTCAATGCCGATGGTGTCGTGCTTGTCAAGAAGCATGGCAATGCGCAGCTTGGTGCCCACGCCGTCGGTGCCGGAGACCAGCACCGGCTCCTCCATACCCATGAGGTTCAGGCCGAAGCAGCCGCCGAAGCCGCCCACATCATCCAGGCATCCCTCGTTTCTCGTCCGGGCCACATGGCGCTTCATCAGTTCCACCGCGCGGTAACCGGCGGTAATGTCCACGCCAGCGGCGGCGTAGCTTTCAGACCGGGAATTTTCCATGTCGTTCCTCCTTTATTCTCTGCCGTTCCAGCAGTAGGTGCACACCTCGCAGGGCGGCAGGTCAATGGCTTCCAGAATGCCCTCCAGGGACTGATACTCCAAAGAAGAGAAGTGGAGCTTTTCACAGATGGCTTTGCGCATATTCTTTCCCCGTTCGGTGCTGGCATCCATATACTCGTCCAGATGCTCCAGACCCTCTTCCCCCTCCAGCTCCCGGATGGTGCTCCGGGCGATCAGGTCATTGTCGGAGGTGGAACGGGAGAAGTTCAGGTATTTGCAGGCGTAGAGAATGGGCGGACAGGCGGAACGGATGTGCACATCCTTGGCACCGTGCTCGTAGAGAAAATCCACCGTCTCCCGCAGCTGGGTGCCCCGGACGATGGAATCGTCCACAAACAGCAGCTTCTTGTCCCGAATCAGCTCGTCCACCGGGATTTGCTTCATCTTGGCAACCATGTTCCGCTCCTCCTGGGTGGCAGGCATGAAGCTCCGGGGCCAGGTGGGGGTGTACTTGATAAAGGGCCGGGCAAAGGGAACGCCGCTTTCATTGGCGTAGCCGATGGCATGGGGGGTTCCGGAGTCAGGGACGCCGCCCACATAGTCAATGTCCTGGGCAATGCCGTTTTCCTTATCGTTTTTTGCCATGATCCGTCCGTTGCGATAGCGCATATACTCCACGCTCTTGCCCTCGTAGCAGGCGGTGGGGTAGCCGTAGTAGGACCAGAGGAAGGCGCAGATTTTCTTCTCTTTTCGGGGCGGGGACAGGACTTCGATTCCGTCGGGAGAAATCTCCACGATCTCGCCGGGGCCCAGCTCCCGAACCACCTCGTAGCCCAGCTTTTCTCCGGCGTAGTCTTCAAAGGTGGCGCAGAAGGCACCCTCTTTCTTCTCAATCACAATGGGAAGCCGCCCCATTTTGTCTCTGGCGGCGATGATATGACCGCCCTCCCGGAGAATCAGGATGGAGGCGGTGCCGTCCACCATTTCCTGAGCGAAGCGGATGCCCTCGGCAAAGGAGCTTTTCTGGTCAATGAGAGCGGCGATCAGCTCGTTGGCGTTGATTTTTCCGCCTGACATGCTTTCAAAGTGGCCGCCGCTGAAGGTCAGGTACTGGCTGATAAGCTCCTCGGAATTGTTGATCACACCGATGGTACAGATGGCGTAGCAGCCTAAGTTGGAGCGGATCAGAATGGGCTGGGGGTCGGTATCAGAGATGCAGCCAATGGCGGCAGTGCCCGACATTTCCTCCAGGATTCGCTGGAATTTGGTGCGGAAAGGCGAATTTTCAATGTTGTGGATCTCCCGCTGAAAGCCCTTTTCAGGGTCGAACGCTGCCATGCCGCCCCGGCGGGTGCCCAGGTGGGAATGATAGTCCGTACCGAAAAACACATCCAGTACGCAGTTTCTGCGGGAAGTAGCTCCAAAAAAGCCACCCATGTATGGTTTCCTCCTTTATTGTCCGGCAGCCGCAAAACGAAACCTGTCAGGCTGCCATTTGTGTGTGTCCTGCGGGGGAAGCAAAGGCGGTTACCTTTGGGACTCTTCTTCCTGGGCGGACGGGTTCCTGTTCAGTGCCGCCTGGAGCGCCGCGTCCTTGGCAAGGACCTTTTGCGCGTCGCTTTCCCGCTTTGCGTCCAGCTTTTGGGCCAGGGCAGGATCCTCCACCGCCAAAATCTGCGCAGCCAATAAAGCGGCATTGACACCCCCGTTCACCGCCACGGTGGCTACCGGAATCCCGGAGGGCATCTGTACGGTGGATAGAAGGGCGTCAATGCCATCAAGACAGGGACCCTGGCAGGGGATCCCGATTACGGGCAGAGTAGTGGCGGCGGCAATGGCCCCCGCCAGGTGGGCAGCCATTCCGGCTGCGGCAATGATCGCGCCGAAGCCGTTCTCCCGTGCGGACAGGGCAAAGGCGCGGGCCTGCTCCGGGGTGCGGTGGGCAGAATAGATGTGGCATTCAAAGGGAATCCCCAGAGAATCCAGAGTGTCCATTGCCTTGCGCAGCACGGGCAGGTCGCTGTCGCTGCCCATTACAATTCCGATTTTTTTCATAAAAGCCTCCCAAAAAAGTCCGGGTTTTTCCCGAAAAAGCCTAAAAGGGCCCCTCGCGCCAAGATGGCGCAAGTGAGCCCTTATCACGACTGTGCGGAAGTATGCCCTTAGTGTGTGGTGACAAAAGCCGTACATAAGGGTTCTCATCGATCTGTGGGTTATTATAGCATATGGGGACGAAAACCGTCAAGAACGCAGAAAGCCGATTCTTCCCGCCCCATTTTGACCTTTCATGTGAATTTTGCCAAAGTTTTCCGGCGGTTCTAATCCAGAGCAAGGCCAAAATAGGCGGGCGCCTGGGTCCCGGGGATGAGGGGGAGAAACATGGCAAAATCCTTTGTGCACCCCGGCATCCGGAAGGTGCCCTCCCGGCAGGAAAGGGCCGCCAGGATTCCGGGAGCGGCTTCTCTGTTTCCCAGAAGCTCCGCGGCAAACAGGGTATCGTCCTGCTGCCGGGCGGCAAGAAGAAAATCCTCCCCCGCGAGAAGCTCTGCGTCCCGGGCAAGAAGCATAAAAAAGCTTTCCTCCGGCTGGGCGCCCCCCGCGGGCAGAAGCCGTTGGCGAAGAGATGCATATTCTTCCGGGGATACTTTTCGGAGGGAAACAGGACACTCCCCGGCGGACCGGGTCACCTCGGCGATTTTACACACCGGCAGGTAGCCTTGCCCTGCGTACATCCGGGCGAGGCTTTCATTTTCCGGGCACAGCAGCGCGGCGCTGTAGCCCTGTGCCTGCAAAACCTGCCGGGTGTCTTCCAGCAGCGCCCGGCACAGGCCCTGATGCCGCCAGTCCTCCCGGGTGGCAACGGCGTAGAGATAGGCCATTTTTTGATCCCGGCAGGTAAAGTTGAACCAATACAGGGCGGAAACAACTTCCCCGTCCCGGAGAACACACCGGCTGCGCTTTGGAGAAAAGCACAGGGAGAAAAAGGCATCCAGAAATTCCTCCCCGTCCCCGAAGGCCTGACGCCAGAGGAAGCGCAGCTGGGGCACCTGATGGAGGGAGGGAAAATCAAAATGCATTGTCGTCCTCCCCAAGCCCCTCGTCCCAGCGGTAGGCCCAGTACTTTTCCTCCATGTGGTGGGGGCAGTAGGACAGCTTGGCCTTGCGCAGTCCCGCAAGACCCATATCGTCCTCCCGGTTAAGATACCGCAGCTCCGGGTGAGTGTCCTGCAGATACTGGGCAAAGGCCTGGTTGACGGCAGCGTAGGCGCCCTCCACTTCCTCGTCCGCCTTTTCAAAGTGAATGTCATAGGTGTCCGCCGACAGGGGAGAGCCAATGGTCAGCGCCAGAATGGTGTTCCCCTCCGTCAGGGCGATGCCTTCCAGGCCCAGTTCGTCAAAATGGCGAAAAGCCCGTCCCATAGCCACCTCTTCCAGCAGGTAATCCCCGTGGGGGTCCTCCTGCTTCCGGTTCTGGTACCACCGGGCGGCGAAGTGGCGGCCCTGTTCCAAAAGGTCTCCCGTCAGGCGCTGTACCTGGGCATCCGGGTGGGCGTCCCAGAACCGGTGCAGATGGTTCCGCTTTTTCTGGTATTTCCGGCCTTTCAGGTCGGCCAGGTCGTTGATGTCATATACATAGTCAAAGCCGTCCCGGTCCGGGCGGAAAAGAAACTTCCCGGGAAACCAGCTTTCCAGTTCCTGAGTATCGGCGGCGGACAGACAGACGAACCGGCAGGGAAGCCCCCGTTCCTTGGCGTCCAGAAGCACCCGCTCCACCGCCTCCCGTTTGTTTCCGGTCCCGATGGGGTAGGGGTAGACGCTCCTGCCCTGGAAATGGGAGAAGAATACCGCGCATTCCGGGAAAAAGGCAATTTTCTGCAGTCCCCAGAAGTAAAGATTGGCAAAGGAATACTCGCAGCCCCGGGGAGGACAGGCCATCAGCAGCTCGTCATAGGCACGCTTTCCTCCCAGCTCCAGCCGGTGAAAATCAATCATAGGAAGCACCTCAAAGTTTTTCTTTCGCAAAATCCAGGCGGATATTTCAGGATCCGCCCGGTTTTTCTATCATAGCACAGTATGCCCGATTTCTCAATAGAGATTT
>CAMCCS010000084.1 GCA_945873295.1 uncultured Clostridia bacterium
CCCGCACCGCTTCATTTACCTGGGGCGGGGCGGGGATGGAGGGGTTACCCAGGGAGAAGTCAAAGACATTCTCGGGGCCGACGATGGCCGCCCGGGCCCGTCCGTATTCAAATAACTCCCGGATACAGGAACGGTTGGCTCCCAGGGCATAAGCGGATGGATTGTACATACGATCAGATCCTTTTCTTTAAGGGCTGCGCCCGGTTCTGTGTTGAATGGACAATTATATAAAAGGCGGTTGTCGTTCCACATCTACATAAATGGAACGCGTTTGGATGCCGTATATTCAAGGGCTCCCTTGTGTAAAGGGAGCTGTCACCAGTCCTCAGACTGGTGACTGAGGGATTGTGCGGTAGGATGTTCCGGTTCTGACGATGAATCGGCGAACAGGGGCAGAAAGAACATTGTACGTTCTGACGATGGGCACAGTCGAAAGACCTTTATTACAACCCCTCAGTCAGCTTCGCTGACAGCTCCCCTTGCACAGGGGAGCCCTTGGCGCGTGCCATTTTTGGGCCACGCTCCATTCATCGGCGTATGAAACGGTAACCGCACTTTTTTAATCGCTGTGAAGCAGCACAATAATTGTCAATTCCGATAAAGCGGTACGGTGGGCTGGAAGCTCTGGGGGCGGTAGGTGACGGAGCGGATGCCGGGGGTGGGGGCGCCGTACCGGGGATTGTAGCCGAACAGGTTTACATAATTCAGTAAATCCTGCCGCTCCGCCTCCATGGCCTCCATCAGCCGGGCGGCAGCCAGGGCATCGTCCTGGGCCTGGTGGGAGTTACACACCCCGGAAAGGCCGTAGCCCTCGATGGCGTTTGAAAGCCGGTGGGGGTAGGGCCGCCGGTCCCGGTAGACGGTGAGAAGGTCCAGCTTGTCCTTTCCGGCCAGGCAGGAGGCATCCCCATGGAAAGCCAGCAGATAGTAAAGGAAGGTCAGGTCAAACTGGGCATTGTAGGCCGCCAGCAGGTCACTTTCCCGGATTAACGCGGCGATTTCGGTGCAGGCCGCCGCCTTGGGGATGCCTCGGGCGGCTATGTCTTCATCCGTAATCCCGGTGAGCCGGACGATCTCCGGCGGCACGGTCCGCCCCGGGGTCAGGGAAATCAGGGTATCGAAGCTTCCGGTGATGGCCATTCCGTCCGGTGTCAGCTCCGCCGTCACCGAGGAAAACTGAATGATCTCGTTGGTTTTGGGATGAATTCCCGTGGTCTCCGTGTCGAAAACCAGTATTTTCGGGTATTTTTCAAATATCTCTTTCATAAATACCTATGTTCCTGTTATTGAAAGGGAGATTCAGGTAAATTGGAATTTGGCGAATTCCAGGTCATTGCGATAAAGTAGCTCACACTGGCGTAGCAATCTCCCGGATAGAAGCGCAATTTCTCGTGGATGAACCCCGGAAAACAGCGCAAAAAGGACGGTCTGTATGACGATAGACTGTCCGGAATTCGATGGAGATTCCCACACCAGTTTGCGAACTGGTTCGGAATGACAATGTTGTTCGATGCCTTGACTTCCCTCTACAAATTCCCAATTTGCGTACCACAGAACGATACCGAGCGGGTCAGGGAATTTACGATTACGCAAATGAAGTGCACGACTTGGCTGTCGGCCCTGCCGACAAAGTCCAATTTCCCGCTTCGCCAATTCTATTTCTCCGCCAAGGCCATGGCCCGCTGGATTTTGGAGCGGGGCTCTTCCCGGAGGGAAAACTCCGCGGCAAAGGCACGGCCAAAATCCATCAGCGCCTGGTCGGGCCCGGCTTTCAGCTCCGCCTCCGCCTCGGTAAAGGGAAGGGTTTTCCCGCCGCCCGTAAATTCTCCCCGGTCCAGGGCCAGCTCCACCTGGCCGCCGGGCACATCGATAAGCTTTGCCAGCCTTGTAAACCGGGCGCCGCAGACCTCTTCCAGGCCCTGCGAGGCGAATTCTGCCAGCTCTGCCGGGGCGCCCAAGTCCAGGAGGGCCGGAATGGCGGAAGCAATGTCGCCGCTTTCCGTCTCGTACTCCCCCCGGCTGCCGTCGCTCAGGCGGGTTTTCAGGGTGCAGACAGGCCGCCCATTTTCCAGCCGAAGCCGGAGGGTCCACTTCCGTGCCCGAAAAGCCCGGTCCGGGGTGTCAAAATACCGGGTGTGCATAGCGATGGGGGTAAAGGGGCCGTATTTTTCTTCGATTGCCTCCAAAGTTTCCATGGATGCCGCGAATTTCAGTTCCAGTTCTCTGCCCATGGGACGCTTCACACCCCCAGCCGCTTGGAAACATTGTCGTAATTGGAGCAGTAGGTCAGCACCGTCTCACGGGTGATCTTCTTCTCCGTATAAAGCTTCATGAGGGATGCGTCCATGGTGCACATGCCCTGGGCAGCGCCGGAGGCAATGGCCCCGTCCAGCTGGTGGGTCTTGCTCTCCCGGATCAGATTCCGAATGGCAAGGTTCATGTACATAATTTCAAAGGCCGGGATGGGGTTACCCTCCACGTCGGGAATGAGCTGCTGGCTGATGACCGCCTGGAGCACCATGGAAAGCTGGAGCCGCACCTGGCGCTGCTGCTCCGGGGGGAAGGCGTCAATGATCCGGTCAATGGTGTTGGCCGCCCCGGTGGTATGCAGGCTCGCAAAGAGCAGCTGCCCGGTCTCGGCGGCGGTCATGGCCACCTCCATGGTCTCCTTGTCCCGCATCTCCCCCAGGAGGATCACATCCGGGCTTTCCCGCAGGGCGCTGCGCAGAGCCGCCACATAACTGGGGCAGTCGGTATGGATCTCCCGCTGGCTCACGATGCACTTATCATGCTTGTGGATATACTCCACCGGATCCTCCAATGTAAGGATGTGCCCGGAGCGGGTCTGGTTGATCCTTTGGAGCATACAGGCCAGGGTGGTGGATTTACCCGACCCGGCAGGGCCGGTGACCAGCACAATGCCCTTTTTCAGCCCGGCGGCTTTCATGACCTCCGGGGGGATATGGTTTTCCTCGGCGGAGGGCAGGCCGAACCGGATCACCCGGACCACGGCGGCAAGACTGCCCCGCTGGCGGAACAGGTTCACCCGGAACCTGCCGATACCGCTTAAGGAAAAGGAAAAATCGTCGTCGGTCACACTTCCCAGGCACACCGGCTCCCGCCCCGCGATGGCGTAGATCTCCCGGGCAAAGGCCTGGGTGCGCTGGGGAGTCAGAATTCCGGTCTCGGTAAGCCTCTGCTGAGTGCCCTTGATCTTAAAGGTCAGGGGCAGGCCCGCGACGGCAAAGATATCCGACGCCCCCTGCTCCACCGCAAGGCGCAGGATCTGCTGCATATCCGTATTGTTGGGATTCATTTCCATAGGTCCAAATCC
The DNA here is from genome assembly GCA_945873295.1 of uncultured Clostridia bacterium. Classification (GTDB taxonomy): domain Bacteria; phylum Bacillota; class Clostridia; order Oscillospirales; family Oscillospiraceae; genus Faecousia. The sequence goes on from CAMCCS010000084.1 coordinate 3,335, forward strand.
TCCTCCGGCTGCCACAGGGCATTACAGTTCCATTCCAGAACCGCCCCTGTGGCGGCGTCCACCCGGGCGGTCAGGCGCATGGGGCCCCAGGTGATCTCGGTGCCCAGCGCCCCCTGGTCCTCCCAGGTGTTTTCCGGCAGTGCCTGACTGCCTGCCAAATACCCACTCACTTGGGCAAGCCACTGCTCCCCAAGGTTTTCACATTCGTAAAGGGCTTCCACCCGCTGCTCGTAGCTGCGGGCCGTGCGCAGGTCACTGCTGGCAGTCACCAGGGTCAGCACCGCGAAAATGGCAGCGCAGACCACCACCACGGTAAAGAGCACCGCGATGCTCCCTACCCGAATCCGTCTATGTTCCATATTGGGCCTCCCTTCCGGGCAGGTACACTTTTACCTCCAGGGTGCAAAGGGCCTCGCCGCCCTCCGCCCCGGCGGAAATAACCGCGGTGCCCAGGCCGTCTTCCGAAAGGCTGCGCTTTACCCGCACCCAATAGGCGCCCTCCGGATTTTCCCGGAAGCTGCCCTCAAAGCGGGCTTCGCTTTCTTCTTCCTCCCAGCCCAGGCCTGCCCGGCACAGCTCCGCCTGGTTCCGGCACAGCTGCACGGCGGCGCTTAGCTGCTCCGCTTCCGCCGTCACCGCCGCTGCCCGGGCAAAGACACAGGCGCAGACGGCGCAGCAGGCCATGAAAAAGGCCACAAAGCAGATCACCGGCACAAGATAGCCCAACCGGCTGCGTTCACCGTTCACTGCTGCCACCTCCGCACCGGGCATAGCCCGTATTGTCTCCCGCGGTGATCTTCAGAAGCCCCGCTTCCTCCCAGGTAAATTCCAGACTGTCCAGGTCGCACAGGACATTTCCCTCCTCCGGGAAAAAGTTCATGGTGCTCCGCCACAGCTGGGTCCAAAGCCGGCCGTCATATAAGTAAATAACCGTTTCCAGGTCCTCCCCCTGGGAAAGCAGCAGAGCCTGACCAAAGGTCATGTCCGCAGTCCGGACCTGGGTCTCATTCCCCGCGGTCTGGCTCTGGATATAGGCCAGGGCCAGGCGCTGGTTGTCGTGGCAGGCACGGCTCGCCACCGTGGCGGAGTAAAGCCTTGCCCCCGCCACCACCAGCACCAGAAGAGCAAGGATCAATATGGCATACAGGAACAGCAAAATCAGGGATGTTTTTTTCATGTGCCCGCCTCCCCCCGCACCAGCACCCGGACATCCGGGGGAAGATTGCTGGCAAAGGCCTCATAGGAGACGATAAAATCCCGGTGGTTGATCACGAGATGATAATTTTCTTCCAGATAGGAAAGGCTGGGAGGGTAGGCTCCCTCCACCGCGTAGCACTGGGCGGCGGCCCGGAGCACCGTCTCCCGGATGGAGGCGGCGCTGCCCGCCCGGATGTCCCGGCGAAACACGGGAAGCAGCAATACCAGCGCGAGAATCAGCGCCGCAATTATGGCGCAATACAGCTTTTTCATAGCCTGCCCTCAAACCGCGCCCAGGATGCCCAGCAGCGGGAGCATGACGGACAGGAGGGTTAAACCCACGGTCACCGTCAGGAAGCCCATGAGGGCGGGCTCCACACTGTCAATGAGCTTCGTGATGCTGTCCCCGGCCTCTTTTCCCAGCCGCTCGGACAGCTGCTCCAGGGCATCCGTCAGGCTGCCGCTGGCCTCCCCCACCCGGAGCATCCGGGCATAGAGGGCAGGAAGCACCCCGCCGAGAACCCCGGCAAAGCCCTCCCCCATGGCAAGGCGCTCGCCGGATCCTGCAAGCTTTTCCCGCAGGCCGTCATGGCCGCACTGGGTAAGGGCAGTTTCCATGGCCTCCTGGGGGTCCGTGCCGCTGGCAAGGAGGGTGGACAGGGTATCCGTCAGCCGGGACAGGGCAAGCTTGTAAAGAGCCTCCCGGGTCAGAGGCAGCTTTTCCAGGGGACCGCGCAGGGCCTCCCGTCCGCATTCCGTCCCCAGGATGCAGGTCAGCACCAGCAGGGAAAGGGCAAGCAGGGCGGAAACCACCAGGCCCACAATGCCGATGACCCCCGCGGCGGAAACGTAGGAATAGGCGGAGGCATTGAGGCTCCCGGTGAGGCTGTCGTACACCCCCCGGAACATGGGCAGCACCCAGAACACCAGCACTCCCAGCACCACGCACATCATGCCGAGCAGCGCGGCGGGATAGGTCAGGGAGGAACGCATTTTCTGCTGCATTTCCTCCTGGCGGCGGTAGTAGCCAGAAAGCCGCTCCAAGCTCTCGTCCAGCCTTCCGGACAGCTCCGCCGTGCCCAGCACCCCCAGGGCATAGTCCGGGAAGACTCCGGTAAGGCCCGCGCTTTCGGCGAAGGTCCGGCCCTCGTCCAAGTAGCCTGCGATTTCTCCCGCGGCCCGAGCGGTCTCGTCCGCCCCGTCCTGGGCAAACGCGGCGCATATGTCTTCCAGGGAGCAGCCGCTGTGAAGCATGGCGGCAGTCTGGGCGCAGAAATCACACAGCTGCATGGCGCTGAGCTTGGTTTTCTTCTCCCGCATGGGCGTTATTGTCTGCATAGCCGGTCCCTCCTTAATAGGTGTAGCGGGTGGTGTACAGGGAGTCGTCGGTCAGCGACTTGGTATCCACCCCGGCGGCGGCAAAGGTGATGTCCACCCGCTGCCAGATGTTGGGCTTGACCTTGATCTCCACGGTAACCCAGCCCTGGTCCTTCAAATAAAAGCTGTTCCAGGCGTGGTACAGCTCACTGCCGCCGTTTTGCACATACCCCACAATGAGCTTGCAGGGGATTCCCAGGGAGCGGAGCATGGCGGCAGCCAGGCTGGCATAGTCAAAGCAGATGCCCTTTCCCGTACGCAGCGTCTCGTCCGGGTCCGGCAGGTATCCGGACTGGACGGTGTCCGCCTTGGGGTAGTCATAGCGGATGGTGTCCGACAGGTACGCATATACCGCGGAGGCCACCTCCGCGTCGGTATCGCAGGAGGCTGCCAGCTCCCGGGCTTTCAAAACACATTGGGCGCTTTCCGAGTAGGCGCTCATCTGGGAGGGCCGGAGGAAGGGCTGGAATTCGTCCGCCAAACGTACCTCCCGGGTTTCTTTCCAGATGCAGATATACTGGCTGTCCGCGGCGTTTTCCATAACCCGGAAGGTATAGCTGCCGGAACCCAGGCTCAGGGGGAAGACGGTTGGGGTGCCGTCACCGGGCAGGTCGTAATTATATTTGATGTCATCCAGGATCACCTGGAATTTAAGCCGCTTGTCGGAGGTGGCTTCCATGGCGATGAACCCCTTTTCCAGGCCGGAAAAGTCCGCCCGGACAGTTCCCTGGGTTTCCGCGGCCCCGGGGTCAAAGGCCGCGTCCAGGAAAGGCGGAATTTCATAGCTCCCGGCGGCATTGGAAGGCGGAGTGGTATCCGCTCCAGTCTGGGCGGCTTCCGCCCCGGGAGCGGCGCACCCTGTAAGGGCCGCGAGGATCAGCAGGACGCAAATGGGGCGCAGTATCCCTTGGTATTTCATCCTGCCCCCCCTTTCCAATGTGTACGGTTCCTTTATCGAATTATTATACCCGAATCCGGCCAGCCACGCAAGGGTTTTTGCTGTCGCCCTTTGCATTTTTCTGCCCGGCCGGCAGGGTGGGCAGAGAAAAGGATACAAATTGGAATTTGGCGAATTCCAAGTCATTGCGAGCCAGTTCTCAAACTGGCGTGGCAATCTCCCGGGTAGAAGCACAATTTCTCGTGGATGAATTCCGGGCAATGGTAGGATAGGACAGTCTGTATGACGATATGCAGCCCGAAATTCGATGGAGATTCCCACACCAGTGTGCGCACTGGTTCGGAATG
>CAMCCS010000085.1 GCA_945873295.1 uncultured Clostridia bacterium
AAGTCGTTCTTCCTGTTGTCCGCACCCACGGTGGAGCGGTACAGGCCGTACTCGCAGGGACTGTACCGCGTCAGATCCTTCGCGCATTCTCCCTGCCTGTAATACCACGCCAGCCGGTACTGGGATTCGTGGCAGGCAAAGCCCAGATCCCGGCTCACCGCAAAGGCCGTCATCCCGTCAAACCGGGACAGGGGCACATCCCAATCCAGCTGGATTTTGTTTTCCGGATACAAATGCAGATAGGTTTTGGGCACATCCCACACCCCATACTTCTCCGCAAGCTCCGGGTATGCGGTGGGATCCATACTGAGCTTACAGGCTTTCATCATAATGTCTGCACAGAGCATATGCTGGCTGTGGCCGTATTCTCCCTCCACATCATGGGTCACCGCGACCATGGGCTGAAAGCGCCGCAGCTGCTCCACCGCAAATCCCACCAGCATCTGTTCGGTGACTCCATCCTCCGCCATATCCGCGTATCCGCTCTCCAGGGTATCGGACCGCACATCCCGGCAGGTGCCGAACACCGGATAAACCCTGTCGCCGCAGGCGTACAACCCGTTCAGCATTTCATGGCGTCGTTCCGGGTTGTTATTGTGATGGTCCGTCAGATAGACAACCTGTACCTTGCGGCCCAGCTGTCCGGTATAGTAGGGAATAATGCCGCCGAAAAACAGCTGCTCGTCATCCCCATGGGCGGAAAGCAGCAGCAGATCCGCCTTTCCCTCTGCGGGAGGCTCCCACCGCTGGACAAAATCCGGCGCTTCCCCAGAGGAAAACAGATAGATTTCGTTGAGATAGAGGGTGCCGCTGTTAAAGGAGAGGGTAATGGAAGACGGTGCGCTTCCAAAAAGCGCGCACAGGTCGGTATAGTCATGAAGAAACTGATTCTGCCCCAGCATTGCGGTTTTCCCGGATTCATTGTCGGTCACGGTATAGACGCCGTAAGGGTCGTGAAAAATCAGGTAGATAGAACCGATCCCCTCCGGGCAGCGCAGTGTCAGCCAGGAATCGTCCGCAAATTTCGCGGGAACATCCGTCTCGCCATCAAACAGCTTCTTGTATTTGGAAAAGCCCTCCTGGGCTTCCATCACCGCGTCCGCGGTAATGTCCCGGGCCTGTCCGTCCTCGCAAAAGCCGGGGAAGGGCAGGACAAAAAGCAGTGTGAAGAGAATCAGCAGTAGACACAGCGCCCCCGCGCATCGTTTGATCATTCCAGTTTCCTCCGGTCTTTATTCTAGGAACCCACCGCCGAACCCGGTGTGTTCCGGACAGTTTCCTCCCAAACCCCGCGGGCTGGGGGAGATAATAGTATGTGCGTATCTGAACGCAGCAGTGCGGCAAATTGGAATTTGTCGGGCTGTTTGGGCAGTGGTTTGCGGCCCGATGCGGTATGCGGCAAGGGCTCCCCTGTGTAAGGGGAGCTGTCAGCGAAGCTGACTGAGGGGTTGTAATGGCAGACTTCCCGGTGTGCCCATCGTCCGAACGTACCATGTCCGTTCTGCCCCCATTTTGCCGAGGTGCCGTCAAAACCGGAAGATTCTACCGCAAAGTCGTTTCCGCGAACCTTTTCGCCGATACACTTCCAAAGTCGAAAGATTGTACCGCACAATCCCTCAGTCGCTTCGCGACAGCTCCCTTTGCACAAGGGAGCCCTTGCCGCGTCCCATTTTCCACCCGCACACCGTTGGACAAACAGCTCAACAAATTCCAATTCAGGTTATCGGCTTTAATAAGCTGATCGTGAAATTGTAAATTGGCGGGCCAATACCTTCCCCCGGGGGGAAGGTGCCCCGCAGGGGCGGATGAGGAATGGCGACATTTTCTGATCTGGGACGCAGGCAAATAAGAACGTACAGCTTTTCAAATTGTACCTTTTTTACGAACTACATACGAAATCGTTCCATCTCGCCGTTCCTCATCAGTCTCGCTTCGCTCGACAGCTTCCCCCCGGGGGAAGCGATGGTGCTGCCGCACCGGTGCGTCACATACCAAATTGAGTGTGCTTACTAAAGCCGATAACCTTAATTGGAATTTGCAGAGTGGAGCGCACCCCGAACAACGCTGTCATTCCGAACCAGTCCGCTTAAGTGGTGTGGGAATCTCCATCGAATTCCAGATAATCCATCGTCATACAGACCGTTCTATCCTGCCGTTTCCCGGAATTCATCCATGAGAAATGGTACTTCTATCCAGGAGATTGCCACACCAGTCTGCGGACTGGTTCGCAATGACCGGGAAGTCGGCGCCCCGCCACCGCACCACGGAACGATACCGAGCGGCGCAGGGCAGAAACGACTACACATATTATGCGCACGACTTGTCAGCGGCGACTCGCCGCCAAATTCCAATTTTCCGCACTGCCCCGCAAGGCCGATCTGAATATACATTTATTCTGTATATTATACATTTCAATTTTTCCGCAAAACCGCATAATTTCATGGAATATTTGGATATACAGCGATAATATGCATTCAATTGTGAAAAATACATGATACAAAGGCAAATTCTTCCATGTACATTGTATGCTTATCCAGTTGACAATGAATATTATACGGAGTATAATGCAGCTATCCAAAACAAATCCCCCCGGGGGAACAAAAAGGAGAAGAGGAATATGAAAAAACTGTTATGCGTACTGTTGGCACTGACCATGCTGGCCTGCTTCGCCGGCTGCGGTAAGACCGCCGAGGCCGACAACTTAGACTACTCCGCCATGACCATTGAAGAGCTGAAGCCTCTTCTCAAGACGGTGTCCGCGGGCAAGCTCACCGTAGCTACCAGCCCCGACTTCGCCCCCTACGAGTTCTACTCCCTGGACGAAAACGGCACCCCCACCCTGGCGGGCTTTGACATTGCCCTGGCCCAGTACATCGCCGATTATCTGGGTCTGGAGCTGGAGATCGTCCCCATGGACTTTGACGGCACCCTGATGGAGCTTGCCAACAAGAAGACCGACCTGAGCATGGCGGGCTACTCCCCCGACCCCGCCCGGATGGACTCCATGGATTTTTCCAACATCTACTACACCGGCGGACAGGCCTTTGTAACCTCCCAGGCCCTGGCTTCCCAGTTCACCTCCCTGGCTGACACCAACAACGCTGCGTATCAGATCGGCGCCCAGGTGGGCTCCATCCAGGCCGATCTTGCCAAGGAAAATTCCCCCGACGCCGACATCGTGGAGCTGAGCAAGGTCACGGACATCATTGCCGAGGTCCTGAACGGCAAGCTCCAGGGCGCATACATCGAAAAGGTGGTGGCTGAGACCTACGCCAAGACCTACCCCGACCTGGCTGTGGTGCTGGATGTTCCCTATGACGCCGAAGGCTCCGCCGTGGGCGTGTCCAAGGGCAACGGGCCACTGCTTGCCGCTGTGAATCTGGCCATCCAGGCCGCTATGGACGACGGCTCCATGGCCCAGTTCGTGGCCGATGCCAACGCCGCCGCTTCCGGCAGCATCTACGAAGGCCTGCTGAACGAAGACGGCACCGCCGGCTGATAACAGAAATAAAGTTCCCCCGGGAGAAGCATCTTCCGGGGGAATATGACTGGCAGCCTGTGAAAACTGCTTTCTGCGGTTTTTAGAGGTGCCCGAAAGAAAGGAGAAACCCATGCTGTCTGTCCAGGGCTTCCAGAAAATACTTCCCTACATGTCCCTGTTCTGGCAGGGTATGCTGTGCACCCTGTCCCTGTCCGCCTTTACGGTGATTTTCGGCTTCATTCTGGCCCTTCTGCTGTCCCTTATGCGGATGTCCCGGGTAAAGCTTCTGAAGGCCATCGCCACCATCTATGTGGAGGTGATCCGGGCCACCCCTATGATGGTCCAGCTCTTCCTTGTCTACTATGTGGTTATGGCCCCCGTCAGCCTGCCCACCTGGAAGCTTTTCGGCTTCATCCGGTTTGAGCGGTTTGTGCCCGGCGTGGTGGCCCTGTCGTTAAACTCCGGCGCCTACCTCAGCGAGATCATCCGCTCCGGCATTCAGTCCATCGACATCGGCCAGACGGAGGCCGCCCGGAGCCTGGGCCTGACCCAGGGCCAGAATATGCGCTTCATCATTCTGCCCCAGGCCATCAAGAACATTCTGCCTGCCATCGCCAACGAGTTTGTGACTATCATCAAGGAGTCCTCCATCTGCTGGACCGTGGGCGTGCAGGAGATCATGTCCGCCGTCAACAGCGTGAAGGCCGCCACCTACACCATCGCCGAGGCGCTGATTGTGGCAAGCTGCATTTACTTCTGTCTGACCTTCCCCACCTCGAAGATCATTCAGTATTTTGAAAGGAGGATGCGCCGTGGAGACGTCCGGTAATCTGATCCAGGTCAAGCACCTGAAAAAGCACTACAACCAGGGCACCATTCACGCCCTGGACGATGTGTCCGTGGATGTGAACAAGGGGGACGTGATCGCGGTGATCGGCCCCTCCGGCTCCGGAAAGAGCACCCTCCTGCGCAGTCTCAACCTGCTGGAAAAGCCCGACGAGGGGGAAATTATCTTCCACGGCATCGACATTTCCAAGAAGACCTTTATCAACAAAGCGGGGAAAAAGGAAAAGGTGAACATCAACCTCCACCGGGAGAAGATGGGCATGGTGTTCCAGCATTTCAACCTCTTCCCCCACAAGACCATTCTGGACAACATGACCCTGGCGCCCATCCAGGTCAAGCACATGCCCAAAGCCCAGGCCGAGGAAAAGGCCCGGACGCTGCTGAGCCGGGTGGGCCTGGGGGACCGGGCGGAGGCCTATCCCATTCAGCTTTCCGGCGGCCAGAAGCAGCGGGTCGCCATCGTCCGGGCCCTGATGATGGAGCCGGAGGTCATGCTCTTTGACGAGCCCACCTCGGCCCTGGACCCGGAGATGGTGGGGGAAGTCCTGGAGGTCATGAAGGAGCTGGCCCAGGGCGGCATGACCATGGTGGTGGTCACCCATGAGATGGGCTTTGCCAAAGAAGTGGGCAGCCGGGTGCTGTTCATGGCCGACGGGAAGCTGCTGGAACAGGGCACCCCGGAGGACATCTTTGACCATCCCCAGAATCCCCGGCTACAGGATTTTCTGTCCAAAGTCCTTTAAGTCGTGACGGACCTGGTCAGTATTCGTTTTTTCCCTGACCCGCTCGGTATCGTTCCATTGTGCGCGGGCGGATGCAGGACGCACCAAAGCCTCCCCTGTGTAAGGGGAGGTGGTACCAGTTCGCAAACTGGTACCGGAGGGGTTGTAATCTATCCCTTTTCGCCTTTCTATCGTCAAAATCAGAATATTTTACTGCACAATCCCTCAGTCACCAGTCTGCGGACTGGTGACAGCTCCCTTTACACAAGGGAGCCCTTGGTCCACCCGCATACCATTACTGAAACAGCCCAAACTCTATGAATAAAGAGGACCGGAATATGGATAAATCGATTCTATACACCTGCGTGGATAATTACGCTCCCTTGATCACTGCCCTCAGCGACCGGATCTGGGGCTACGCCGAGCTTTCCATGGAGGAAGTGAAAAGTGCCCAGGACTACTGCCGGGTGCTGGCCGAGGCGGGTTTTTCCGTGACGGAACACCTGGGGGGCATCCCCACCGCCTTTTCCGGCTCCTTCGGCTCCGGCAAGCCGGTGATCGGCATTCTGGGCGAATTTGACGCCCTCTCCGGCCTGTCCCAGGAGCCGGGGATCACCGAGCGCAAGCCCCGGCCGGGCTCCGCCTGCGGCCACGGCTGCGGACACAACCTGCTGGGGGCTGCTTCCCTGGGGGCGGCCATTGCCGTCAAGGAGCAGATTGCAGCGGGGAAGCTCTCCGGCACCGTGGTTTTCTACGGCTGCCCCGGGGAGGAAGGCTGCGCGGGCAAGACCTTTCTTGCCAAGGCCGGGATGTTCCGGGACCTGGACGCCGCCCTGTGCTGGCACCCGGGGGATGTGAACGCGGTCACCACCGGCTCCAACGCGGCGAGCCTGCAATATGTCTACACCTTTACGGGCACGGCCTCCCACGCGGCGGGGGCCCCGGAGCTGGGCCGCTCCGCTCTGGATGCCGCCGAGCTGATGAACACCGGCGTGCAGTATCTGCGCGAGCACATGGGAGAGCGGCACAGCGTTCACTACGCTTTCCTGGACGCGGGCGGGGTGTCCCCCAACGTAGTCCAGCCCACCGCCAGCCTGGTATACATGGTCCGGGGGGAAACCGTCCGCTCCGCCCGTGCCCTGCTGGAACGGGTGCACAATATCGCCCGGGGCGCGGCCCTGATGACGGACACGGAGGTTACCTGGAAGCAGATCGACGGCACCGCCTCCACCCTGTCCAACACGGTCTTGGAGGAAGTGCTCCAGGAGAATCTTTTTGCAGCCCCAATGCCTTCCTACACGCCGGAAGAATGGGCCTTTGCCAAGGCGCTGAAGGATACCTATCCCGAAACCGGCCTGCCCGGGAAGCTTACGGCGGAGGATCGGAAACTCCGGGCCTTTATCAAAGAGAGGACGGAAAACGGCGCACGGGCGATCAACAATTTTGTGCTGCCCTACGTCCCTTCCAATGCTTTCAGCCCCGGCTCCACCGATGTGGGGGACGTGAGCTGGCTCACCCCCACCGCCCAGTTCCAGGCAGTGACCTGGAGCAGCGGCGCACCGGGCCACTCCTGGCAGAACGTGTCCCAGGGGAAAACAAGCATGGCTCACAAGGGTCTATTGTACGCTGCCAAGGTTCTTTCCGGTGCCGCCGCGGACCTGATGGAAAACCCCGCCCTGCTCCAAAAAGCCCGGGCGGAGTTTCAGGAAGCCGCCGCCGAGGGCTACGACTGCCCTATTGACAATTGACAGTTGACAATTCTTTCCTACGGGACGATTTTAAAATAAAGTGGATGTCGGTTTTACGCGGCAAGTATACAAATTGGAATTTGCCCGCAGGGCGGGCGGCCAAGTCGTGCGCAAGATATGTGTAGTCGTTTCTGCCCTGCGCCGCTCGGTATCGTTCCGTGGTGCGGTAGCGGGGTGTCGACTTCCCGGTCATTGCGAACCAGTCCGCTTTCCTGGTGTGGCAATCCCCCTCGATTTTCCGAATCACCATCGTCTGCCTCTGTAGGGGCGCTCATTGAGCGCCCGGCAGAGAAAGGTGACCTATTCGTATTTCTTT
>CAMCCS010000086.1 GCA_945873295.1 uncultured Clostridia bacterium
ATTTACAATTTCACGATCAGCTTATTAAAGCCGATAACCTGAATTGGAATTTGCCGCATCGTCAGAACGTGTCATTCCGAACCAGTTCTCAAACTGGTGTGGGAATCTCCATCGAATTTAGGGCAGTCCATCGTCATACAGGCTGTCCCCTTTGTGCTGTTTTCCGGAATCTACCTGTGTGTTATCGAGAAATGGTACTCCTATCCGGGGGATTGCCACACCAGTCTGCGGACTGGTTCGCAATGACCGGGAAGTCGACACCCCGCTACCGCACCACGGAACGATACCGAGCGGCGCAGGGCAGAAACGACTACACATATCTTGCGCACGACTTGGCCGCCCGCCCTGCGGGCAAATTTCAATTTATCAGTCTGACGCGTTAAGCCGGAGATTTCTTTCATTATATTTGCATTTTCTTCCCCGGTCAACAAAAACTTAGGCGGCTGCCTGTGCAGCCGCCTGAATTTATTCTTTTGCCCGGATATCCAAGTGGTAGTCAATGATCCCGGCCTCGGTGTTTTCAATGTTGATCTCATACACCAGGTCGATGGTGCCGCCGTCGGGAACAATGTCATAATAGACCCGTGTGGCAGTGACCGTAATCATCAGTGCACCGAAATCCGTCTCATACAGAGACTCGTGAGAGACACCTTCCTCAAACACCATCTGGGAGTGCAGACTCCCCGTCCGGGTCAGGGTCACCTTCCCCGGCTCCACCCGAAAGGTGGTGGTCACGCCGGCAAGGCCCGTGAGCTCACTTTCCTGATAGCACACATCCCAGCCGCCGTCCCGGTAGGAAAGCTCCCCCTCGGAAACCAGCTCAATGCTGTCCGGCTCCTGGCCCCGGTAGCTCTGCCGTCCCTGAATGGACAAAATAACACCGCGGCTCATTGGAATGCCTCCACCGCCAATTGGAGCAACTCGTCAATAAGCTGAGAATAAGGAATCCCGCTGGCAGCAAAGAGCTTGGGATACATGGAAATGGACGTAAAGCCGGGAATGGTGTTGATCTCGTTAAAGACCACCTTCTGTTCCTTGTCCGTGACAAAGAAGTCCACCCGGCTCAGGCCCTGGCAGCCGATGGCACTGTACACCTTGACCGCCGCGTCTCTGACTGCCTCCTCAACATCATCGGGGATCCGGGCAGGGATATAAGCCCGGGAGGTGTCGGTAATATACTTCGCCTCGTAATCGTAGAACTCCGCCCCGGAATCGATCTCCCCGCAGACGGAAGCCACCGGGCTGTCATTGCCCATTACAGCGACCTCAATTTCCTTGCCCTGAATGAACTCTTCCACCAGGATCTTCTCATCGTAGGCGGCGGCATCCAGCAGGGCGTCCCGCAGCGCGGCCCTGCAGCCTGCCTTGGAAACACCCACGGAGGAACCGGTTCCGGCAGGCTTTACGAATACGGGATAGGTGAATTTCTCCTCCACGGAATCGAGGACCGTATCCATCCGGTTGTCCAGCTCCGTTCTGCGAATAAGCTGCCACTCAGCCTGGCAGACACCGGCCTCCCGGGCCACCAGCTTGGTGAGGGTCTTATCCATAGCCACGGCAGAAGCGGAAACGTGGGGGCCCACATAGGGGATCCCCGCCATCTGCAGCAAGCCCTGCATGGCCCCGTCCTCGCCGTTTTCGCCGTGGAGCACCGGGAACACCACATCGATGCGCTCACGCACCACGCAGTCTCCCTCAAAGCTCAGCAGGCCCTGCCCCCGCACCGGGGAGATAGCCGCCCGCCGGTTTCCGGGATAGTCCCGCCAGGCCCCGGTGGGCAGCAGGGAATAATCCTTGCCGGTATAGAGAATCCAGTCCCCATCCCGGGTAATGCCCACAGGGAAAATATTATACTTTTCGTGGTCGATATTGTTGAGCACTGACTCCGCGGAACGCAGAGAAACCTCATGCTCCGGGCTGATACCGCCAAACAGAATGCAAACGCTGAGTTTCTTCACAAGTTACCCCTCTTCCTGATCTTTCAGCAGGGCCTCTCCCGCGCGGAAGATGTCCCCTGCGCCCATGGTCAGAATAATATCCCCCGGCTGGGCGATCCGTTTCAGATAAGCCGTCACATCCGGCAGTGTCTCACAGTAAACCGCCCCGGGGATTTTCTGCGCCAGATCCGCGGAGGAAATCCCCACGGTGTTCCGCTCCCGGGCAGCGTAGATCTCTGCCAGCACCAGTACATCCGCCCGGCTCAGTTCCCGGATGAACTCAGGGAACAACGCCTGGGTACGGGTATAAGTATGGGGCTGGAACGCCAGCACCAGCCGCCGGAAGCCCATGGTGCGCACCGTTTCAATGGTGGCGCGGACTTCATCGGGATGGTGGGCATAGTCGTCGTACACTTCGGCGCCGTGGAAGGTGCCCTTGTGCTCCAGGCGCCGCTGTGCGCCATGGAAGGAGTGGATGCCCCGGGCCACCGCGTCCCCGGGAATGCCCAACTGCCAGGCGGCAGCAGCGGCAGCCAGAGAATTGAGGGCATTGTGTCTGCCCATGACCCCCAGGTCCAGATGGCAGTAAAATTCTCCGTCGCAGACCACATCAAAGTGGCACCAATCCGGGCACATATTCTCCGCGCGGACCCGGTTGCCCTTCCCAAGGCCAAAGCTGATACAGTCAATGCCCTGCATGGCCTCCATGGTGTGGGGGTCATCTCCGTTTGCCACAACGGCGGAGGTCGCCATCTGTGCAAACTTGTGGAAGGATTTCTGAATATCCTTCAGATCCTTGAAATAATCCAGGTGGTCTGCCTCCACGTTCAGCACCACAGCCAGAGTGGGGTAGAAGTTCAGGAAGGAATCGCAGTATTCACAGCTTTCCAGCACAATGGTATCCCCGTGGCCCACCCGGTGCCCGGCATGGAGCAGGGGCAGGTAGCCGCCGATCATAACCGTAGGATCCGCACCGGCTTCCATCAGGATGTGGGTCATCATGGAGGTGGTGGTGGTTTTTCCATGGGTGCCGGCAATGCAGACAGCGTTTTTATAGGACCGCATGATCTCCCCCCAGGCCTGGGCCCGTTCAAAAACGGGAATACCCGCGGCTCTGGCAGCGGCGATCTCCGGATTGTCATTATGGGCAGCGGCGGTGCGGATCACACACTGGGCCCCTTTTATATTATCCGCGCTGTGACCGATGGCAACCGGGATGCCCTTGGCCTCCAGCTCCTGCGTGGAAAGGGAACCGCTCATATCAGAGCCGGTGACCACCATGCCCATTCCTTTCAGTACCAGCCCCAGCGGCCGCATGGACACGCCGCCGATACCGACCAGATGAACCCGGCGGCCAGGCTGCAGATAGGCGCCGATCTCCTTATTTTTCGTCATACTCCATATTCCCCCGACAAGTTAGAAGTGTACCGGAAACTTGTCTATTATACATCATTCTTAAAAAATTTACAACTGGGAAATCAGAATCCTGCCGGCTATTTCGACAAAATCTCCACCTTTCCCAATTCTCCACAGTTAGTCTATGGGGTTTTCTTCCATTCTGTGCGAAGAACTTAACAAAACACAGCCGAAAGTTTCTAACCGGGACAAAACCGCGCCCCCGGTTCACAGACCGGAGGCGCGGAATACCTGTTTTTTACAAAACGTGAACGTTTTCTTTCTCAAATGCCACATAGGCGGTATCGCCCACTGCGTAGATCTTCTTATTCTTGGGATTAAAATCCGTAATCTTCACCAGGGTATCCCCCACCATCACATGGTAATTCTGATAGGATCCCATGAAGCAGGACACGATTACCCTGCACGGAAGCTGTCCCGCATCTGCCAGAACCGCAGATTCCGGACGCAGAACCAGCGTGCAGTCCTTGCCGTCTTCCAGTGCCGCAACACCCACCACTTCCACGCAGGTTCCTTCTACAGTGACAATGCCGTTGTCACCATTCTTCCCGGAGAGCTTGCCCCGGAGGAAGTTGGCTTCGCCGATGAAATCCGCTACAAACTCGTTTGCGGGATGATAATAGATCTCCTGGGGTGTTCCGATCTGGGCCACCAAGCCCTTTTCCATGACAATGATCTGATCGGACAGGGCCATAGCCTCGGACTGGTCGTGGGTAACGTAGACGGCGGTAATCCCCGCCTCCTGCTGGATGCGCCGGATCTCCGTCCGCATCGTCACCCGGAGCTTGGCATCCAGATTGGAAAGGGGCTCGTCAAAAAGCAGGACACCGGGCTCCAGAACCAGGGCGCGGGCCAGGGCTACCCGCTGCTGCTGTCCGCCGGAGAGCTGGTTGGTCATCCGGGCCTCCATTCCCTCCAGGCCCACCAGCTTCAGGATATTCGTCACCTTTTCCCGGATCGTCTCCCGGTCCAGCTTCCGCAGCTTCAGTCCATAAGCCACGTTATCAAAGATATTATAGTGGGGCAGCAGCGCATAGCTCTGAAACACCATGGCCGTATCCCGCTTATTGGGAGTCAGGGCATTGATGGGCTCCCCGCCCAGGTAAATTTCCCCCTCGTCGGGGCTTTCAAACCCGGCAATCATTCGCAGGGTCGTTGTCTTGCCGCAGCCGGAGGGGCCCAACAGCGTCACAAAGGATCCGGGGGCAATCTCCAGATTGGCGTCCTTCACCGCGTAAAAATCCTTGCCGGTCTTGGGGTCCTTATAGATCTTGGAGATATGCTCCAGGCGGACGCCCTTCTTTTCTTTTGCCATATCAGTTGTCCTCCTTGATCTTCCGGCTGGTCCCGAAGTACTTCATCACAAGGTTCATCAGCAGAACAGAGCCGTAGGTTATCAGAATCAGAATGGTTGCGAAGGCGCAGGCAATGCCGTAGGAGCCCTTTTCGGCAAACTCATTGATCTGCACGGTGATAAGCAGGAACTGGGGCGTCACCAGCAGAATGATTGCCGAGATAGCGGTGATAGACCGGACAAAGGCCGTCACAAGTCCGCTGAGGAAGGAGTCCTTTATAAGGGGCAGGGTCACCGTCATAAAGACCTGGAAGCTGTTGGCCCCCATGTCGTAGGCGGATTCTTCAATGCTCTTATCGATCTGCCGCAGAGCGGAGATACCGCTCCGGGTGCCCGTGGGCAGGGACCGGATCACGAAAACAATGATGAGGATGGCAGCGCTGCCGTAGATTTCTTTCAGGAATCCGGTGCCGAAGACGCCGTTTACAAAGCCCCGGATGTAGCCGATTCCCAGTACCGTGCCGGGCACCGCCATAGCAAGCATGGAAACGAATTCAATAAAACCTTTGGCTTTAAACTTCCGCTTGACCACAAGGTAAGAGATAATCATGCTGAGCAGAGCCGTGATGGGGGCGGAAGCCAGGGACAGGATGAAGGAGTCCTTGAATGCCTTGAACCCTTTGTAGCGGGTAAAGACCAGCTTGAACCATTTGGTTGTCAGATGGAAGTCAAAGCCCCAGGTCTTGAACAGCGCGCCAAAGGGGACGCAGATGTACATCATAATAACAAAAACCGCCACCAGGGAACAGAAGACAGTAAGGGGGATTGTCACTGACCGGTCCTCAATGAGCATCCGTGCCCGGGAGGCCTTGCCGGTAAGCGTAGCAGCAGTCTTCTTTTCCAGTACATATTTCTGTACAAGGTACATGCCCAGCGTAATGGTCAGCAGCACCACGGCCATAGCTGCCGCGCCCTGCTTATCATAAGCGCCGGTGATCTGCAGATAGATGGTGGTCGCCAGGGTATCGTAGGAGCCGCCGATGATCATCGGGTTTGCAAAGTCCGCGATGGACTCAATAAAGGTAACCAGAAACGCATTCCCCAGACCGGGCAGAATCAGGGGCAGCGTCACCGTAGTGAACACCCGGGACCGGGACGCGCCCATATCCCGGGCCGCCTCCTCCAGGCTGGGGTCAATGTTCTTCAGCAGGCCCTTCAGCATCATATAGCACACCGGGAAGAAGGTCAGCGTCTGAACAACAACGATGCCCCAGTAGCCGTAAACGCTGTTATCGTAGATCTTCAGCAGGTAACGGGTAATGATGCCCGCCTTGCCGAAAAGCATAATCATTGACAGGGACAGCACAAAGGGAGGTGAGACCACCGGAAGCATAGATACAACCTGGAAAAGGCCCCCCATAAACTTCGTGCGCACTTTCACATACTCTTCCACATAGGCAAACAGCAGTCCCACAAGCGTGGAGAAAATGCCCACAGTAAAGCCCACTTTCAGCGTATTGGTAATCGCGGTACGGAAAGATTTTATCCGGAAGATCCGCTGGAAAACGGACCCGGTCAGCCCGGTATCGGAGCTGTAAACGCTGTCTACCAGCAGGATTGCCAGAGGGTAGAGGATAAAGAGCGTCAGGAACGTGATCAGAAGTACGATGGTGGTGACCATGATAGGGTCACCCAGCAGCTTCTTCCGGTCCAGCGCCGCGCCTTGACGGCTTGCCATCGGAAAAACCTCCTTTCTTTCTGATACTAGTTTTTCATAAAACGGTTAAATACCGTTTTATGAGACCGCGGTCTCGCGGTCAGCGGCATCGCCGCAAAAAACGTAGTCCATACATTTCTCGCCGCCACTGGCGGCCTGCGCGATAAGCGCAGGATAAAATGGTATTAACCATTTTATCGAGAAATCGTATGAATCGTCAGGAATCACCCAACGGGACAGGAAACGTATTTTTAAATGCGGGGGATGGAGGTTTGCCTCCATCCCCCGCAGATTCTGCTATGAAATGGGAATTACTCAGTCTTGAACCGGTCGTCGCCGCCGCCCAGAGCATCCATAACTTCCGCAATGTAAGTCTTGATGTTTTCCTTGGCATCCTCGAAGTCATAGTCCATCACATTGTCAGGATCCAGACCGAACGCGGTAGCCTCAGGAGGCTGGGTAGCATTGTCGATGACCAGGAACTGGTAGGAGCCGTAGTCCTTGGCCTGATCCACACAGTCGGGGCTCAGAGCGTACTCGATCCACAGCTTGGCAGCGTTGGGATGCTGGCAGCCCTTGAAGATAGCAGTAGCACCGATCTCAAAGGAGGTACCGCTGGAGGGGATCACCAGCTGGATGTTGGTGTAACCATTATCCACGATCTGGGTGATGCCGTCATGCAGGAAGCCGATGCCGATGACGCACTCAC
>CAMCCS010000087.1 GCA_945873295.1 uncultured Clostridia bacterium
GAAATAGGCCCTATCCCACCCGGAAGCCCCGGATAAAGACACCGCCGGGAAAGGCATCCCGGAGGGAAGAACAGCGGCGGCTCCCGGAATCATAGGGGCCCACGTTGTATATGTTGAAGCCCTCGGGGCCTTTCTGGGCAGCCATAGTGTGAAAGCCCCGGAAAGGGTGGCGGCCGTTCATAACGGTAAAGACAATAACGCTTCCCTCGGTGCTGGTTTCACTCAGGCGGCGGCAGGAAAAGCTGCCCGCGCAGGGAATCCGCCGCTCCCGGAAAAAGGCGGCGATGCGCCGGGGCGCGGTGCCCCCCAGTCCACCGAACAGAAGCCGGTGATGGCGGACAAAGTCAGTGCCGATTTCCCCCAGGGGTTGGGGGCGGCCAAGAAGCTGGAGGGCGTTATACACAGCTATGATGCCGCAGCCGTTTTTCCCGTAGGTACCCAGGCCCAGCTTCTCCTCGGCAAAGGGCAGGGCGAGCTGGCCGTTGAGGGTCCCCCGGACCTGTCCGGCGGCGGTGGAAGCAATCTCCTGAGACATGGAAGACTCCTTTGTGTTTATTCGGCGGGAAACTGTATTGGGTGAAAAACTCAGGATTCCTGCGGAAGCGGGATTTCCGTCATGTCTGCAATTTCTGGGGCAAGCGCATCCATACCGGAATAGACCTTTGATTCGTGGATGCACACAAGTTCAAAATTTTTGCTGACTTGCTCTACCGTGAAGTATACTTCCTCGGCATTGGGATAACCGAAGACGGTCAACCGAATGGACGGATGAAAATCATCGTCCACATACATTTTCAGCGCGTTGCCGGGATGCAAAGGGGAGGCTTGCAGGAGTATCCGGGAAAGGGCATCGAGCTTCTCGTTCAGCGCGTCCGTATGGCGCAAAAACCTGCGAAGCAATATGCACGACAGCACGATCAGAATGACACTGACACAGGCCATTGCCGCAAATACCGACCAATCCCCGGAAGTGAATTCGCCCAGATCCTTCCATCCGGTTAAAGCGGAGGTAAGGAGAATGACCGGAATGAGCAATAGAAAGGCGCAGACGGCCCCAATTCCTTCGTATTTGCGTTTCTTTCTAAGGGGCGGGATTGCCTGTATCAGTTCATTTTTATCCAGGACGGCCTGAGACTGCCGCGGAATCCGCTTCTGAATGTATTTACCGAGGGAATCCGCGTTTTCCAGATGGATGAGGCTGTACTTCTTACCATTTTTCAGTTGGATATTTAACCCTGTGCCGCCATATGAAACACTGCTTACATCGGAAAAACCGCATTTCAAAGACAGGCCGATATGGCAAAACGCGGATATTCCCTGCGCATCAACATGAATATACGCTTTCCGATTTACATAGAGAGAGCCGCCGCAGAGAATGGAAATGAAAAAACCGAAGCATACAAAGAACCAGGAAGCGATCGTATCATCCAAGGTAACGTATCCTCCGGCACAAATAAAAAAGCCAAACAGCAAAACAAGGATCACACCAGAAATAAAACCTATGATGTTATATACTTTGGTAAATCTTTGCTTGCCAAATACACCATCCATACTGTCACATCCTTTTGCTAAGCATACAATACAATGGACTGGATTTCAAGTGAAAACAAAATCCGCCGGTAAAACCGGCGGCATGCAATGCTTTTATTCGCCCAGAAGCTCCGCGTAGGAAACCCTTAGCACCTTTGCCAGATAGGTAAGCTCAATATCCGTCACAAAGCGTTTTCCCGCTTCTATGCGCTGGACGGCGTTTTTATCCACGTCCAGGCCCAAAAGCTGCAGGGCATCCGCAAGCTCCCGCTGGGATTTCCTGGAGGCCTTGCGGTAATAGGCGATTTGCCTGCCGCAGATATTGTTCCTGCCGTCACTTGTCTTGTTAATAAACATATCCGTACCCCTTTTTGACATACAGTGCTTGTCATTAAGGGAAGTATATGGCAAAACAGCTCTTTATGTGACATTTACAAGGTGTCAATATATTATTATGCGTATATCGATTTCTGCATCAGACAGGCAAATTTGGAATTTGGCGGGACGTCAGAACGTGTCATTCCGAACCAGTCCGCTTAAGTGGTGTGGGAATCTCCATCGAATTCCAAGCGGCACACCGTCATACAGTCCGTTCAAATCTCCCGTGTTACGGTGTCCATCCACGAGAAATGGTACGTCTAACCAGGAGATTGCCACGCCAGTGTGCGCTACTTTATCGCAATGACCGGGAATTCGGCAAATTCCAATTTGCCGGGCTGCTGCCAGTTTCCGCAGCAAAAATGGACTTAGGCCCACACCCGTACCGGGTGCGCTCCTAAGTCCATGGATTCTCCCACGGGCTAAAAAGTGTCCACCGGACACTTTTTGCACCAGTGTGCGCACTGGTGCCGCCCTTTCGAATCCCTCATCCTCTGCCAACAAAAACACCACCCAAACGGGTGGTGTTTTTGTTGGCAGAGGATGAGGGATTCGAACCCCCGCAAACGGAGTCAGAGTCCGGTGTGCTACCGTTACACAAATCCTCTATATTCCCTTGGGGAACGCTCCTATTATACCCAATCTTTCGGAAATGTCAAGGACAATTTCTGGAATTTCCCGGATTTTTTTCTGACTGCCAGGTCAGCGCCAACAGAAAGAAAATGCACCGTATGATTTCCGGGCTGAACGGGCAGATTCTCCGGCTTTCCGGCGGGCATTTTCTTTTTGTTTTTGTTGAATTTGCGGAATGCCCATGGTATATTGTTAAATATAGGATGGACAAAAATGCTTACCGGCTTTCCGCAGTAAACAAATAAATTGGAATATGACGTATCGACAGAACGTGTCATTGCGAACCAGTGACGTCGGTCACTGGTTCGCAATGACCGGGAATTCGATAAATTCCAATTTGCTGCTTTGCTGATTTACCCCATCCGGCGGTCCCTTGGGAGCTGCCAAAGGAAAAGGAGGTGTTCTCTGTGCTCCGGAAGAAAGCAGGACAACCCCAGTCTGTATTTAATACCATTATGCGTCCGCTGCGGATGCTGCTGATTGGCCAGGCGCTTCTGCTTGTCCTGGTGCTGCTGGGCAGCGGCGTGTTCACCCGGCTGAACCAGAGCTATGAGCGCAGCGTGGAGCAGCAGGTCCGCAGCCGGGCCGGCTATCTCAGCGCCTCCTTGGCGGGATGGGCGAATCTGGATCGTTTGACGGAAACCATCAACGCCGCGGCGGAGGAAATGCTTGCTTCCGGGGAACTGTCCCTGGACACCCTGGACAGCCAGCCAGAGGCCTGCGCTCCTTTGGTGGACCGGATTGCGGACGAGCTCATCGCTACCCTTTATTCCAAGCGGATCAGCGGGGTCTTTCTGGTGTTTAACACCCAGGACCTGTCCGGTTTTTCAGATACGGAACCCATTCCCGCCAAAACCGGCGTTTGCTTGATGAATCGGAATCCGGCTTCCGGCCCCTCCGCCAGAAACAAGAACCTTTTGTGGAGCTGTGCCCCTGATTCCGTGGTCAAATCTTCGAACATTGCCGCGCTTGCCGACTGTCAGACCCGCTTTGTGTTCCCGGAGGACGGAAGCTTTTCCGGCCGCGGATTTTTCCTGGAACCTGTCCGGGCTGTTTTCGGCGCGGACCGAATCCGCAATACGGGTGACTACGGTTACTGGTGCTGGACCACTCTGGGAACCGGAGATGAAAACCAGAGTTGCATCACCTACTCCGTGCCCCTGGTGCTATCGGATGGTACGGTGTATGGGGTTCTGGGTATTCAGCTTCTGAACGCCTATTTGCAGGCACTGCTTCCCAGCAGCGAGCTGATCGAAAGCGGAGAGGGCGCGTACCTGCTTGCCGTGGCAGGGGAAGAGGTGGGCGGACTGGATGCGGTGGAGCCGATTCTGAGCCGGTGCTCCGGGAATGTGCCGGATCCCGGGCAGGAGATCACGCTGACACCCTTCCGGGATGGCTACCGGTTTTATACCAATGACGGCACCTCGTTTTTCCTCTCCGCCGCCCAGATTCCCCTGTACAGCGCCGATACGCCTTACGCAGACCAGCACTGGTTGCTCCTGGGGGCCGTACCCACCCGGCAGCTCCACGGATTTTCCTACCATCTGGGGTTTCTGCTTCTGGCAGAGATCATCATTATGCTGGTCAGCGGCATCGCTGGCGGTTATTATATCAGCTGCCGGCTGTCGGATCCCATCCGCGCCCTTTCCAATGAGGTGCGCCTGCTCCGGGGCGGCAAGAGCATTCCGGACCTGTCCAGGACCGGGATCTGGGAGATCGACCAGTTCTCCGACGCCATCACCACCCTGAGCCGACGGGTGATCGACGATTCCTCCCGCTTCCTGCAGATCCTCCGGCTTGCCAGTGTAGAGCTGGGCGGTTTCGAGATCCGGGCCGACGAGCATTCGGTTTTTGTGACCGACAATCTGTTTGCCATGCTGGACCTGCCCCCCGTTTCACCGGAAGAGCTGACGGTGAGTGTGTTTCTCGACAGAATGCGGCTGCTGAACGAGCGCTATGCCTGTGACCAGCGGCCGGACAACAGCCGGGTCTATACCATTCCCACGGACCCGCCCCGCTACATCCGGGTCAAGGTCACCGATCTGGATAACCGTCGGGTGGGAGTGGCGGAGGATGTGACTGCCACCATTCTGGAACGGATGAAGGTGGAGCACGAGCGGGACTATGACCTGCTGACAGGGCTTTATAACCGCCGGGCGTTCTATACCCAGGCGGAGAGCCTTTTTGCCGACTCCAAAGCCATGGGCCACGGGGCGCTTCTGATGCTGGATCTGGACAACCTGAAATTTATCAACGACCACTTCGGCCATGATTGCGGCGACAGCTATATCCGCCAGGCGGCGCGCTGCTTTGCCGCCAGCGTCCCCCCGAGGACGGTGTGCGCCCGGGTCTCCGGGGATGAATTCTTTCTGCTGCTTCACGGCTTCCGGGACCGGGAGAGCATCCGCCTGGCGATCCACCGCTTCTCCGAAGCGGTGAGCCGGGAACGGTTCCTCCAGCCAGATGGAAAGCAGCTGACCCTGTCCGCCTCCGGGGGCGTTGCCTGGTATCCGGAGGACAGCCGGGATTTCCGGGAGCTGATGCGGTTTGCCGACTTTGCCATGTACCAGGTCAAGCGCACCCAGAAGGGCCGGGTGGCGGAGTTCAGCATGGGCAGCTTCAACGAGGAGACCTACGCGTTCCAGGCCCACTGGGAGTTCCGGCAGCTTATCGAGGAACAGAAGGTCTTCTTCCACTTCCAGCCCATTATCGACAGCCATACCGGTGCGGTGTTTGCCTATGAGGCGCTGATGCGCAGCGACTATCCCACTCTGCGCACGCCGACCGAGATCCTCCGGGTGGCCCGGGAGCTCAACATGCTGCAGCAGATCGAGTGCCTGACCTGGATGAAAGCGCCGGAGGCCTACCGGGCACTGCGGGATCAGGGATTGGCGGTGCCGGATGCCCTGCTCTTTGTCAACTCCATTGCAAGTCAGGCCATGCCGCCGGAGATGGAAGCCCGGTATGCCCGGGAGTTTGGGGATCTGGCGCCCCGAATCGTGGTGGAATTTACCGAATCGGAGGAAATGAGCCCGGAAATGCTGGAGCGCAAGCGGTCAGCCATTGCCGGATACCATGCCTTTGCCCTGGACGACTACGGAAGCGGCTATAACAGTGAGCGGAATCTGCTGCTCATCAACCCCGAGTATGTCAAGGTGGACATTGCCATCATCCGGGGGATCGACGCAGACCCGGACAAGCAGCATATCGTAGCCAATATTGTAAGCTATGCCCATGAGCGCAATAAACGGGTCGTAGCCGAGGGCGTGGAGACCGTAGCGGAGATGCTGACCGTTTTGAAGCTGGGTGTGGATCTTTTGCAGGGCTTTGCCCTTGCCCGTCCCTCGCCGGTGCTCAGCGCCGTCCCTGCGGACATGCTGGAAACCATCCGGCAGTTCTGGGCCTCCCAGCCCGGGGAAGAAATATAACCCCGATGCCCCGGATGTCCATAAGCGCGGAAGAACCGAAAAACAGCCCGCCCTTAGAATGCAGTCCATGCATTCTAAGGGCGGGCTTTCGCCTGCACCGGTGCCGCAACAATTCCGCCACGGGAGAAAATATCGGATAAATGATCGTTTAGCGCACTTGCCCAAAAGGTGTGCGGGGGGCAAGGCATCTGTCCACCCGAACACCATTTGGGGCCAGTGCGCTAAACGATCATTGTGGTTATCTTTAGTAAGCACACTGACAAATTGGAATTTGTCAGGCTGGCGGCGCAGCCGCCCATGCCTCTCCCTTTGGGAGAGGTGCCCCCGCAGGGGGCTTAAGAGGGCCCTCTCAGTCACGGCTAAGGCCGTGACAGCTCCCCCATAGGGGGAGCCAAAGCATTTCTGGGAATTCGTCAAATTACAATTTCACGATCAGCTTATGAAAGCCGATAACCACAACGATCATTTACCCATCCGTTTTCGGTACCACGGAATCGTTATCTGTTGGCTTTTTACTTCCAAGTCAGGCGGGGTACGGAATAGGGCAAACCATACTCAGTTTGGTAGGTTACTTCGTTTCCCACATATTGAAACCGGCCATTTTCCAGCGGACGGACCGTTACGGCATGGGCAAATAAGCAATCTGTTTTCAGATCCGTTGACAGCACCTGGACGGTTAA
>CAMCCS010000088.1 GCA_945873295.1 uncultured Clostridia bacterium
GATAAATTGGAATTTGTCGGCAGGGCCGACAGCCAAGTCGTGCACAAAATATGTGCCGTCGTTTTTGCCCTGCGCCGCTCGGTATCGTTCTATAGCAGCTTTGCAAATTGGAATTTTTCGGGCCCATACCTTCCCCCGGGGGGAAGGTGCCCCGCAGGGGCGGATGAGGAACGGCGACATTTTCTGATATGGGACGCAGGCAAATAAGAACGTACAGCTTTTCAAATTGTACCTTTTTTACGAACTATATTCGTAATCGGAACATTTCGCCGTTCCTCATCAGTCATCCAAATCGGTTCCGAAGAGCCGATTTGGATGACAGCTTCCCCCCGGGGGAAGCGATGGCGCTGCCGCGCCAGTGCAACAAATTCCACTTTATCTTTCAGAATACTCTTCCCGTGGGGTATTGAGGTCGGCGGTTTCAAAGGGTCTGCGGACCAGAACATGCTTGCCGTCCTCCGTGACAAGATACACCGCCGGGATTTCCCGGCTTAAAAACAGGGCCATGCCCTCCGTCATGCAGTAGGCCCCGGCGTTTTCAAAGCACAGGGTATCTCCGATATGGATTTCCGGCAGGGGCACCTGCTTGGCAAGAATATCATTCATGGAGCACAGGGAGCCGCAGATATTCCAGCTGTCGGTACTGGGCTCCGTCTCTTTGCCGCAGACGGAAAGGATGGGATGCTTCATGCCCATGTACTGCCCAAAATACACCAGCTGGTGCATGCCGCCGTCCACCAGCAGATAATTCTGCCCCTTGTTGCGCTTTTTGTCCACCACATGGGTGTAGTATTTTCCGCAGCAGGCAGCAATGCTCCGGCCCAGCTCCAATGTAATCTTCGGCCTGCGGGTCATGCCCTGCAGCACCTCCCGGAATCCGGTGATCAGGGCTTCCTCGTCCAGGCTCTCCCCGTCGTAGTAGCTTACCGGGAAGCCGGTGCCGTATTCCAGCTCTTCCGCCCGGTAGCCGTATTCTTCTTCCAGTGACACAAGCAGCTCATCCAGATGGCGGATCTCCCGGGCCAGCTTTTTCAGGGAGGTCTTCTGAGTCCCGGAAAAGAACTGGATGCCCAGAATGTTCAGATACGGGTATTCCGCCCGGTCCGCGATGATGCTTCGGATGTCCTCCTCGTTGATGCCGAACTGGCTGTCGTTGGTCAGCCGCAGCAAAACCGGCAGGCGCTTCTGGTACTTTTCGGAAAGCGCCCGCAAAAGATCGAACTGGGTGAGAGATTCCACCGTATAGATCCGCCCGGGAGCGGAAATAACGGACCTTTCAATAAAGCTCGGGGTCTTGTATACCCCGGAGATCACCATTTTCTCCGGCGGCACCCCCAAGCGCTCACAAATGGCGGCTTCCCCGGGAGAGCAGACCTCAAGCCGCTCCACATAGGGAATCATGCCTTCAATGATAAAGGTATTGGCCTTCACCGCATAGGCCAGGGACACCTCCGTCCCCAGAAGCCGCCGCAGATAGGCAACCCGTTCCCGCACCCGGCCCAGATCAAATACATAATAAGCCGTATCCGTTTTCATTGGCTGCGTTTCCCTCCCGTGAGTTCCGCCAGGGCTTTCCGGTCAATCTTTCCGTTTTTGGTCAGGGGCATGGCCTCCACCTGGCGCAGGATCCCCGGGATCATAAATTCCGGCAGCGCCCGGCGCATGGCGGCATGGAGCGCTTCCTTTTCAATGCTGCCCACATAGAAGCCCTTGAGCCGGGACCGCTTCTCGTCAAACAGGCAGCAGCACCGCTCCACCCCGTCGATGGCGGCCATTTCCCGCTCGATTTCCTCCAGCTCGATCCGGTGGCCCATATACTTGATCTGAAAATCCTTCCGCCCACTGAATACCAGCTCGCCGTTTTCATCGCAGCGGGCCAGGTCCCCGGTGCGGTAAATCAGCTCCGGGTAATTGGGGTTCAGGGGGTTCTGCACGAAATGGGCCGCGTTCTGCTCCGGGCAGCGGTAGTAGCCCAGGGCCAGGGCAGTACCCCGGACACACAGCTCCCCCGGCTTTTCCGGTTCCGTAATCCTGTGATTTTCCCCGTCCAGCAGGAACACATCCTCATTGGGGAAGGGAATGCCGATGGGAATACCGCCGGAGTAGTCCCGGTCCTTCTGAAGGATGTGGTAGGTGCAGTTGCAGGTAATCTCCGTGGGGCCGTAGAGGTTTACGTACATGGCATCCGGCAGGTGCCTGCGCAGGTCCGCCAGGGCCTTGGCCGGCATGACCTCACCGCTGAAAAGCACCTTGTTCACCGTCTCCGGCACACGGTAGTCCAGGGCGTGGAAGGTGGTAATGAGGCACAGGGCCGACACCGCCCAGATCATGGTGGTAGCCCGGTGCTCGCACAGGAAATCGATCAGCGCCGCGGGCGCCGAGAACAGATGCCGGGGGACAATCAAAAGGGTTGCTCCGACGGAAAGGGCGGAGTAAATATCCTTCACGGAAACGTCAAAATCAAAGGGGGCCTGGTTGGCGATGACGTCCTCCCCAGTGATGCCGAAAAGCTCCGTAAAGCAGCCGATAAAGTCCAGCACGCTGCGATGGGCCACCACGATCCCCTTGGGGGTGCCGGTGGAGCCGGAGGTAAAATTCACATACAGCGGGTCCGTATCCACGGCCCGCCGCCGCACATTGGAAAGCCGGGCCTCGTCAGGCTCCGACTGCATCAGCTGTTCAACGGTAACAATGGGAAAATCCGGGAAGATTTCTGCCGCCGCCGCGGCATTTTCCTGTCTGGTCACGATGACCCGGGGGGAAAGCACCCCGGCGATCTGGGCAAGCCTTGCTTTCGGAAGCTCCGGATTCAGCACAGAGTAAAAGCCGCCGGCGTACACGGTTCCCAGAAATACGCACAGGGCATCGGCGCACTTGTCCAGGTACACGCCCACCGGCTGTCCCTGGCTGACCCATTTGCACAGGGCGGTTCCGATCCGTCTGCTCTTTTCGTACAGCTGCTCGTAGGTAAGCTGCTCCCTTTCATCGATGACCGCGCATTTATCCGGCATGACGGCCCTGGACCGCTCCAGGTAATCAAGCACATTGCAGCGCATATTCCCGCTCCTCTCTCATGGAAACTTTCCATATTCTTCTGGCTATTATAGCAAAGTTCCTTTCCTGTTGTCAACAAAATCAGCCCATTATTCCCACATTCTCCCGGAGAATATAAATATTGTTTTTTCCGCTGCCATGTGGCAAACTGAAAAAGACCTATTAACGCAGTATTCAGGTAAATTCCAATTTGTCTCTTCGCCGCGTTTACTCTCCAGGCTATTATAAAGAAAAACGCCTATCCCTGAACTTTTCTGTTGCAATCAGTGCAAATATATGCTATTATTCAGGTTTGAGAGATTTTATATTTAGATACAGGCGCCCTATACGGCGCGGGAAAGGGAGCTTTTTATGGTAGCGCAGGATCACATTCGCAACATTGCCATCATTGCCCACGTTGACCACGGCAAGACCACCCTGGTGGACGAAATGCTGAAGCAGGGCGGTATCTACCGGGAAAACCAGCAGACTGTGGAACGTGTCATGGACTCCGGAGACCTGGAGCGGGAGCGGGGCATCACCATTCTCGCAAAAAACACCTCCGTACACTATAAGGATTATAAAATCAACATCGTGGATACCCCGGGCCACGCCGACTTCGGCGGCGAGGTGGAGCGGATTCTGAAAATGGTCAACGGCGTTATCCTCCTGGTAGACGCCGCCGAGGGCCCCATGCCCCAGACCCGGTTCGTCCTGCAGAAGGCCCTGGAGCTGGGCCACAAGGTCATCGTGGCGGTGAACAAGGTGGATAAGCCCGACGCCCGGATCCACGAGGTCATGGATGAGGTATTGGAGCTGCTGCTGGATCTGGACGCCACCGACGAGCAGTTCAACTCCCCCACCGTCTTCTGCTCCGGCCGCCAGGGCACTGCCTCCTACGGCCCCGACGAGCCCGGTACCGACCTTACCCCCCTGTTTGAAACCATTGTGAAGTATATCGATCCTCCCGCCGGTGACCCGGCAGCGCCGCTGCAGCTTCTCGTGTCCTCCATCGACTACAACGACTATGTGGGCCGCATTGCCGTGGGCCGGGTAGAGCGGGGCACCATCCGGGCAAACCAGGAGGTCACCATCTGTGACTACCACGATCCCGACGTGAAAACCAAGGGCAAGGTGGTTGCCCTGTACGCCTTTGAGGGCCTTGCCAAGGCACCCGTCACGGAAGCCTCCGCCGGTGAAATCGTGGCCCTGTCCGGCATGGCGGATATTACCATCGGCCGGACCCTCTGCGCCCCCGATACGGTGGAGCCCCTGCCCTTTGTGAAGATCAGTGACCCCACCATTGAAATGACCTTTGCCGTCAACGACTCCCCCTTTGCCGGGCAGGAGGGCAAATATGTCACCTCCCGGAACCTGCGGGATCGCCTGGAGCGGGAGCTTCTCAAGGATGTGTCCCTCCACGTCACTGAGCAGGGCACCGATGCCTTCAACGTGGCGGGCCGGGGCGAAATGCACCTGAGTATCCTCATGGAGACCATGCGCCGGGAGGGCTACGAGTTCTCCGTGTCCACCCCCCGTGTGCTGACCAAGGTGGTGGACGGCGTTGTCTGCGAGCCCATTGAGCGGATGGTCGCCGACGTGCCCGAGGAGAGCATGGGCTCCGTCATTGAGAAAATGGGCAAGCGGAAGGGTGACCTGGTGAGCATGACCCCCATGGGCAGCCGCTACCGTCTGGAATTCCTGGTTCCCTCCCGGGGCCTGTTCGGCTACCGGAATGAGTTCCTCACCGATACCCGGGGCGAAGGCATCATGTCCTCCGTGCTGGATTCCTACGCCCCCATGAAGGGTGAAATTGAGCGCCGCCAGGTGGGCTCCCTTATCGCCTTTGAGTCCGGCGAGTCCTGCGCCTACGGTCTGTTCAACGCCCAGGAGCGGGGCACCCTGTTCATCGGCGCAGGCGTTCCCGTGTACGCCGGAATGGTGGTGGGCATCTGCAGCCGGAATGAGGATATGACCGTCAACGTCTGCAAGAAAAAGCAGCTGACCAATATGCGTGCCGCCGGCTCCGACGAGGCCCTGCGGCTGACCACCCCCCGAATCTACTCTTTGGAGCAGTGCCTGGAATTCCTGGCTGACGACGAGCTGCTGGAATGCACCCCCAAGACCCTGCGTATCCGCAAGCGGGAGCTGGACCACGCCGCCCGTATGCGCCAGGTCATGAAAAAACGGGCCCAGGGATGAGCCACGTTCTGTCCCTTCAGGACCTGTCCTGTGTGGGCCGGTGCAGCCTGACCGTTGCCCTGCCGGTCTTAAGTGCCATGGGCCACCAGTGCAGTGTGCTGCCCACGGCGGTGCTTTCCACCCACACGGGCTTTCCCGGCCCGGAGGAAGTGTCCCTGACGGATGTTCTCCCGGCCTTTGCCCGCCACTGGTCTGACCGGGGCATCACCTTTGACGCCGTAACCGTGGGCTATCTTTCCGGCCCGGAGCAGGTTTCCGCCGCAGCGCAGGTTCTGGACTGCTTCCCCTGCGGGCTCATCCTGGATCCGGTGCTGGGGGACGGGGGCAGGCTCTACAGCCGCATGACCCCCGATCACATAGCCGCCCTGCGATCCCTGTTCCCCCGGGCAAAAACCGTACTTCCCAACGTGACGGAGGCGGCGTTTCTCACCGGGCTTCCCTACCGGGAAACGGCGGAGGAAGGCTACTGCGAAGACCTTGCCGCGGGACTTCTTTCCTACGGCGCCGAAACGGCAGTCATTACCGGCATCCCCTGGGGAGAGAACGAAACCGGCTGGTACTTTTCCGACGGGCACACCGCCATCTCCTTTCGGAACCGCCTGGTTCTCCGGGCCATCCACGGCACAGGGGACCTGTTCGCCGCGGCCCTCACCGGTGCTTACCTGCGGGGAAAAAACCTCCCCGACGCTGCAAGGCTGGCAGCAGAATTTGTCCGGCGCTGTGTGGAAAACACCCCGGAAGCCACCCCCATGGGCCCGGTCTTTGAGCCCGTGCTGCCCTGGCTGTGGCAGCAGCTTTAATCCAACGCTTTCCCGTGCCCGGCAGGACGATCCTGCCGGGCACGTTATACTGTCAAATTGGAATTTGCCCGCAGGGCGGGCGGCCAAGTCGTGACGAACGTGGTCTGTGGTCGTTCCTTCCCTGACCCGCTCGGTATCGTTCTGTGGTACGCAAATTAGGAATTTGGCGACTTCCCGGTCATTGCGAGCCAGTTCGCAAACTGGCGTGGCAATCTCCTGGATAGGAGTACAATTTCTCGTGGATGAATTCCAGAAAACGGTGCAAAGAACGGTCTGTATGACAATAAGCTGCGCGAAATTCGATGGAGATTCCCACACCAGTCTGCGGACTGGTTCGGAATGACAGTGTTGTTCGGGGTGCGCTCCTCTCTGCAAATTCCAATTTGTCTTCCCTGCCGCGGTTTTTCTTTCGTGCGGCGGCCCTGCGTTTTATCCCGGAAAAGCGCCACGATGGGTAAAAAAAGTGTTGACCTGCTTCCCTTTTTCGGTTATAATGAGTGAGTATGGCCATTATGGCGTTCAAAATGCGTTGCTGCGGCCGCCACCATGCGGCTGTTGAGCATATGAAGTCAAACAGGAGGTGTAAAAATCATGAAGC
>CAMCCS010000089.1 GCA_945873295.1 uncultured Clostridia bacterium
CACAGCGGTATGGAGATGACCGGTTACTGGCCAACCTCCGATCTGGAAATGATGGAGCAGTCTGTGGACGACTATATCCATCAGGATCAGTTCAATGTGTATTACATGACCTTCTCCGGTCACTACCTGTATAAAACATCGCAGAACCTGATCGCGGCAAAGAATTACGACCTCGTAAAGAATCTGCCCCTTTCCTGTGAAGAGGAAAAAGCGTATTTGTCCTGCCACATTGAGCTGGACAAAGCCATGGAGTACCTTCTCCGGCGGCTGGAGGAGGAAGGCGTTGCGGACAAGACTGCCATTGTTATGGTGGCGGACCATATTCCCTACGGATTGCTCAAGTGGCAGTATTTCGAACTGCTGGGAGAGGAAGAGGACTTCTTCGCCCGGTTTAAGTCCAATCTGGTGTTCTGGGTGGGCGGCATGGAAACGCCCATTGAGGTCAATGAATACTGCTGCAACGCGGATGTGCTGCCTACGATCCTGAATCTGTGGGGCTTCGAGTATGATTCCCGGCTGCTTCCGGGCACGGATATTTTCTCCGACAGCCCCCATACGGCGGTGCTGATTGACCGCAGCTTCCTGACGGATCAGGTGTGGTTCGATTCCAATACCGGCGAAGTCCGCTATCAGGTGGATGAATCGGAGGTGCCGGAAGGGTATGTGGATGCCATGAATCAGCGCATTGCCGCTCAATTCGATTTCTCCGCCCAGGTCCTGCGAAACGACTATTACCGCTTCGTCTTCGGCGGGTGAAACGCGCGTAGAAATTTACCGGGGCTGTCTCACTAAGAAGTCTTTTCGTCAGAATAAACAAAAACACTGTCATTGCGAACCAGTGACCGACGTCACTGGTGTGGCAATCTCCATCTTTAGAGGTATACAGCCTCAAATTCGATGGAGATTCCCACGCCAGTGTGCGCACTGGCTCGGAATGACAGCTTTTTTGTGCAGTTTTACCTTAGTGAGACAGCCCCGGAGATTTTTTGCCGCTATTCAGGTCGCATCCAGGAAATGTCAGCTAAATGATCGCTTCGCGCAGAGCGAATGCTAAATGCAGAATGCAAAAGGATGGTATCCCTTCGGGATGATTTAAAAAAAGCAGTCAAAGGTGAAAGAATATTAGAATATAGGCTGTAGATGCTGCTGTCAAGTGTACATAGCCTGCGGAAAAATCTATCTGGCAGCTTTCACGCTGTTCGTCCCGGTGGGGGAAACCGTCAGAAACGTGAGAAGTCATTGACGCGGGTTCTTCTCTGTGGTATGATTGCTTTGTTGGGGCGGTGGGAATCAGATGCCTTTTTCAAAATCCAGGAAAAGCCTAAGGCAACACCGCTGGGTGGGGACAGCGGGCTTCGGCGGATCTTTTGCCCCAATCGTGCAGTATGAAAAATGGGAAATACATCCAGTATTCCCGCATTTTCCATACTTTCGCTTGTGTCAAAACACTGCCCGAATCTCCTTGCCCCATTATGCGGTGCTGCCCTAACAGAGAGGCGTAGAAAATGAACACTGTGGAAGAATTCATTGAAGAATACAAAAAACTGGAAGAATCCGTGCGGCGGGTTTACCGTCTGACAAAAGAGCAGTCCGTGATCGGTGAGCTGAAAAAGCAGAGGGGGTTTGAAAACCTGAAAGCCGAGATCCAAAGCTGCGCGGATCTGCGGAACTTTTTTCAGCACAATTCCCGGCTGGGCGGGAGCTTTGCGGCGGAGCCTACTGCGGCCGCAATCGCTTTTGTCAAGGAACTGACCGCCATGGTTAATAACCGCCCCCGCTGCCGGGACATCTGCGTCCTCAAAAAGGATATTGTCTGGCGGGGGCCAGATGACCCGGTAAAGCCCGCTATTGAGCAGATGCGTCTCCTGGGCCACAGCAGCATTCCCATTCTCCGCGACGGACGGGTGATTGGCGTATTTGATGAACGGTCCCTTTTCCAGTATGTTTCCCAGTGCGGCGGCAATGTGTTCCCAGCGGCAGGTACGCTGACGTTCCGGGATCTGGAACCGTACACCTCTGTCACGGAACGAAACATGCAGGCATTTGCCTTTGCCAGCATGAACGCCTATGTGGATGATGTTGTAGCGCTGTTTGAAAAGCAGCTGGAAAACGGGAAGCGGATTCGCTTGGTTCTGCTGACCAATTCCGGCAAGCCCACAGACCGGCTCCGGGGGATCCTGACCCCCTGGGACATCATTGCCCATTCCTGAATGCCGGGGCATTTTGAAGAACACGATATGATAAATACAGTCAGGAGGCTTATTCATGAAAACACTGCTGAAAAACGGTATGCTCTATGACGGAAGCGGAGCCGCTCCGGTAAAGGGCGATGTGCTGATCGAGGATGACCGCATCATTCAGGTGGGCGGAGAGATCACCGCCGATGCGGATCAGGTTCTGGACGCAGCCGGGTGCATGGTCTGCCCCGGTCTCATCGATGCCCACTCCCACAACGACTTTTTCTATGACCGTCCGGACGGGGAAAAATTCTATAAACCCTTTCTTCAGCAGGGCATTACCACTCAGATCACGGGAAACTGCAGTTTCTCTCCTTTCGGCATGGATCCCGACACGCCCTATAAGGACAAACTGGGAGGTGGCCTGTTCGATGCCCAAAACCCAGGCAGCTTTGCCGATTTCAAGGCCCGTGCCGTGGGAAATCTCTATGTAAATCTGGTACCCCTGATCGGTCAGGGCTCCGTCCGCGCGGGAATCGCGGGATTCGACCCCACACCCTTTACCGCCGAACAGATTGAGGAAGAATTGCGCCATGTGCGGGAGGCCATGGAGGGCGGCGCTTTTGGCGGCTCCCTGGGCTTTATGTATGAGCCGGACCGGTATGCCAAGGAGGAAGAAATCCTCGCCTTTGCCCGGGAAATTGCCAAATACGATGGAATCCTCACCATTCATCCCCGTGCCTGCTCCGCTGTCAGCGCGGACTATCCCCTCCTGACCAAAAAGTCCCATCTGGAGCTGGCGCTGGACGAGGCCGTGGATATTATGAAAAAATCCGGCTGTAAATTGGAGTATTCCCATCTTATCTTTACCGGGAAACGCAGCTGGTCACTGAAGGATAAAATGCTGGCAGTGTTCCACAGAGAACATGACGCGGGTTTTCCCATCGCATACGACAACTATGCCTTCCATTACGGCGCCTCGGTCATCACCGTGGTATACCCGGAGTGGTACGCTTCCCTTTCCAAAGAGGAAGCAAAGAAGCCCCTCAGCCGTTTGAAGCTGGAGCTTACCATTCTCATGTACCGGAAAGTGCTGGGCATTGACTGGGAGGACATGGTGGTGGCATATATCTCCGATGAACACCCGGAGTATGAGGGCAAAACCATCCCGGAAATCGCGGCGAAGGAGGGCCTTTCCAATCTGGATATGTACCTGAAGCTGGTCGACCTGTCGGGCCGCAGCGGCAGCATCTATCTGGGTAAATACTACAATGATGACATTGTGCGCGCCCTCATGGAGGATGACCTGTCTGTCTTCATGACGGATGCCTGGGTAGAAGAAAAGGGGCTGCAAAACATCGCCGCCTTCCAAACTTTCCCCCAGTTCTTCCTCCTGGCAAAGCGCTGGGGCATCCCTTATGAAAAAATCGCTCGGAAAATGACCGGCGCCACCGCTGACCGCTTTGGCATCCCGGAGCGCGGCTATTTGCGCCCGGGTTACAAGGCGGATATTACCGTGCTGGATATGGATGCCTTGTCTGTGGATGAAAAGAAGCCCGACGCAGCACCCGGAGGCATTGTACATGTATTTGTTAACGGCTGTCCAGTGATCCGTGACGGCAGCTATCTCGGCGGCAGAAACGGTGAGGTCGTGCTGAAAAAACGGGATTGACCCGCCGGTTATCAGAAAAAGGACGCGGAGGTTCTTATACTAATATTTATCACAATCTTTCCGGCCTCATTTGCGGTTAAACTGCGTTGCCCAATTTGCTGGGCGTCAGCCCAGCTGCACGTCGCCTTGTTTTCCACAAATGATTCTCGGAAATCTTTGTGCCCTTTAAAAAATCCCCCGGTTTTGCTGTTTTTCATTCAGCAACCCCGGGGGACTTTTCATTGACCGTTATTGTGCCGCTTACGCAACCAGGCAAAACAAAGCTTGACTGTTATACAGTGCGGCAAACGGTACACAGACAAAAGCAGGACGCGTCCTTTCTCCCGCACCAGAGCAGCCATCGCATCCAAGTTCGCCGGGCAAGCATTTCTCACAAGAAATTAAGGTGCAGCTGAGTAGTCACCCTGTTTTATCCTTTCCGGATAGTCACGCCGCCGGACATGGAGCTTACGTTGATTTTGCAGCTTCCGTCGCCGTATATATGGTGCCCATTTTGAGTCGTAGTGGCAAAGTCGGAGGAAAACCGACCGCTGAGGGCGTCCAGGAATACGGTAAAGCCGCAGTCTTCGGGAAGCACCATCGTGAGGCTGCCGGAAGCGGTGTCCATATCGATGGAGCGAGGGGTATTCCTGAGCTCCAGCTGGAGCTTGGCAGAGGCGCTGTCACAGTCCAGGGTATCCAGTGTGCCGGAGAAGGTTACATCCCCGGAGGCGGTGTCCAGCGACATTTCGCCTACAGCGCAATTGGTCAGAGTACATCTTCCGCTGGCACCGTCAAAGTCAAATTCATGAATGGTCAGATCACGGATGTCCAGGTCGGCGGAAGCAACGTCAATTTCCAGCTCCCGGCACACCCAATCCCTGGGTACGGTGATGGTCAAATCCTTGTGAAGACTGCCGCCAAAGGAAAACCCGCCTTTGAGGAAAGACCCATCCTTGCAGTACTGGATTGTGAGCTTGCTGCCGGAGACCTTGGCCACCATCGCGTTGGCGCTGTCAAAGTCTCCCGTTTCCTCATACAGGATCTCATCGGTATCTCCGGGCTGAATGGTAATGGAGCCGGATGCCCAATCGATGGAAAGCTCGTCAATTTTACCGGAAGTACGCTGGGCAGAGGAAGTGTAATCATGGTTTTCCTCATTTTCATGGTGCTCCGCGGATGTGGGAGAGGCTTCCTCCGAGCCCTGATGCAGGCGGTATACCCAGTCGAAGCCCCGGTCCCGCAGCGCAATCCCGCCCACCAGAATACTTGACAGGACCAGGATGACCAGACTGAAGATGACAATGCGGATGATTGCGTTGGTTTTCATATTATTGGCCCTCCGTCAGATCCAGGCAGGCAATAACCAGTCCCTGTACCGCGCCGATCATGGGAAAAATGACCCAGGTGACATACCAGGCACCGGTTGCGAAGCTGACAATGAAGTAGGCAGCCAGGCCAATGGCCCAGATCAGGCTTTTAATGCTTTTGTGAAGCTCCTGCCGGGGAGAGGGGGATGCTTCATATTCCTGGGAGGAAGCGGTATTTTCCCGGCGGGTATCCTCCGCGGGGCCGTTCTTCTTACCCAGAATCATGAGCACGGTAGCTACGGCAACCACAGCCAGAGTGCAGCAGAGCCCCAGATTGTCAAGGCCAAATTCAGACAGAATAATGAGCGGCGCCGCGCAGAGAATATACAGGGCGATGGCGATGGCCCGCATCATTTTCTTGGTGGGCGTGTCCGTATCCGCCTCCGATTCCGGTCCGGAAGCCCGGGGAGGAGCAGTGAATGTCTGCTCGCCGGACAGAATCTCATTTATATCCCCAATGCCGGAAATTGCCTGCCGGTAGGCGCTCTCCGGGCTTTTTCCCTGGGCGATAAGATCATCGTAACGGTCCAGGGTGTTCTGCAGGATCTCCTGACGAATATCCTCGCAGTTCTGGGTCCCGGCAAAGAGCAGGGACACATATTGAATCAGCTGATCTCTCATGTTTCTTCCTCCACTTCCAAAAGCTTATCCATAATATCCTTGGTTTCCTGCCATTCCCCCAGGAGACGCCGGCAGGTCTGGCGCCCCGTAGGGGTAATGGAATAGTATCTGCGCCGGGCGCCCGGCCCGTTGCCGCCCCAGTAGGAGACAATGCAGCCGGTTTCCTCCAACCGTTTGAAGGAGGTATACAGTGTCGCTTCTTTCAGTTCAAACCTCCCGCCGGAGAGCGTGGAAATGACTTTATTAATTTCGTACCCATAGCTGTCGGAACGAAGCAGACGGGCCAGAATAATGGCATCTGTATGGCCTCGAATCAGATCGCCGGCAATGGACATTTGCGATCCCTCCTGTTCTGAGTGTATACTATCACAATATACCTCGCCTGTCAAGGTACTTTATCACGTATGCTTCTGTTTTATCCAAAGTACATTTCGGTATGACTCAGCAAACTGGTAAATTGGAATTTGTCGGCAGGGCCGACAGCCAAGTCGTGCGCAAAATATGTGTAATCGTTTTTGCCCTGCGCCGCTCGGTATCGTTCTATTGCAGTATGGCAAATTGAAATTTGGCTCATCGTCAGAACGTGTCATTCCGAACCAGTCCGCAGACTGGTGTGGGAATCTCCATCGAATTACGGGCAACCAATCGTCATACAGACTGTT
>CAMCCS010000090.1 GCA_945873295.1 uncultured Clostridia bacterium
TAGACGCTTTCCAGATACGCCTTATCCTTCATGATCCGCAGAGATTCCTCCCGGATGGGGCGGAGCGTCTCCACAACCGCTTCACCAACGGCGGGCTTGAATTTTCCGTAGCCGCAGCCGGCAAATTCCTGCTCAATTTCATCAAAGCTCTTGCCGGTGCAGGCAGAATAAATGGTCATCAGGTTGGAGACGCCGGGCTTATTTTCCTTGTCGTAATGCACACAGTTTTCCGTATCGGAGTCGGTGATGGCCCGCTTAAACTGCCGCATAATGGTTTCCGGCGTATCCATCAGCAGGACTCGTCCGGTATCCTCGTTTTCGGACTTGGACATCTTGGCTGTGGGATTCGTCAGGCTCATGATCCGGGCGCCCACCTTAGGTACATAGGGCTCCGGCAGCTTGAACACGTCCCCGTAAATGCCATTGAAGCGGCGGGCGATGGTATGGCACAGCTCCACATGCTGTTTCTGATCCTCACCCACCGGGACATAGTCCGGCTGGTACAGGAGAATATCCGCCGCCATCAGGCTGGGATAGGTAAACAGGCCGCCGTTGATGTTATCGGCATTCTTTGCGGACTTGTCCTTAAACTGGGTCATACGGCTCAGCTCGCCGAACATGGCGTAGCAGTTGAGCACCCAGCCAAGCTCCGCATGCTGGGGTACCTGGCTCTGAATAAACAGGGTATTTTTCTGGGGATCCAAACCGCAGGCAATGTACTGGGCAAGCTGCTCCAGGGTACGGCGGCGAAGGTCCGCAGGATTCTGCCGCACGGTGATGGCATGGAGGTCTGCCATAAAATAAAAGCAGTCAAATTCCTCGGACCGGGCACCCCAGTTCCGGATGGCACCAAGATAGCTGCCCAGGGTCAAGTCTCCGGAGGGCTTAATACCGGAGAGCATCCGTTTCTTCGGCTGCTCACGAATTTCTTCGGTCATATCATTCACGCATCCTTTTTTTGACATTTGAAACATTTTACCATAGTTTGACCCATTGCGCAAGGGCCTAATTATCAGAATTCCCCCGCCGCATACATAACGGCTGACAGGGCGCACAGAGGCGCGGTCTCACAGCGCAGGATCCGACTGCCCAAAGTGCAGACCGTCAGACCGGCGCTGCGGGCATCCTCGACTTCCCTTTCTTCCAGTCCCCCCTCCGGGCCGGAAAGGAGGCTGACACTGCGGTAAGTACCGGCGTTCAGAGCCTGAGAAAGGGTAAGCGCATGCTCGTTTTCATAAAAAAGGATTCCAAGGTCCGCCTCCTTCGCTCGATTCAAAGCCTCCCGCCAGCTTCCCAGAAGAATCACTTCCGGAATCCGTCCGCGGCCGGACTGCTCCGCGGCAGACTGGGCAATCCGCTGCCAGCGTTCATGCTTTTTCCCCAGGCTTTTTTCCTCCGGTCGGGACACACACCGGGCCGAAGGAAAGGCGACGATCTCAGCTGCCCCCAGCTCTGTGGCTTTCTGGATCACATGCTCCAGCTTGTCCGCCTTGGGATAGGCCATATAGACGCTGACCTTGACACGGGGCTCTGCTATAGAAGCATGAATCTCTCCCGCCTCCAGAGCCGTCTCGGAGGAGGAAGAAGAAAGGATCCTGCACAGGCGCTCCGATCCTGCTCCATCGCAGAGGATCACCTGCTCCCCGGCTTTCAGACGAAGCACGGCAGCGTGCTTCCCGTTTTCACCGGTGAGAACAGGCGTATCGGATAAAAAGACTTCCCGGTCAACAAAAAATCTGGTCATTGCGCGTCCTCCCCAATTCTTTTTTCTGCAATATGCGCTCTTTGATGTTCCTTGGCGGTATTTTATTTGCATTATACCATGATGCGGACTGATAATCAATGTTTAAGGTTATCGGCTTTAGTAAGCACACTCAATTTGGTATGTGACGCACCGGTGCGGCAGCACCATCGCTTCCCCCGGGGGGAAGCTGTCGAGCGAAGCGAGACTGATGAGGAACGGCGAGATGGAACGATTTCGTATGTAGTTCGTAAAAAAGGTACAATTTG
The DNA here is from genome assembly GCA_945873295.1 of uncultured Clostridia bacterium. Taxonomy (GTDB): domain Bacteria; phylum Bacillota; class Clostridia; order Oscillospirales; family Oscillospiraceae; genus Faecousia. Next base: position 2,011 of record CAMCCS010000090.1, read on the forward strand.
AAAAGCTGTACGTTCTTATTTGCCTGCGTCCCAGATCAGAAAATGTCGCCATTCCTCATCCGCCCCTGCGGGGCACCTTCCCCCCGGGGGAAGGTATTGGCCCGCCAATTTACAATTTCACGATCAGCTTATTAAAGCCGATAACCTGATCAATGTTTTACAAAGCAGGGCAACCGTCTCTTTTTGCTTGAATATCTTTCTCACAAAAAGAAAAACAGGAAGAAAGATTATAAAAGAATATAAAACGATCTTTTGATATGTTTGTAAAAGGCGATATAGGGTTTGTTGAAAAATGCGCCCGTACCAACATCTCTGGTATATCGAATCAATTCAGATTCCATCCACATCCCTTACGGGATGCGTCTGGAATCTGAGGGACTCTCCCACGGCCTAAAAAACATGCCCCCGGCATGTTTTTTACCCTCGCTTCGCTCGGGCCGGCCTTTCGAGTCCCATCTCTCGCGCAAAAAAGGAGCCCCAAAGGGCTCCTTTTTGGTGCGAGTGTTCTTATAGGACTTTTCGAAAAAGTGCGCCGTACCAACCCTTTTCGGCATCGGACAGATTCCAATTTGATCCACATCCCTACGGGATGCGTCTCAAATCGGAGGGGACTCTCCCACGGCCTAAAAAACATGCCCCCGGCATGTTTTTTACCCTCGCTTCGCTCGGGCCGGCCTTTCGAGTCCCATCTCTCGCACCAGAAAAAGGCCGCCCTGACGGGCGGCCTTTTTCTGGTGCGAGAGATGGGACTCGAACCCACACGGCGATCACCACACGCACCTCAAACGTGCTTGTCTACCATTCCAACACTCTCGCAAGTGCTTTCATATTATAACTGCTGTTTTCTCATTTGTCAACTGCTTTTTCACTTTCTGTCAGATCCAAAAATCAATCGTTCCTTTTCCTCCCGAGTCAATGCCTTGACTTCCAGCTCCCGTTTCAGGGCTTCGGAATGGGATGCGCAGCCTTCCTGATGCACCAGAGTCAGCGGCCCTCTCCCACGGGTGTATTTTGCGCCTTTGCCCGCAAGGTGGGCATCCAGCCGCCGCTGAACATCCGTTGTGATCCCGGTATAGAGACTTCCGTCACCGCATCTGAGTATATATAAATACCAGTTTTTTTCCAAGCCTACCGCTTTCCTTTCCACTTTTGTCCCAATTTGGACAGGAGCCTGTCCAGGAGGAAAAAGGTCACATTTCCCAGTAGGAGCAGAACCGCCAGCATGATGCCGCCCATTTCCCGGAATTCCTCCGTCAGCGCTTCCATGCCCAGAATCCGCAGGAGGAAGAAATACATCAGCACAATGCACCCGTTAAACAATACGCCTTTATAAAGCCAGGAAAGCTTTTTTCCGTCCATCTTTGGCTTTACGATGGGGTAATATCCGATAAAAGCATACAGCGCAGCAGCTTCCTTGTCCGGACTGAGAAGCAGTCCCAGAATCGCCACGGCTCCATACCAGGCCCAGGCTACCCGCTGTCCGCAGGTAAGACGCACCACTTCCAGCAGTAGCGCACAGGCCATAGGACACACATAGGTCATTACCGGGATCAGGGTACCCAGAGACATGATTACAACTGCCAGGGCGCCCAACACCCCTCCCAGGGCCATTTGCCCTGCCGGTGTCTTCTTTTTATTCATGTTGTTCCTTTCTTATAAGACGGCAGCGTGCCGGGACAAAAAAACATTGACACTTTTTCCAATTTGGGATATAGTGATGACAGAAATAAAGAATTAGGAGGCTGATTGCCATGGGAATCACAGTAGGTTTGACCGGAGAGGCTTCTTCCCTTGTGGAGCGGGAGGATACCGCTCTGGAAGTAGGTTCCGGTTCTCTTCTGGTGTACGCAACCCCCTGTATGGCCGCCATGATGGAGGGCGCCGCCTGCGCGGCCATTGAAGAAGCACTGGAGGAAGGCACCACCACCGTCGGTACCGGGCTGAATCTGCGGCACACCGCCGCCACCCCTGTGGGTCTTGAGGTCCGGGCAGAGGCGGAGGTCACCAAAGTGGAAGGAAAGGTCATTACCTTCTCCATCAAAGCATACGACGAAAAGGGTGAGATCGGCAGCGCGGAGCACACCCGCGTTGTGGTGAACAGTCAGCGGTTCCTGGAGAAAACATATCAAAAGCTGTAAGGAGGTTTACTTATGGAAGACTACACAGTCATGGAAGATTATACCCTGATGATCCAGAGCGCGTTCGCCATGGGCAGCGTCCGGGACGCGGAGGCACTGTTTGAACGGTGCATTCTGAACGCCTTTCCCACATTCCATTTCCGCCGGCTGGAGCTGATCCGCTTCATCCGGGGCGAGGAATATATGGAGGGCCGGAGCTGGAACCATGTATTCGAGATCCGCAAGGGGGAGCTGGACGGCTCACCGGTATGGGAGGTCACCTGCCACCGGGTCACCATGGGAAAAACCCCCGATAAGCACGTGTACCTGGATTACACCAGCCTGGCTTTTGTTGGATATATTCCCGAGGAATAACACCATATAACACAGAGCAAACGAAGAATCTCAAGGCCTGTTCCTGAGATTCTTCGTCGCTTTGTGATTTAGAATACAGGGTTTTCTCCCTTATTCCCCCATTTCCTTTGCGACCTTTTCCTCACAGCTGCGCATGGCAAGGATGGTCCTTTCCAGCGTTTCATCCAATGTCCAGCCCAGGTTCTCCGCCCCCTGGCGGATCACATCCCGGGAGCAGCCGGCGGCAAACTTCTTATCCTTGAATTTCTTTTTCAGGCTGGAAAGCTCCATATCCTGCACGCTGTGGGATGGGCGCATTTTTGCTGCCGCCCAAATGAGTCCTGTCAGCTCGTCCACGGCAAACATCACTTTTTCCATTTCATGCTCGGGTTTTACATCGCTGCAAAGGCCGTAGCCATGGGAGCAAACCGCATGAACCAGCTCCGGCTCTGCGTTGACCTCCGCCAGAAGCTCCGGCGCCTTTTTGCAGTGCTCTTCCGGGTATTTCTCAAAATCCACGTCGTGGAGCAGGCCGCAGCGGCTCCAGAAATCGGCGCTGTCACCGTAGCCCAGTTCCCGGGCAAAATAGTCCATTACGCCCTCCACTGTGAGGGCATGCTGGATGTGGAAGGGTTCTGCGTTATACTTGTGAAGCAGTGCCAAGGCCTGCTGTCTGGAAACGGATGTCTGCATGGTCGGTTCCTCCTGATTTTCCCGGGGATCCGCCTTGCGGCTTCCAGATCCCCCGTTGTTTTCGTTCATTATAGTTTTTTCTGTCTTTTCTGTCAAGGGAAGCTCTGAATAAATCGGCAAGCGCTGACGGCAAAAGAGTCGCCTATCAGCCGCAGACGATTTATTCAGAGTTTCCCATGGTTCTCTTGTGAGGTGGTTTTCTTGACAAATGTATTGGATTATCTCAAATGGCGGGGCGATCTGTCCTTTTCCCAGGATCCGCCCAATCAGGTGGATGCCCTGATTTTCTCCGGCCTGATCTATCTTCGCTTCGGCCCCAATGCCACGGCCGCTTCCGATGGCGTCACGCTCCGGGAGGCAGCGGAAGAATTTTTTGCCCTGCCGGATCATGAAAACCGGGCACGGGCAAAAAATGACCTGCTGCTTTTGCGGGCTGCGGCGGATTCCCACCGTTTCGGCGAGAGCAAGCTTTTCATGTACCGGGAACAGTTTATCCCCGAGGAAGATACCCAATTCGCGGCAATTACCTTTCTTCTTTCCGACGGCAGCATGATGCTTTCTTTCCGGGGTACGGATAATACGCTGGTGGGTTGGAAAGAAGATTTTAATATGAGCTTCCGGCAGATCATTCCCGCTCAGCTTCTGGCCCTTAACTACACCCATGATGTCTGGGAAGCCCACACAGCCCCCATGCGGCTTTGCGGCCATTCCAAAGGCGGCAATCTGGCGGTTTTTGCCGCTGCCCGCAGCTCCCCCATGATCCAGCAGTGGATCCGGGGCGTATACAACAACGACGGTCCCGGCTTCTCGGAATATATGATCGGGGATCCCGGCTACAATGCCATGGTACCCAGGATCCGCACCTTTGTTCCCCAGTCCTCCATCATCGGCATGATTATGGAGCATGAGGAACCTTATACGATCATCCGGAGCAGCCAGGTTGGCATCCTGCAGCACGACTTTTTCTCCTGGGAGGTTGTGGGCAGAGACTTTCTGCCTATGGAAGAGATCACCGCGGATTCCCGGTTCCTGAACCGCACCATCCGCAACTGGCTGGACTCCATGGATTTAAGTCAGCGCAGCCAGATGGTGGATGTTATCTTCGGACTTCTGGCCACCGGGGACGTGACGGAAGCATCGGAGATCATACAGCCGAAAAATATACTCAATTATCTGAAAGCCCTGGAAGCTGACGAGGAAACCCGGAGGAAGCTTTCCGGTATCCTCCAGTCTTTACTGGAAGCCGCCAAAAAGGCGCGGCAGGAAATGAGCAGAAAGGCCCTCAAATCAGG